>JBEKZX010000038.1:0-18109 GCA_049509455.1 Conexivisphaerales archaeon
ATGGGGCCGAAGTATTTTGCGGGGCTGAAGGAGCTGGCACCTCGCCTAGGTGTACATTGAATCGCCGCTGCGCTTATCGATATTGGGCTCATCTCGGAACGAATCGGATTCCATGACCTCCGCGCCCTTCATCAGCGCCGACGTGTCGATGCTGAAACCGTAGATGTTCGACATCAACCCGATGGCCGATGAGGCGGCTCGGGGATCGGCCCTTTCCGTGGATGCGTAGGACAGCACAGCGTAGGCCGGGAACTTCATGACCTCGAAATAGTTGAGCAGTATGGCGACGGGGCCCACGATGACGTGGTCGTCCTCCAGGATGGCCGATTCGCTGAGCTTCCCTGTCGGCTGAAAGGCGGATGTGCAGACTATCCTGTGGGTGGAGTCGTCGACCTTGAGAGACGCGTCCAGCCCCCCGATTAGGGCGACCTCCTTGAAGCCCGCCCCGACGATCCACTGAGCCAGCTCCCTGTAGAACTTGACTTCGAATTCCCTGGAGAGAGGCACGTCTATCTTGAGGAAGACAAGGTCACCCTTCCGGGCCAGCTCGTGGGGTGTGGCCAGCTTCCCTCCCTGCACGGCGGCAACGGGGGGGATGTACTCTGAATCGATGAACGCCGCCCTTTCGGCCTTCAGCTGCTGTATCATGTACTTCACTGACCAGTAGCCTGTGGCACCGATGCCGTGGAAACCAGCGATCAAAGTGCAGCCGTCAAATCGCGACCCCTTCGGGATTACTTCTAGCAAGGCCATCCCCCATAAGGTTTAAAGACCCTATTGAAAAATGTGGCTATACAGTTGGCGAAACATGTGCAAGTAAGAGTTCTCGGAGCTGCCAACGAGGTGGGCAGGTCTGCCATCTTCGTCGAATCGGACGGGACGCGCCTTCTGCTTGACTACGGCGTGAAGCTCGCCCGCGAGCCCGAGTTCCCCATCCATGTGCGGCCCAAGGATGTCGACGGCGTGATCATTTCTCATGCGCACCTCGACCACGTAGGGGCCGCACCGCTATTCTACCTCTCGGCGGGGCCCGTGCTGGCCGCCACGCCGGTGACGCTGGCGCTTTCAAAGGTCCTGCTGATGGACTTCCTCAAGATATCTGGCTCCATCCTTCCGTTCGACGAGGACGCCGTCGACAACATGGCTGCAAGGACGGAGCTCGAAGGCTTCAAAGAGGGCTTCAAGCTCGGCAACCTCAAGGTGGGCCTCAGGGACGCGGGGCACATTCCCGGCAGCGCCATCACCACCATAGAGGGGAGCAGGAGGGTGATCTACACGGGAGACCTGAACACGACACCCACCCAGCTTCTCGCCCCGGCCGACGTGGACGGCCTGGACGCCGACGTCATCATTTCTGAAAGCACCTATGCCCAAGCCGATCATCCAGACCGCGCCAAGGAAGAGGACCGCTTCGTCAAATATGCCGAGCGGATCGTCGAGGATGGAGGTACCCTTCTCGTTCCCTCGTTCGCCGTGGGGAGGGCCCAGGAGCTGGCCTGCATACTTTACAGCCACGGTTTCAAGCACAAGGTCTACATGGATGGCATGGCGCTCAAGACGAACCAGATACTCCTGGAGAACCCAGACTCCGTGAGGGACCCGACCTTGCTGCAGAGGGCCCTCGGCAAGGTGCAGTTCGTTGAAGATTGGGGAACCCGCCGCAGAGCCGTCGCCGATTCCTCCGTCATCATCTCGCCTGCTGGCATGATGGTGGGCGGCTTCTCGACCTTCTACAACAAGTCCGTCGCCAAGAATAAGAGGGATGGCATAGCCATCGTCTCGTTCCAGGTGCCGGGGACGCCGGGGAGGACGCTCCTAGATAAGAAGGAGATCAAGCTGGACGGGAAAAGGTACAAGGTGGCCGCTGACGTGCAACGGTTCGACTTTTCTTCACACTTGGGTAAGGCTGACTTGTTTGGTTTGTTTAAGGATAAGGTGAAGGGTTCACCAAAGGTGATAATAGTCCATGGAGAACGTGAAAACAGCGAAGATTTTGCTAGGCGCCTGCGGGAGGAGTTGGGCCTAGACGCCCATTCCCCTGAAGCTGGTGAGACCTTTGAAATCTAAAGGAACCATAATGTTCGTGCCACTGGGCGGGCCATTCATGCTTGCAGACTTCAAGGCGCTCGAGACGGCAGGGGGCGTCTTCGACCTCAAGGCGAACATTTCGAACGCGCCCGTGCCTCTGGAAGAAGGAGAGCTCAACGCGGCGAGGAAGCAGTACGACGCCGCCAGCATCCTGAAGAGGCTGCAAGGTCTCGTAAAGGCCAGCGGGTCCAACTTCATGATAGGAGTGACCGAGAAGGATCTCTACGTCCAGGGCTCCAACTATGTGTTCGGCCTGGCGGATACACAACGGTCAGCCGGAGTCGTGAGCATGGCGAGGCTTCGCGTCAACTCGAACCCCCGCCTGCTTAACGAAAGGCTGATGAAGGAGGTCGCCCATGAAATCGGTCACCTCGTGGGCCTGAAGCACTGCCCCGAGCCCACCTGCATCATGAGCTTCGCCAACTCGACCTTCGACGTCGATTCGAAGCTGCCCATGCTGTGCAAAGAATGCCTAGGGCAGATAGGCGTCAAGTTTTGAACGTTAAGATCATTCGCTTCCCCCTTCTGTTCACGTTGGCCGCACAACTGGCGGCGTTGATCTTCACGTACCAGCTCCTGCAGCTCGAGGGCCAGGTCTCTTTTGCTCCCGTCCAGGGCTCCAGCGGTCCGGTCTTCAACTCCTTGATCTTCCTGGCGATCCCCATCGCAGGAAGCCTCGTCTTGCTGAGGTTCTACCGGAGCAAGTTACTCAAATATGTTTATGCCATCGGCGAGGCCCTCTTGGTGGCCTTCCTCAGCTTCCTCGTCTTCGTGTTTTCGGGGATCGACTTCCTTCCCTCGGGCCTTATCTCTCTTGTGGTGGGGGTCCTTGGATTCCTGGTGCTAATATACGGCGGATCCAGCTCGAAGGCCGCGTTCAGCCTCCTGATGAGCAGCGAGGCAGGCGCCTACTTGGCGTTGGTCTTCACCCCTCCGACCATCTACGTTATACTGCTCTTCTTCGCCGTTTACGACCTCTACTCCGTGTTCAGAGGTCCCCTGAAGAAGGTTGTAGAGAGGGTCCCCTTCGGGGCGCTGAGCGTGGACTTCGGGAACATCAGCATGGGAATGGGCGACCAGATATTCTACGCCATGGTCCCTTCGGCCGCATATCTAATTTACGGGCTCGTAGCGGCCGTCGCCATGCTGGCCGTAGTGGACATTGGCGTCGTCGCTACCCTGGTGCTCCTGTCGAGCAGAAAGGCCCTGCCCGGCCTGACCATCCCTCTGTTGCTAGGCCTGGCGCTGTTCTTCTGCTTGGCCGTGTTCTAGGCCGCTATCTCTTTGATGGGCTTTGAAACGTTCTTTAGGAGCTTGTCAGCCTCGACCTTCTCAGCGATGTAAGTGTATAGCATATGCTTGGTCTTCAGCTTCAGTTTGACCTTCTCGTCGCCGCGGACCACCCTTATCTCGTCCGCCTTCCCGATGAGCTTCTTGAACGATTTCGCGTCGTAGATCTGCTTTGGCAATCCGAATACCTCGACGCCCTTCTGACGAGGGTAGAGGCTATAAAGGCTTACTGAAGGACGTTCCAGGAGACTTTCGTCTGAAGGATCTGGTTCCCCCCGTTGCCCACGCGCTGCAGGATCTTTAGGGGCATTCCGCACCTGTCGAGATAGCCGACGAAGGCCAGGAGCCACAGGCTCTCGGGGAAGACCTTAGCCGGCTCTGAGACCTCGAATGTCAGCATCTTCGTGAGGCTGTCGTAGCGGGCCTTCCCTCGTCCTTCAAGGGACAGGCTGATCAGCTCCGACCAAGCGGGAAGCGCCGCGTCAGGGCTCATAGAGAAGACTTCGCTGGAGATCGATATAGCCACCCTGTCGTAGAACTCGCTCGCCAGCTTCCTGAGCTCGTCCTCGTCCATCCTCTCCATTACGGTGCTGACGAAAGAGCGGTACAGGGACGCGTCGCCCTTGATCGAAGGCAGCTCGTCGCCTATGTTCAGGTTCATGAGCCTCATGAACTGAGCTAGATCGACAGCCGAATCCCAATAGGGTGAGAATAGGGTGTGATCTAGGAAGGCCGCAATCTCGGCTATGGGCAGGAAGAGCGCGCTGCCGGTGCTGCTGTTGGTGATCAGGAGGCTGGAGCCGTCGGCGATGAACACGTTCCTACCCTCCATTACCTGGCCCACCTTGGCCGAGATGGGCAGCCCCAGCTGTTCCTGGAGGGGCTCTTGATCCTTGTAAGAGACGACGACCTTGATGTCAGCCTCGCTCATGTTGAGCGATGCCAGCGAGTCCCTGCAATCGTGGAGCATGGACAGCCCCCTCCCGTCCACCAGAGCGTGGAAGGAGTAGCGGGCCTCCGAGACCAGTTCGACCAGCTTGCGCCCGGCCTCCTCTGACACATACATGTAGTATTTCCCTTCGGCGAGGCTCCTCCCCTTCAGGGAGCTGTTCCTGATCTTGTCAATCTTGGCGATGGCCGCCCGCATTCCCTTTAGCCTCGCCTCCTCCTCGGCCAGCGCCTCCTTGAAGCCCTCCCCGACGTCCTGGGCGCTGCACTTAAGCGGAGTGTCGTAGAGCTTAACAAGGCCCTTGGCCGCGAGGCCCCTTAAGGCCGCATACGACTTGGTCCTCGGAACGGCCGCACTAAAGGCTAGGTCCTTCACCCTGGACGGCCCGTTAGTGAGGAGCGTGAGGTACAGCTTGGCTTCATATTCTGTCAACCCCAGCTCCTTCATCGCACCGATGAGAGGCTGGCTGCCAGAAGCTTTCGCCAAATCAAGACTTGAATCCGTCAGAGGGCGGACTGTCACCGACCTGCCTGTCACCCGAGTGACAGGACTCACGGGTTACAACAGTCATAAAGTGCGCAGGCTATCGTCCATTACTAAGGTGCCTAACAGTGTCCGAATTCAGTAAGAAATGGCAGACTCCCCAGACCCCCGGGTTTGGGGAGAAGGTAAAGGACTCGGTCAGACCCGCTGGTCCTCTGAAGCCCCGTATTGATCAAGCTGTACGTGGGATACAGATCCAGGTCTCGAAGCTCGAGAACACAAGCAACAAGCTGAAGGAGAGGGACGGAGCGCTCTTCAACAAGGTCGTATCCTCCATCCAGAAGCATGACATGCAGCACGCATCTGTCTACGCCAACGAGCTCAGCGAGATCAGGAAGATGGCCAAGATGGTCACTTCCGCCAGGATAGCCCTTGAGCAGATCATACTCAGGCTCAATACCGCGACGGAGCTCGGTGACATCGTCGTCACCCTGGCCCCGGCCATGGCCGTCATCAAGAGCGTCAAGTCAGGCCTGGTCGGTGTGATGCCGGAGGCTGAGCAGGAGATCGGCGAGATCAACAACGTGCTCAGCAGCATCCTGGTCGATGCCGGACAGCTCGGTGGCTTGACCCTCAACTTCGAGGCTGCCAACGAGGACGCCGAACACATACTCGCAGAGGCGTCTGCAGTGGCGGAGCAGAAGATGAAGGACAAGTTCCCAGACCTGCCCAGCATGACTGGGGAATCCGGCCAGAGCTTCTCACAATAGACGAACGGAAAGGGTGATGGGCTGACGAAAGAGAGGCCGCCGGGTCTGAACGACGGCCTCTCAAACCTTTTTTTAGATTTTGTTTTAATGTCTTAATTTGATTGTTAATCATTTGTGACCATTATGATTCTAAACGAAGGAGGCTGTCGGACTAGTGTCATTAGGCATGGTAGGGCCAGCTGACCTTCGTTGAAACTAAACTGGGGGTCAAAGAAGGCGGATGCGGACCTTCGTGGAAAGATTTCAGACGCAATAAGGAGGCTTGAGCTTCACAGGAGGGAGGTCGAGACCCTGCGCCACCGCCTCGAAGAAAGGAGAGTTAAGCTCTTCGAGATAATAGTCTCCTCTGTCCAGAAGCAGGAGAGGGAGAGGGCCTCTGTCTATGCGAACGAGCACGTAGAGGTCAAGAAGATTATTCGAGTGCTCGTAACCTGCGAGCTCGCCCTCACGCAGGTCATTCTTCGTCTCGAGAGCATAAGGGACATAGGCGATGCCATGACTGAGATGGGCCATGCCTTCAAGGTCATAAAGGGAGTGGGCACGGTACTCAACGGCCTCAGTGCGGACGTCATGAACGTGCAAGAGGACATCCAGAACACGCTCAACGACACCATGGCTGAGCTGGGCCAGGTGGCCCCCAACCTTAACATCGATGTCAACACCTCGAGCGGCGAAGAAATCGTCGAGGAAGCGATGAAATTCTTGGAGAACGAGATAGAGAGCGCCGACCTCCCTGAGCCGATAACAGCCGCCCCCGATCCGACGACCTTCGACAAGGTGAAGAGGACGGCGCTCCTCGCTGCGGGGGAGGACGAAGAGGACCCGTTCAAGATCGACATCTTCCAGTCGTCAGCCCGCAAGCCCCTCGAAGATGCCGTCTCCAGCTACATCAATTCCCAGGGTGGGAAGTTGAACGTGTACGAGGCTGCGGTGGCCCTTAACGCACCACTCGACGAGGTCGAGAAGGTGGTCATCAAGCTCGTCAGGGAAGGTCGAGTCAAAGTAGGCAGCTAGGCAAGGAGTTGTAGATACGATGAGCGAACAGGCAGCTAAGATGTTGGAGGAGGCCGCCAGCAAGCACGCCAGCGATGCCATCAAGGCGGATAGCGAAGCGCGCTACGGTCAGGCCATAAGCAGTTACCAGAAGGCGATCTCGACCCTGATGCGTTTGGTCCAGCTCTACCCCGAGTACAAGCTCAACCAGATGTACCTGCAGAGGGCCATGGCCTACCAGGAGAGGATCAAGGCCCTCCAGTCGGCCAGGGGCTTCATGCCTCCCGACGAAGGAGGGATGCCCGACGATGAATCGGACACCTCTGGTCGCGCCCCGCCGGCCTCCGGCGGCGGTCCCGTCATGGTGGAAAAGA
Organism: Conexivisphaerales archaeon; assembly: GCA_049509455.1. GTDB lineage: Archaea > Thermoproteota > Nitrososphaeria > Conexivisphaerales > DTJL01 > DATKKG01. Next base: position 6,948 of record JBEKZX010000038.1, read on the forward strand.
TCAAGGCGTCCTACGACGACCTGGTGCTCAAGGAGAAGCCCGACGTCCGCATCGAAGACGTCGTGGGGCTGGAGGACGCCAAGAGGGCCCTCAAGGAGGCCATCGTCTTCCCCTACAAGAGGCCGGACCTCTTCCCCCTTGGTTGGCCTAGAGGACTCCTGTTATATGGGCCGCCGGGTTGCGGCAAGACGATGCTAGCGGCGGCCACTGCCGCTGAAATTGACGGCTCATTCATGACGGTGGACGCAGCTAGCATAATGAGCAAATGGCTGGGCGAAGGTGAACGAAACGTCGCCAAACTCTTCAACACGGCGAGGAGACTTTCGGAGAAGGGCCAGCCAGCGATCATATTCATAGACGAAGTGGACTCCCTCCTCGGCGTCAGGTCACAAGAAGTGGGCGGCGAGGTAAGGGTCAGAAACCAGTTCCTCAAGGAGATGGACGGCCTTGCTGACAAGGGCAAGAAGATCCAGATGTACATCCTGGCGGCGACGAACAAGCCGTGGGTCTTGGATACGCCCTTCCTGAGGCGCTTCCAGAAGAGGCTCTACGTAATGCTCCCTGACCCGGCTTCGAGGAGGCACATGTTCGAGCTATACACTAAGCCGCTGTCGTTGGACCCCAGCGTAAGCCTGGATGACTTGGCCAGGCTGGGCGAAAACTACTCGGGGAGCGACATCAAGGATATCTGTCAGTCAGTCCAACTCAGGGTCGTCAGCGAGCTCTTCGAAAGTGGCTTAGCTCTCGAGCCGGGGAGCAGCACCAGGGCCATAACCATGAACGACTTCAAGGAGGTCTTCAGGACCAGAAAGCCCAGCGTACCGCAGGAGACCCTCAAGGCCTACATAAAGTGGAGCGAACAGTATAAGGCGCTCTAGGGACCGCATGTAATGACTTGCTGAGCATGAAGGCCGCCATGGCGTAGGCGGCAGGGGGCCGGAGGTCTTTAGCTACGTCGGTTGCGAAGGACCTAGGCCCGGGCGCCGACGTGGTCGTGGACTCGGTCGGAAGCGCCTCCTTCGATTCTTCGCTCGACCGCGTGAAGAGAGGCGGCAAGTTGGTGACGTTGAGCTCTACCACTGTAAAGGACGCCTCGCAGGACCTTATGAAGATCTTCACGAACGGGATCTCCATTCACGGGGGGTCTAGGTGGGAACGAGGGAAGACCTTGTCACGATTGTAGACTGGGTGAGCAGCGGACGAATCTCACCAGTCGTTGACAGCCTGTATAAGCTCAATCAGATGGAGGAAGCCCGCAAAAGGCTGGACTCGCGTCAGGTTTTCGGAAAGATAGTTGTCGAGACTTAAGGGGTCACGCGAAAGGCATCTCTCGGGTAGAGGACGGCCTCTCTGATGTTAGAGTTTCCCGTGACCTGGGCCACGAACCTGTCCACGCCGAACCCCCAACCAGAGTGCGGCGGCATCCCCCAATCGTACACCTTCAGATGGTCCTTAAATTGCTCGACTTTTAGACCCTTTTCCCTGAGCCTTTCCTCCAGCAAAGAACGGTCCGCCACCCGCTCGCCGCCCGAGGCGAGCTCAAGGGGGCCGAACATCAGGTCGAAGGACTCGGAGATATCGGGCCTTGATGGGTTAGGCTTGATGTAAAAAGGCTTAAGCGAAGCGGGCCAGTCGACCAGGAAATAGTACCCGTGATACATATCACCGAGAAGCCTCAGCGCTTCTGCGTCGAACTCGTCCCCGAACTTGACGCTGCAGCCCTTCTTGACAAGCTCGGAGACCGCGTCTTCGTACCTAACGATCGGGAATGGCAATGGGGGGAGGGTCGGGGTGAATCCCAGAGCCCTGAACTCCTTCTCAGCCGCCCCCACAAGATGCTTTATTCCGGCCGAAACCAGGGCCTCGAGGATCTTCATCACGTCCTCCTTTTCGCAGAGCGCTGCCTCCACGTCGAGGCTGACGAACTCGTTGAGGTGGCGGGTTGTATTCATCCTCTCAGCCCTAAAGTAGGTGCCGATCTCATAGACCCTGTCCAGGGATAACGTGAGCTCTTCCTTGTAAAGCTGAGGGCTCTGGGCCAGGTAGGCCTCTCGCTGGAAGTAGTTAAATGCGAAGAGCTCGGCCCCGCCCTCGGCCGCCGCCCCTATGATCTTGGGGGTGTTGACCTCCATGAAGCCCTCGCTCCATAAGAGCTCCCTTGTAAATCGAAGGAACAGCGCCCTGATCCTGAAGATGGAAGCAGCACGGGGGCTCCGCAGGTCGAGCGGCCGGGCGTCCAGCCTCGTGTCGAGGCCTGCATCCACCCGGCCCGTGGGATCCAATGGAAGCGGATGGACGGCCCTGCCTAGCACACAGAAGTCTGAAGCGTCTATTTCGAAGGGAGACACCTTTGACTTGCTCTCCTTCACTTTCCCTCTTACGGCCACGAAGCTCTGCCTTGAAAGGGATCCAGATTCGGCAAACCTCTCGTCGCCCAGGTTCCTTCTGTTGAATACGGCCTGGATGGTCCCATGGCCGTCCCTGACGGTCAAGAAGACGATGGAGCCGATGGAGCGGAGGTCTTCTATCCAGCCTGCCACGACGCAGCTTCTTCCGACCAGGCTTTCGCCAACCTCGTTCGTGTACCTATCTCTTTTCAGCCCTGTCTTCTCGCTCAAACTTGATGACCAGTTCGATTCCTCTTGTGTCCTTCACTATCCTTATTACTTTTTCCAGGTTGACGGGGAATCGCCCGGTCTTCCGCCCTGGGATGATGACCTTCATCGTCTTGCTTCCGTCGGGGAGCCATATCGTGTTCATGGTCATTATGCGTGCAGGAAATAGAAGGTGCTCCACGAAGCGCCGGTCGTCGGTGTCAGCTTCGGTGAACCAGAGCTTGCGGCCCAGAGTCTCTTCGAGGCTTCTAGTGAATTCCTGCTCCGTCCTGAGGATGGCCATGTCTCCCAACCCCACCATGAGCACGAGCTCTCCGTCCAACTCAGCCGTCTTACGGAGTGTGATCTTGTCAAGGAGAGGGAACTTGCCGACGTTCTTAGCGAGCATGTACGAGACGTCCACGTCCGTCCTAGTGAGCTCCCCGGTCCGGAGTTTGGCCTCGCACTTCGGGCACAAGACTCCCACCTTCGCGTCAAAACTGCAAATAGGAAGCTTCAAACTTCCGAAACCTCGGAGCTGCAACACTCTTGCTTGTGTAGCTGGTTTAAATATTTTAGGCTAAGTAGTTTAAATCACAGAAACTCTGCGCCAAGTGCATCCCCTAGCTTTAGCTGGTTTACGACGTTCTCGGCGGTTCGATAACGTATCTCTTAAATACGATTCATCGACATGGGGCATTGAAAGTTATGAGATTACTCGAGTACCAAGCAAAGAGCCTGTTCCAAGGGTACGGCATAAGAGTCCCGTCAGGGTACCTCATCACGAGCGGCGCTGACCTCGAGGCGGCCGCAGCGAAGGTGGGCATCCCCTTGGTGCTCAAGGCCCAGCTCCCCGTAGGAGGGAGGGGTAAGGCAGGAGCCATCCTAAAGGTCATGTCCAAGGAGGAGCTGGCGCCGGCTTACGAGAAGCTTTCGTCTCTGGTGGTCTCGGGTTTCCCGGTCAGGCAGGTTCTGGCTGAGGAGTACTTCCCCCACGAAAAGGAGTTCTACTGCAGTTTCTTTCAGAACAGGAGCCAGCGGTGCTTCTCACTAATCGTGACGAAGGAAGGCGGCGTAGAGGTCGAAGATGTGAAGGACAAGAACGTCATGGACTTTGGCCTTGCCGGCCCTTTAGAACTTGATTACGACCGGGCCGCGTCGTACTTCCAGCTCTCGGGAGATGACGCGGCCGGCTTCAAGGTGCTCTTGAAAGCCCTCTACTCCCTCTACCAAGAGACGGAAGGGGACCTAGTCGAGATCAACCCCCTGGCGTTCACGCCAGGAGGCGGCTTCGTCGCTCTCGACGCGAAGGTCATCGTCGACGACAACGCCCTTTTCAGACATCCTGAGCTCCAAACGTTCGTCAGGAAGGACTCGTCGGAAGAGGACGCCGAGCGGTATGGCTTCAACTTCGTGTCGCTGGACGGGGACATAGCCGTGGTGGGCAACGGAGCGGGCTTGGTCCTTGCTACGCTGGACATGGTCTCCTCCAAAGGTTTGAAGCCCGGCTGCTTCCTGGACCTAGGCGGTGGGGCCTCGTCGGACAGGGTATTAGCCGCCCTGAAACTCCTCTCCTCCCAACCGAACCTGAGGGCGTATTTCATCAACATCTTCGGCGGGATAACCAATGGCGCCTCCGTGGCTCAGGGGATCATTGATGCGAAGGCTCAGGGCATATTGACCAAGCCCCTGGTGCTTAGGCTCAGTGGGGCCGGCGAGGTTGAGGCAAGGGAGATGTTGGCCAAGGAGAGGTTGGAGTCCTTCATCGACGAGCAGGGGGCTCTTGCAGCGGTGGGGGCGTGGAAGTAGTTGAGCCTTCTAGGCAGCTGGTTGTCGGGCGCCGCCGATCCTCAGCAGTCGAAGGTCGTGGTCCGGGGGATAACGGGGAAATTCGGCAGCGTTCATTCCCAGCTCATGGCCGAGTATGGCACCAGGTTGGTGGCCGGCGTCACGCCCGGAAAAGGCGGCCAGTCAGCGAGCGGGGTGCCTGTCTTCAACGCCATGGAAGAAGCGGTCAAAGCTACGGGGGCTGAAGTGAGCGTGATATTCGTACCCGCACCCGCCTACCTGTCGGCGGTGACCGAAGACTTCAAAGCTGGAATCAAGCTGGTGATCGGCATCACGGAGAAGGTCCCCGTCAGGGACACCATGAAGACTATCGAGGCCGCGCGCATTGCGGGAGGCCACATCGTCGGGCCAAACACTCCCGGCCTGATCGTCCCGGGAAAGACGAAGCTGGGCATAATGCCGGCCCAGCCTTTCGCTCCTGGCTCGGTGGCTCTCTTTTCACGAAGTGGAACGCTCACATACGAGATCGCAGAGTACATTAGGCGGAGCGGATTCGGGCTATCTGCGGCGCTAGGTATAGGAGGAGACCCCATCGTCTCGACCAACTTCATCGAATGCATGGAAATGGTCAAGGACAACCCTGCCGTCCAGGCGGTGGCGATCAACGGCGAGATAGGCGGGGACGCTGAGGAGAAGGCGGCCTCTTATATCGTTGACACGGACTTCCCTAAGCCGGTAGTGGCGTACCTAGCAGGAAGGAGTGCGCCGAAGGAGAAGAAGATGGGTCACGCAGGCGCCATCATCTACGGCAACGCGGGCACCGTGCAGTCGAAGGAGAAGGCGCTTAACGCCGCAGGCGTGCCTGTGGCCAGAATGCCCTGGGAGGTCCCGGAGTTGCTGCGGCAGGTCATCAAGAAATAGGACTCCCGGAGCGACGGCCGTTCGATCCTTGCCTCCCTAGCAACGCTGAAATGGGCGGCAGTCGCCGTGCTGCCGAGGGCCCATTTTGCGCGGAATCCTGAGACGACAGGACAGGGCGCTGGCCGCGCCGGACGCCGAGAGGATGCTTGGATCGTGCGAATTCGGCGTCCTGTCAACGGTTGGTGACGACGGCTATCCCTACGGCGTTCCCGTCAGCTTCGCGTACAGTGGAGGTGTAATCTACTTCCACTCAGCGAAGGAGGGGCACAAGATCGATAACATCAGGCATGATGATAGGGTCTCCTTCTGTGTCGTCGGCTTCGCCCAGGTGCGACCCAAGGACTTCACAACCTCCTTTGGGAGCGTCGTAGCCTTCGGTAGGGCACATGTCGTCGAAGGGGAGGAGAAGAGAAGGGCGCTGCTGGCCATAGCCGTAAAATACACCGACATATCGACCCAAGAGATAGAGGACTACATCGACGACGATGGCGCCAAGGCGACGGTTATGAGAATCGACCTCGAAAGCGTCACGGCAAAGGGTAATATGGTGCCTTCCAGAGCCTGAGGACCACAGGAAGAGTCACTGGAAGATTCCCCGAAATGGGCGACCGGCCCGGCTGCATCGGGGACGCTCAACGCTATATAGCGGTCAATGCCACGCAACGGTTGGAAGTTGACGCCGTATTCTGCAGGCACGAAGCATGGTGCGGAGGTTGACCCGCCTCCTAGCCCTCGGCCAAGGCTTTCGATAGTCGTCCCAACTTACAACGAGAGGGACAACCTTCCTGTCCTCCTCGAGAGGATTCAGAAGGCCCTGCAGGGAGTGAGCTACGAGGTCATCGTCGTGGACGACAACAGCCCCGACGGGACCTGGCAAATCGCCGAAGGAGCTTCTCGCGGGTCGTCCATGGTCGTTCTAGTTAAGAGGTCGCGGAAGATGGGGCTGGCGTCAGCCTTCATCGACGGCCTTAGGGTCGCAAGAGGTGAGTTGGTGGGGCTGATGGACGCCGACCTTCAGCATCCGCCTGAGCTTCTCCTCGAACTCGTGAAAGCGATCGATGGTGGAGCCGACATCGCGGTCGCGAGCAGGTTCGTCAAGGGAGGAGGCGTGGGCTCCTGGTCCGCGTGGAGAAGGATGGTTAGCTGGGGCGCCCGCCTCCTCGCCACCTTGGCGCTGCCCAAGACCAGCGGTGTGAAGGACACGATGTCTGGCTACTTCGTAGCCAGGGAGGAAATCATCTCTGGCATGGAACTGAGCTCAAGAAGCTTCAAGGTGCTCCTCGAGATATTGGCCAAAGGAAAGTACAGGAAGGTCGTCGAGATCCCCTATGTTTTCGAACCTCGGCGCAAGGGTCATAGCAAGTTGGGGTCTGGGGAGATGTGGAACTACATCAAGCATGTCTTCCGTCTCTTTGTTGAGACGAAGAGCTATCGGACGTTCGTGAAGTTCTGCCTCGTTGGGTTGAGCGGAGTCGTCGTCAACGAAGCAATCTTCTGGGCGCTCTCCGTTCGCCTGGGGATATTCTACCTGCTAGCAGGGGCCCTCAGCGCTGAATCCGCTATCGTCAACAACTTCACTTGGAACGACTCCTGGACCTTCCGCGAAAAGGCAGGTGACAGATCGGCCAGGGCTGTTCTGTATAGGTTCCTGAAGTTCAACGTCAACATGGCTGGGGGGGTGTTGATCGGCCTCGTCGTCCTCTATGTCCTAACTACCTTGTTAGGGCTAAACCCCCTCATCTCGAACTTGTTCTCCATCGTCGTCTCCATGCTTTGGAACTACGCCACCAGCACGAAGTTCGTGTGGAACCGATAGCCTGCCCGTCAGCACTAGTCGGACGAGGCCTTTGAAAGGTCGGTCCTGATCTATGAATGAGTCAGCGCGCGCTCGACTCGCTTCAAGACCTTCAGGGCCTTGTACGTGAGGACCTTGCTCGGCTCGCCGACCCATTCGAACGCCCAGGCCAGAGGAGGCTCCGGCTCGTAGGGGGGCTTCATCTGGTAAGGGTCCCCAGGGCCGATGTCGGGATGAACCGCATCGAGGACCCAGGTCCCGTCGGGCCTACGTTTGTGGTTCAGGCGTTCAAGGGCGAAACTCAGCCGCGTATCGTCGCCATAGCCCAGGGCCGTCAGGACCCCGAGTCCTACCAGTAAGTCATAATAGTAGTGAACCGGATAATGGAAACGGAACCACGGAGCATACTTCTCCCTACCTTCCAGGTGGAGCTCTCGCTTCAGGTAGAACTCGGCGCCTCTCTCCACGCTCCTCTTGATGCTGCGAGTCCACTTGCTCCGCGGGAGCACCGCGAAGGCACTCAGGCCCTCCCAGCAGTCCAGCGTCCCGTGCTTCGAAGGAAAACAGTTCCATCCCCCGTCCTCCTTCTGGGCTCTGACGATCCAATTCAGGGCGCCTATAACCCTCGGGTCGTCCCCGTAGCCGCACCGGATGAGCGTCCTGCAGAGGTTCCCGGTGGTGCAGAAGTGACCTTCGTCATCTCCACCACCATGTCTGGCCCCGAAGCCGCCATCTTTCCTCAGTAGACTCGAAAGAAGGAGTTCGCAGGTCTTTCTTACTCTAGGCTCTTCCGCTGTGGCACCCAGGTCGGCGAGGGCATAGAGCTTGAAGGTGGTCGCGACGTACTTAGGCCTGGAGAGGCTGGCATAGCTGTACCAGTAGCCTCGAGGCAACTGTTCGCCGAGGATCTTGGCGACCCAGCCGGACCTGTACATCCCTTCCTTCACTTCCCTCACATCCGCGTCATTCGCTGGCTTACCTAGAAGCCCTGTCAAGACAAGGTACCTGATCGCAGGTTGGCTTGGCTCCAGCAGCCAGTCTATGGGGTCCTTCATTCTGGCCATAACAGCTTGGGAGGTCCATGATAGATTAAGCTTCCCCAACAAGCCCTGAGACACGATGTTGTTTCCACGATTCGTCGTGCGCACCGTAGAAAGGTAGAAATACTGTCGCTGAAGGTGCTGATGTAGGTACAATTGCCAATCGCCGACTCGGGGAAGAAGGCCATCGCCATGGAGAGAAGGCTGTACTTCAAGATCTGTATGAGCTGCGGGTCGAAGAACCCGATTGATGCCGTTCGCTGCAGGAAGTGCAAGCGAAGCAACACCCTTCGAGTCAAGAACAGGACGACGGGCCCGAAGAAGTAGCTCGGATCCCGGCGTGCCGGAGAAACGCTTTATACGACAACATTTGAACCCCATTCCACTGAATGGGCCGGTCGTCTAGCCTGGCCTTGGACGTCGCTCTCACACAGCGAAGATCGGCGGTTCGAATCCGCCCCGGCCCATTTTATGATCCCACCTCCATTGGTTGGATGCCGTTGGTATTGTCCAATAGCGGGATGCCTGTTGCCACCGAAGCTTGTACCAGCGTCCATTGAACTTGAAAGGGGCCTTCAAAGTGTCGGCCCGACAATCCCGGCTAGTCCATGAGGTGCACGGAGGATTCCGTAAGCTTGCTTACGGTGAGGCGAGCGGACGGATATGCCTCGGCCACCCGATGGGTGATGTGACGGGCGTCGTCACGCCACGCGAGGCAGTGGACCGCTTGACCTATCATGTTGTGTGCAGCGGCGATGGCGCCTGCCTCCTCAAGCAACGTGCAGGCCTTGTCGGCGTCCTTCGATCCCAGCCCTGTATCTAGGGCGAACTTGCGGCTCTCCCTAAGCATCCGGATGGATGACGGGTCGGCCGCCACCTTCTCAAGGGTCTCCACGCCGGCCCTGTTCACTTTCGCCACGACTTCAGGCGACGTCAGTAGGCTCCTCTTCTGCCTGGACGCGAAAGTGACAGCGATGAGAGAATATCTTTCGAAGTCCTCCATGAAGCCCTCGACGCGACAGATCCCCGGCCCTCCTCCTTGGACGATGAGACCTCCAACGCCCGAGCTGGAGTAGATCGCGCCCACGGTCCCCAGGCCGGTGTGGCACACCAGCTCTGCTTCATGCGCTATGTCAGCGGCCAGTCGCAGCGTCGACTTCTGTCCGAGCTCCACTAAAGCTGCCGTCGAAGCCCCAAGAGAGGCCGAAGCGCTCGAGCCGAAGCCGGCTCCGATGGGGACCTCCACCCGGTGGCTGACCCTGAACCTCTGCTTCGATCCGGTGCGCCTCCTGACGATGTCGAGGACCACCTGGGTAGTGCTGTTGGCTATTGGCCTGCCGTCGAAGAAGATCTCGTCCGAGGGGAAGCTGATCTTCTCCACGGTTGTATGCGTGCCCTTGACGAGCTTAAAGCCGCCGCCCCGGGCGCCCACCTTCTCCAACGGCTGGGAGTAGCTTCCGTCTGCTCCCACCCCTTCAAAAGTAAAGAAACTTGACACAGCCGAGGGAACATATACAGAACGCATGTCGTTCATCGGCTTCTGAACGGAAGAGATAGTTAAGCCTGTTGATGTAACGGCTGCCCTCTTCGGCCTAGGCTAGCTATCTTGGGCGCAACGGGAGCGAGGACAAGGGTGACGGCGATCCCCAGCTCGAACACTGACATCACGCTCCCGAGCACGCTTCCCAGGGTAGGCCAGCTCTTGTAGAATGAATCGAAGTAGCCGGCGAGGCTGAGGCCTCCGACCACGAAGAACGGTATCGAAGATAGCACCGATATCGCCATAATTCGGCTTAGGGATTCGGTGGCCCACGACACCATGCCAGCGGACCAGATTCTCGAGGACGTGTTGGTGCTTAGAGCTCTAAGGACGACGGGGACGACAAGGATCATGAAGGGAAGCATCGTGAACTCCCAGAACAACGTGAACCCCATCAGGCCCATCCAGAAGGAATTCCCGGTGCTACTGGGGAAGGCTAGGAGCATCACTCCGGCCGCGGCTATCACGTTCCCCACCAGAAGCGAGACCACAGAGCCGACGGTGAAGGCGCTCCAAGATTTGTAACGGTTCACGATCCAGCCGAAGAGCAGGAACCCCACGAAGTTCCCCGGCAACCCCGCAGCGACGGCCAGCAAATAGTTCGTCTGGCCCAGAGGCACCAGAAAGAGGATGTCACCCACCATGGACCCCAAGCCAGCCCCCGCGGCCCCCACCATCGTGCCAGAAGTGATGGAGAAGATGGCGGGTATCACGACGCCAGGCCTGAACTGGCCCACGTGCCAGGGCGTGCTTATGGGGGCGGTGATCCCGTTGACGACAGCGTAGAGCGCCGCGCAAATGGCCATCCTTGCCAGGGCAGAGGTGGCAGTGCTCTTCCTTTGCATCGCCGTCAGCCTCGGCCACTAAAGATTTTAGCCTTACATTCTATTTCTTTATATCAGTATATACCCGGGGAAGAGGACGCTTAATCCTCCTTTATCTGCGTCCGCAAACGTCGAGTGTTCTGGACGGAATCTGATTTCAGACGGGCCTTGATGAACTGGAGGAGAAAGCTCCGACGCAAACCACCCTTCGAGAATGAGTTCTACATGAAACACTTGGAGTGAACGCCGGCTGAGAGAACGACAGGTTCAGGATGCAGACCCGGTCGGAAGTGTTGGCAGCGGTGCCTCCTTCTTCCGTTCCTTGACGGGCGCGGGCCCTCCTGTGCCCTGGACCTCCTCGGCTTTCGCCTTTCCCTGGGCCTCGTCAACCCTTGGAGAGGGGGTCGCTTCAGGTATCACGAGCGTGCGTTCCTGTGCGGTTTGGGCGCGAGGTGCGTTTTGACCCTTGCGGGGCTGTGCGTTTTTGTGCGGCTTGGCTGGTCCCTTCTCCGCCTTGTCGCTCGGCTTGTCAAGTGACTCCGACATGGTGTTCAGAGGCTAATGAGATAACGGGTTGAATAAACGATACCCTTGACGGGCTGTGCGCATCTGTGCGTTTCCGGCGCACATGGGTGGGGGGGCCTGTGCGATTCGGGCGAT
>JBEKZX010000039.1:0-13228 GCA_049509455.1 Conexivisphaerales archaeon
TAGCTACCGCCATGAGGCCACTGTTCGAGCTGGTCACCGTCAAGACAAACGAGATAGTCTCAGGTACCACGCTGACTGTGAAAGCGAAGAACCCCCTTCCCGTCAAGACCATGGCCGCAGTCTTGGGCATGCCGGCGGGCCCATGCAGGCAGCCATTGGGGAGGATGACCAAAGCTGGCTTGAACAATGTACTGACGGGACTGAAGTCGGTATGGAAACAGAACCCGGAAATTCTGGAGCCTATCGAGAAGGGCTTCGGGGTGAGCGTCTCTGACCGCCTGGGCTCGCCGGTGGACTTGGACAGATTGTGCTATGAGGGATACTGAACCCGCCATGGGCGCCAAGATCCGGGTCTCCATCGCTGGCGCGGCTGGGAGGATGGGCTCGATGGTGGCCCGCGAAGTTGCTCCCCCTTTCGTCATCACAGGGGCGATCGAGTCCGCGGCCAGTCCGGCCTTGGGCAAGACTCTGAAGGACGCCGCCATAGCTGACAGCGATGTAGTTCTTTCATCGCCTGCGGATATCAAGGAAGCTGTGCGGAATTGCGATGTTTACATCTCCTTCACATCAGCTGACGCCGAGCTGGTGAACCTGCCTGCCGTCGTCGGCCTGAGGAAACGGGTGGTGGTGGGAACGACCGGCTTCTCGCAGGCCCAACGAGCCCGACTGGAGTCCATAGTGAAACCCGTTCCGGCAGTCATAACCCCGAACTTCTCGGTGGGCGCCAACTTCCTCTTCGCGTTGACGAAGAAGCTTATCCAGCTTCCCTCCTCGTATGATTTCTCCATCGTCGAAGCCCATCACAACCGCAAGAGCGACGCCCCCAGCGGGACGGCGTCATCTCTTGCTGACATCGTGAAGGTGGGGAGGGGCTACGACAGGACCGTCCACGGCCGCAGCGGTCTTTCACCACGAGGCGCCGGGGAGCTGGAGGTCCTCTCCATCAGAGGAGGAGGCATCCCCGGGATGCACGAAGTGCTTGCCGCAGGAGCCTTCGAGACCATCAAGCTCGAGCACACCGTGTTCTCAAGGTCGGCGTTCGCGGCTGGTGCTCTGCTGGCTGCCGGCTGGCTGGTCCGCCAGAACCCTGGATTATACGGGATGGACGAGGTGCTAGGCCTCCGATGAGTAGGGTAGTTGTCAAGTTCGGCGGGGCTACGTTAGCGAACGGAGCGCGCGTTAAGAAGGCGGCTCAGCTGGTGGCCGAGGCCCCTTACGAGCAGAAGGTCGTGGTGGTCTCCGCACCGGGGAGGACGACCGACCAGTTGCTGAACTTGGTGTCCGCGTTCGAAGAAAGCATCGAAGAAAAGGCCTACGCCGAGATACTCTCCATGGGCGAAAGGACCTCTACCAAGGTCTTCACTTCTGCCTTGAGGGCGATGGGCATCAAGGCGATAGAGTTCGATCCGTCGCAGGAAGGCTTCCCAGTGGTCACGAATGGAAATTTCTTGAATGCCACGGTGGACCTGAAGGCCACGAGGGCCGCCTGTCGCAAGAGCGTGCTGCCGTTGCTGGGCGAATGGGTGATTGTAGTGCCGGGCTTCTTGGGCCGATGTGAAGGCCGAACGACAGTTCTCGGGCGGGGGGGCTCCGACGTAACGGCGACGGTGCTGGGCAACTGCCTCGAAGCTGATGATGTGATCCTCGTGAAGGATACGTCGGGCATCATGAGCGCTGACCCCGAAGTCGTCCCCGACGCCAAGCCTGTCAGCACCATAACCATAGATGAGATGTATGCGCTCGCCCACGGAGGGGCGAAGGTTGTCCGGCCGGAGGCCCTCTATTACAAGGCCGACAGTCAGAGGCTCAGGGTTGTGCCTTTCGGAAAACCTCTCAGTGACGACGGGACGGAGATCACAGGCTCCATCGATCCGGCCGACCCCTACTTTGCCAAGGGCTCAGGCCTCGACGAAGTGACGGTGGTGGCTGACACCGGCGTAGCAGTGCTGGGAAACGTGCTCCAGCGCATCGGTGCCAAGGTCAAGGGCGTGGGGACCGGGAGGACGACGATAACATTCTTCTTGGACGGCGATGGGTGGCAAGAGGTCTGCAAGCGTGTACACGGTGTGAGCGGCGTAAAGGCGGTTTCGGGGCGGACCGGGATCGGATACATAGAGGTGATTCACCCGCACCTTGTGGACCAGCCGGGAGTCGTGGCGAAGGCGGCTACGATCCTTTCTCTGCACGGCATTAATATTGTCGAAGTGACGTCCAGCAAAGGGGCATTGACGTTCTTCCTGGATGAGAAGAGCTTGGACGAAGCCTATGGTCTGTTGGAGGAGAATCTGATAGTTGGACAACTGGATTCTGACAAGGCTTGAAGGAAGCTTCCGGGCTAGCGGAAGGGTCCTCTATGTAGAGAACGTGTCGACTATCGATCTAGCGGAGAGGTTCGGCACGCCCTCGTTCGTCACCAGCGAAGCGCGGATACGCCAGAACTTCAGGAGGTTCTGCGCCGCTTTCGGGAAGCTGTCGAAGTTCAGGGTGTACTACGCGGTGAAGGCGAACACCAATTTGGCGTTGCTTACCATCCTCAGGCATGAAGGGGCGTACGCAGATTGTTCCTGCCCCGCCGAGATATATGCGGCGTCCATGGCCGGCTTCAAATCGGACCAGATGCTGTACACCGGGAACTACAATACCCGAGAGGAGCTGGACTACGCGGTCAGAGCCGGCGTGGCGGTCAACTTCGATGATGCCGCCCTGATGTCCAAGCTGCCGTCGGGGACTGTGCCTGATACCGTATGCTTTAGAATAAACCCGGGGGTAGGCAAGGGCGGTAACGAAGGTTTGGTCTTCGCGGGACCGGACGCGAAGTTCGGGTCGCGGGAGAAGGTTGCCATCGAAGGTTACGCCGCAGCCAAGCGTCTGGGGGCCAAGAGGTTCGGAATACATATGATGACAGGCTCCAACGTGATTGACCCGCGCTACTTCCAGGCCGCCACCGAGAGGCTTATGGACATAGCAGGAAGGATAGCCTCCAAAGTCGGAATCGATTTCGATTTCGTGAACATAGGTGGAGGTTTCGGCGTGCCCTATACTCCCGAAGATCAGGAGCTTCCGATAAGGGATGTCGCGAAGTCCGTGGAGGAGGTGTTCAAGGCGAAGGTCGAAGAGTACTCCCTGGGCGACCCCATCTTGGCGGCGGAGCCCGGCAGATACTTGGTCGCAGATTCCACTGTAATCTTGGCGAAAGTCTGCCATGTGAAGAGGACCGATGTCAAGAAGTTCGTCGGAGTCGATGCAGGCATGAACACCTTGCTCAGGCCGGCACTCTACAAGGCTTACCACCCAATGCTCGCTGCTAACAAGCTCGGGGAGGCCGAGAAGGAGGAGGTCAACATCTGCGGCCAGATATGCGAGAACACCGACATCCTTGCCAGGGACAGGGCCTTCCCTCTACTGGAGGAAGGCGACATTATAGCAATATTCAACGCCGGGGCGTACGGGTTCTCCATGTCCAGCCAGTACAACAACCGACCACGAGCTGCTGAGGTTCTAGTGAGCGGCGACGAAGCGGAGCTAATCAGACGCCGGGAGACCTACGCGGATCTCCTAGCAGGGCAGTCGATACCGTCGAGGCTGTTGCGGTGACCGTCCATCCGTCGGAAAGGGTCTCGGTCCTCCCCCAATACCCCTTCGCTAAGCTGGACGAAATCATTAGGACGCGCAGAGAGCGAGGGCAGAAGGTGCTGACCCTGAACGTCGGGGACCCAGATCTGCCCACGCCACCGTTCATAGTCGAGGCCCTCGTCGAAGCGACCAGAGACCCTGAGGACCAGGGATACTCCAGCAGTGATGGGGAGAAGTGGTTCAAGGAAGCCGTGGCAGACTGGTATTCCAAGAGGTTCGGCGTCTCGCTGGACCCCAGCACGGAAGTCTGCACTCTAATCGGATCAAAGGAGGGCCTCGCCAACGTGGCGAGGGCCTTCGTCGACCCAGGGGACAAAGTGATGTTCCCCGACCCAAGCTATCCCGTGTATAAGATTGGCGGCGCCTTGCTCATGGGTGCTAGGGCAATCCCGCGACCTCTTTCGTCAGAGGATGGATACAAAATGAGCCTGCGAAAACGTGACCTGAAAGATGTGAAACTCCTTTTCGTCAACTATCCCCACAATCCCACCGGGGCCGTCGCTGACAGGGAGGACCTAGAGGAGCTCGTGGGCGCAGCTCGCGAATCCGGCACCCTTGTCTGTTATGACAACGCCTATTCAGAGATGACCTACGGCTCGTACGTCGCGCCTAGCATACTGCAGGTGGACGCAGATAAGGAGATCTCGGTCGAAGTCCACTCATGTTCGAAGACTTTCGCCATGACGGGTTATAGGATAGGCTACGCGGTGGGCAGCAAGAAGGCCATAGCAGGACTGAAGGCGATTAAGAGTCAAGTGGACTCGGGCCCTCCGAAGTTTATACAGCGCGCGGCCAAGGCCGCCCTTGACAGCTACACTTCGTCGAGCCGACCGAAGGAGGTGGAGGCCCCCATCAAGGTATACGAGAGGAGGTTGAAGTTGCTCGCTGATGGGTTGAGCCGGCTGGGCCATAAAGTGCGTCCGCCCCAGGGCACCTTCTATATCTGGCAGCGCGTGGACGGAACGTCCGCTGCCTTTGCGGAGAGGCTCCTTCGAGCGGGGGTAGTCATAACTCCCGGCACGACCTTCGGGGAGGGTGGCGAGGGCTACGTCAGGTGGTCGGTCTCGAGGCCGACGGAAGTCATTAAAGAGGCTCTGGAGATATTAGAGGAGTTGTCCTAATGGCGGACAGAATCAGAGCAGGTTTGCTCGGCGCGACCGGAGTCGTTGGGCAGAGATATGTGGAAATGCTGGGGTCGCATCCCTATTTCGAACTGACAGCGTTGATTGGAAGGACGTCGGTCGGCAAGGAGTATGGAGAGGCGACAAAGTGGATGTTGTCCACCCCCATTCCAAAGAGAGTATCTGATATGGTGGTCAGAGAGGCAAAGGCCTCCTCGGTGGCCGACTGCGACATTCTGTTCTCCGCTTTACCTTCAGAGGCGGCCATGCAGCTGGAGTCGTTCTTCGCGGATGCGGGAAAGGCTGTTGTCAGCGAGGCCAGCGCCCACCGGATGGACGAAGACGTGCCGCTCATGGTTCCCGAGATAAACGCCGGTCATCTGAAGATGCTTGAATCCCAGCGAAGGAAAAGAGGATGGAAAAAGGGGCTCGTTACAACGCCCAATTGTACTGTCACTGGTCTAGCTATTGTCCTCAAGGCGCTGGCGGACACCTTCCCTCTGACCAAGGCCGTCGTCACCACGATGCAGGCGGTCTCGGGGGCGGGCTATCCGGGTGTCTCCTCTCTCTTGATACTTGATAATGTGATTCCTTTCATAAAGGATGAAGAGGAGAAGGTCGAAAGAGAATCGAAGAAGATCCTTGGGGCGATTGAAGGCGAGTCCGTACGCCCCTTTGTCCTCCCCATGGCCGTTTCGTGCAACAGGGTCTCCACCCTCGACGGCCATCTGGAGACCTTGTACTGTGAGTTCGGCGAGAGCGTGAGCCCGCTCGAGGTCGAAACGCAGCTCAGGAAATTCAGGGGAGAACCTCAGAGGTTGAGGCTGCCCACGGCTCCCGAAGCCCCCATCATAGTAACCGACGAAAAGGACAGGCCTCAGCCCAGGCTGGACCGGCTCGCTGGGAGCGTTCCAGGCATGAGCGTGGTCGTAGGAAGGGTGAGGCCCGGTCTGGACGACCGTTCAATCAGGCTGACTCTCCTCTCCCACAACACTATCAGAGGGGCCTCAGGGAACGCGATACTAACCGCAGAACTGATGCGGGCCAAAGGCTATCTGTAGTTTCGCGACCGCGGGGTCGACTAAGGAGGGAATGGGCGCCCTAGCACCCTTCCTTCGAGACTGCCTAGCGAACCAATCGACCAGAAGACAGGCGGCTAGAGAATGCGTGGCGCCGCCGATGACGTCTACTAAGTGTTGACTGAGATTGATTACCGGGAGGAGTATGCCGGCCGTCAGGGGTAGCGCCTTGGCTACCGCTGTGGAGGAAGATGAAAGAATAACGATGTCACTTCTGCTGTGGTTCGATTGCTCTTGTGCTAAGCTTCCTGACTAAGGTTTCTTGGTCCTGGAGGCCCATCAATCTGACGCGCTCGAGTTCATCAAAGCTTAGGGCGGACATCTTATAGTGCGTGTAGGTAATGCCTCTTAAGAGGTATGGTATAGGAAGAATTGACAACATAAGTATTGTACCGGTTGCTTGTGTCGGGCCTTGCGGCCGGCATCTAAGCATCTCCCGGACGGCATGTCGCCCTGTCCCAAGTCATCTGAAAAGCTCAAATACGTTCTTGAGCCTGCACACTAGTTCGAAGCGATACCGAAATTGAGCCTCACGAGTCAGTTCATAGACCTGCGCAGTGACACGGTTACTCTTCCCACCCAAGAGATGTTGGAAGCGATAACGTCCGCGAGGCTGGGCGACGACGTCTACGGGGAAGATCCTACGGTCAGGCAGTTGGAGGAGCTAGCTGCAACGAGGATGGGTAAGGACGCAGCACTGCTGGTGACGAGCGGCACCCAAGCTAACCTTGTCTCCACCATGAGCAACACAAAGCACGGAGATTCGGTCATCTTGGAGGCTGAGTCTCATATCTACTGGTATGAAGTCGGAGGCATTTCGGCCGTGGCCGGCGTCTTGCCTTGGCCCATAAGGGGTCATATGGGAGCGCTCATTCCCGAAGACGTCGACGCGGCCATCAGGCCGAAAAACATCCATTTCCCCGAAGCGACCCTCGTCTGCATCGAAAACACCCACAACAGGGCCGGCGGAACCATAATCACGCCTGCCCAGATCAGGACCCTAGGTGAGCTCGTGCACGCCCGCGGTCTGAAGCTATACATGGACGGAGCCCGCATCTTCAACGCGTCGGTGGCACTCAAAGCCGATGTCAAGGAGTTCACCAGACATGTTGACAACCTCATGTTCTGTCTATCGAAGGGATTGAGCTGTCCGATCGGCTCACTGGTCGTGGGGGAGAGAGAGTTTATAGACCGAGCAAGGAAGAATAGGAAACTCCTCGGAGGAGGCATGAGGCAGGCTGGGATCATCGCTGCGCCCGGCATCGTGGCCCTCGAGACGATGGTGGAGAGGCTCGAGGAAGACCATCGCGACGCCAAGCTGCTGGCGGACGGATTAGCCAGGATTGAGGGCATCGATATAGACATGAAAGCCGTGCAGACCAACATAGTTATCTTCAACGTGAAAGGATTGGTTCTCACCGCTGACCAGTTCGTGAACAAGGCGAAGGAGAAGGGCGTGCTTTGCGGCACGGCTGATAACTACCGCGTAAGGATGGTGACCCATCGTGGGATCGTGCAGGAGGATGTAGAGAAGGCCCTTGCTTCAGTCCAAGAGATTGCACGAAAGCAGCATGCCTGATAGAAGGAAGTTTCGCCGTCTGGCCAATGCCGCGTTATGAGTCTTGCCGTGTAGAGACTCAAGATGGAGAAGGGGAGTAGGTGAAACGTCGAAGTTGCGACCCTCGAACTCTGTTGCCCCATCAAGGACGGAAGAAAAAGGCATCACTTCTTACGGATGAGCGAGAGCCTCCAGTTACGCTCCCCATTTGCCGACAGCTACACTCATCGATTTAAGCGGCGTGACATAATCTGTAATGCCGAGGAATAAGCGGCTGGTTTATTTCAGTATCTCACCGAACCACAGCTGTTTGGATTACCACGAATTCGGTGGGACGAGTTTCAAGGTCTCCTGTATCGGAATGGGGACGTACTATGGCGTCCTTTCGGGAGCGTTCTCCGGGGCGACGGGTCGTCAACAATTTTGGGATGAAAAGGCCGCGGCTCTAAAGAAGGGAATCGAACTCGGAATGAACCTCATTGACACCGCTGAAGTCTACCAGACCGAGAAATTGGTGGGGGAGGTCATCCGGAATGAAAGAAGAGACGAGATGTTCATCGCTACGAAGGTATGGTCATCCCACCTCCATTATGATGACATGTTGAAGTCGGCCAGGGCGAGTCTCTCGAAGCTCGAGTTGACATATATCGACCTGTACCAGATTCATTGGTCCAACGGGAAGATACCCATAGGTGAGACGATGAGGGCAATGGAGAAACTCGTGGATGAGGGGAAGATCAGATTCATCGGCGTGAGCAACTTCTCCACGGCGCAGACGAAAGAGGCTCAGGAGTCCCTTAGCAAGCATAGGCTCATCTCCAACCAGGTGGAGTATAATCTGATGACGCGGGACGTCGAAAGGGATCTCCTACCCTACTGTAAGTCAAACGGAATCGCAGTCCTAGCGTATCGCCCTCTGGCGCATGGCTCCTTGACTAAGCCGAACGGCCGATTAGGCGTCACGATGGAGGAGATATCGAAAAGACATGAGAGAAAGACCCCAGCCCAGATTGCCTTAAACTGGCTTCTTGCTCGAAGGGAGAACGTATTCCCCATCCCAAGGGCGTCCAGGCTGGAGCATGTGGTGGAGGACGCTGGCGCTACGGGATGGAGCCTCGACGAAGGAGAGGTCACTGCATTGCTGGCCGCTGCCCACTCATGAATGGTTTCGTCTACCCCCGAGTTTTCATCCAGGCTTCCAGAAATTGATAATGACTGGCCCGGCGTCATTTGGAAGGTCGAGTCCATCTCAAGAGGGGAAATGCTGGAGAGTACATTTCAGATAGAACTTGAACAGTGTGTTCTTTGGGCAGAAAGGGCCGACCCAACTTCATCATGACCAACCGCAGCATCCAACTGTGAGCCTAGAATCGGACGACATGGGGAGGAAAAGCAAATCATTCTTTCGTTTTGATCTAGCTGTAGATGGGTCGGTGCTATGGGTCTCGCTGGGGTAGGGGCTGGGAAGGCAGAGTCATCCAGTCGAACGGTTTGAAATCACCGTCCGGTAGGCGTTCAGGTAATCCACAGCGTAGGCGTCGGCCAGCTTCTCGGTCCCCCGGTGCTTCCCGCTTCTGCTGCGCAAGTGATGATAAAATTCGTGGAGGATTATGAATGGATCCCAAAGGCTATCACCTTTGGCGACGTAGATCGTCTTCTCCTTCTCTACGTAGACGGCAAGAGCCTTCTTCTTACCCTTCACAGCGCCCACCTTCAGTTTGGGTACATCGATGCGATTGGCGAGGCTAAGCTCCTCTAGTGCCCTCTCCGTCTCCCTTGACAAGATTAGATGGACGATCATCGCCTTCGTTCGTAGGTCCGGGGCGCTCAACGACATCAAATGAATGCCAGCTCCAGATAACCCTTCTCCTATGAAACAGGGTCCGCTGCTTCCGGACGAGCCGCTGCGACGTCGGCGACCCAAGGCTCAGAACCAAACGTTCCGCAGTCTGATAATTTCGATTTGGTCCCTTCTGTCCACGGACCTCACCATCGAAAGATAATGAGGGCGGCCATAGTATACCCAGAAACGGAAGGGTGCGTCCAAAGCGAGCAGCTTTTGCACCGATTTGGCTCGGGGAGTGGAGTCAATTTCAAAGACGGAGGCCAATCGCCTACGTGCTAGCCAAGCCACGTCCGCCAGCCCCTCCACACCAATCTCCGTGTTGTAGACGGGATATTCTCTGACACCCATGAATCCGAACGCGCTTCCCAGCTCAGCCACTTCCCTCTGGAGGGTGTTATGAAAATCCAGAGGAGCCCTCGCCTCGAGGACCAGCTCGGACGCAATGCCTCTTATCCTATCCGAAACCGCCTTGATGTAGCGGTCCCTATCCACGAGGACATCCTGCACTAGCTCATCCTCCAACGGCGCTGCGACATGCGATACCCTAGTATTAATGATGAAGCCGGATTTCGGCCGTCTAGGGTCCCTGCAGAAGAGCCATCCGAGAGCGCAGCGGGAGTCCGAATCATCCCATAATGGGGTTAAGTCTGAAGCGCTTCCTGAGCTGCAAAGCTAACGCTTCGGGCATGTGTGAGGCGCGCGGCTCCGCTAGGCTGACAGACACTACGACGACACATCCTTTGCGGCATCCTTTTCTGTGGTAACATTATGAATGTTAAAGTCGTGTCGAATCGACTTTTCACCCAAGTGGGAGACGGTCAATTCCACTTTCAACTTGTCGTTCAACCTGCAGTGAGATAGTACTTACAATTTGCTCCCACGTGAGGCGGCCACATCTTGCACTGCGTCTCCGCGCCGAACGGATCGATGCCCAGCTCGTTGCAAAGTTCCTGCTCTGCCCTCTCAAAGTACCTGAAGTAGTTGGAGACATGCGCCACCTGCGCTGCGTCAGTATCCATCCACGCAACACACCTCTAGTATCGGTATACCTTCATATGTGCCATCGGACGGCCACGAGAGAGTTTTGAACCCTCTCCGAAGTTCAAGGGGAACAGGGCGGCCCGGAGGGAAAGTCCGACACAATATTGCGTGACCAGACCTGCTTGCAGGACAGGAAGCCACAGCATGATTAAGCGGAGGCCCAGATAGCCGGTATAGCTCCTTAAATCCAAGACGAAGCTATGTAGTCATGCAGGCCACTGTTACCGAAGAAGCTCTCTTCGCTTTACTGTTTGAAGGGGTGAACGATTCTGACCTTGTGGACGGCGCCGGGCAAGTCATCCTCGAGTTCTTGAAATCTAGCTTCGATGGTGTGAGTCAGATGGAGATCCTAGACAAGATGGACCTGCAGAAAGCGATAGGCGTATTCGCCGTTGATATGAAGGAAGAAGGCCTCTTCGAAGAACGGAAGGCTGTCTTTAACAGGGCCCTGCGCCTTCTGCGAGCCGGTTATTACCGTAGTCTTCTAATCGAAGAGAGGAAGAGGGTGGGCAGAGTCAGTTACCGTTTGGAAGCCATGATGCGCTTCAGGGACAGCATCATGAAGGGCCATATCGAAAGGGATGGCCCCGGAATCAGCCAATACACGCTTCAACAATTCGGTACATGAACTGGCTCAATCAGTCCTATTGAATTCGAAATTGTCTTCTCTCTCTATGATGTGGGGGCCGAGCCTAGATTTGATCACCTGCTTCAGACTGTCGTCAAGCTCGTAGCCCACGGAATGACGTCCTAGGTCGCCTGCGACCTTCATAGTTGTACCGGTGCCTAGGAAGGGGTCTAAGACGGTGTCACCTATTATCGAGAACATGCGTATCAGGCGACGCGGAATCTCTTCGGGGAAGGCGGCTGTGCGCCTCTCTGATTTTCCCTGCGATTGCGCAGCCCCACGTACCGACCAAATCTGGCTGAACCAAACATCACGCTGGGCCTTCGTGAAAGAACTCGAATACCGTGTGGAGTCCTTCGGTGTGAACTTTCGTGTCCCTCCTTTGCGAAGGATGAGGATGTACTCCAAATCGAGAGTCACGTATGCGTTGGTGGGCAGGAAGCCAGAGCCGAGAAAGGCGTTGGGCTTATTCGTTGGTTTCTTCCAAGCTATGAAAGGTAAAGTGACGAACCCGATTCTCTCGCAGTGCTCAATGATTTTCGAGTGGTTCGGGAAGAGTCTGAACTCTCCGCCGATGTTTCGGGTGGCATCGCCGATGTTGATACAGGCTATCCCGCCTTCGCGCAATATACGATAGCATTCACTCCAGACCTCGGCCAAGTTCCGGTGCATCGCTTCGTAGACTGCGTTGACCTGTCTCCTCCTCCTGTCGACGTCCGGAGATCTCGCCTTGTCGAGGAGCTCGGCGATGTGGGGGTCCATCCGCATGAACAGGGAGTCCCACATTTCAATCATCGGATAGGGTGGAGATGTGACAACGAGGTGGACCGACGAGTCCTCCAAGTCTCGCATGACGCGCGAATCTCTGAAGACGACCTTATGGTGTGTCTCCATCATGTTCGTCTCATTGTGTCCGGCACGCAGTGTCCCGTCGGTGCGACTAATATCCCTTGCATGGCCGCCCTGCTGATCGGGATTGATGGACATCAACGAATCTTCATGGCTTTGAGATCGTTAACGATTTCTGCAGGGTGAATAAGAGGGTCGACCTTCGGGTAGATCTTGGCAATGCGTCCATCGGGGTCGATCAGGAAGGTCACTCGGTACATCGAAGACCCATTCTCCTTCAATGCACCAAGGAGGGAACCGAGCTCACCTTTGGAGTCACTGAGCAGCGTGAAATCGAGGTGGTACTTTCCAGCGAATCTTTCGTGACTGCTCAAGCTGTCCGTGCTTACCCCAAGGACTTCGGCGCCCAAATCCTTGATTAGTTTGCTCGAATCACGGAAGCCGCATGCCTCCTTTGTACAGCCTGACGTGTTGTCCCGTGGGTAGAAGTACAGGACAAGCCATTTCCCGCGGTAGGTCGAAAGCTTGACCTTCTTCCTGTCGGGATAGGCTTCGAGCTCTGAATCACGGACGAGGTCTCCAACTTTGATCTTGATGTTCGCCACATCGATTACCTTGCCTTCGTGAGCTGCTCTTCAATCAACTTGTAATCTGGTTCGATGCCGGCTTGGGAAGCAATCCAAGAGAACGTTATCTGGCCGGCTTCGTCCAAGATGAAAATGGATCTTTGAGCCACGAGGTATCCTTTTACGCTTCCGAAATCGGGTAGCTCCACGCCGTACGCCTTCGTTGCCTCACGAAGGTAATCGCTGAGCAGAGGGAAGGTTAGGCCATTGACGTTGGCGAAACCTCTTAGGGTCCACGGGTCATTTACGCTGATTCCCACCACTTGGGCGTTCAGGGAGGAGAGCTTGGAAAGTGAGTCCCTGAAAGTGCACATCTCATGAGTGCAGGTAGACGTAAATGCACCAGGGAAGAAGGCTAATACGACCCTTCCCTTGCCCAAGAACTCCTCAAGGTTACTCACCTTCTTGTCTTGATTAGGCAGGGTGAATCGGGGTGCCATGTCGCCCGTTGCCAATTTCAATTAAGATCGAACTCGGTTCCCCTTTGGTTTCCTATTAAATGAAACTCCATATCCACAGAAACAATGTCAGACGCAGAGCGGCCCCTCAGGGTTTGGCCTCTATGGGAAGGCGCGTCGACAAGAGGTTCAGGCAAGGAGTTCCGAATTCGGCGTGCCCTGATGGTCAGCGTCTTGAAATGTACTCAGCCAGCTTGAGCGCTCCCGCTTCAAGCTTCTCCTCCGTCTCTCCTACAAAACACATCCTCAGATGACTTCGTCCGCTGAGGCCTGATATTGACCCAGGAAGTGCGATCACTTCCGCCTCCTCGGCTAACCCCAAAGAGAAATCGATGTCGCTCAAATGTAGCCGGTCGAGGTAGGCAGAGAAGTCTGGGAACAGATACATT
>JBEKZX010000004.1:0-61647 GCA_049509455.1 Conexivisphaerales archaeon
CCCATGAGCATCTCCACATGCAGGGACTTCATCTGTTTCTCGCATGCGCTTTTGAAGAACTTCCTGAAACCATGGTCCACCTGGAACTCGTGCCTTCTCTTCCCTTCTGGAAGTGCCTTACGGATTCCTGTCCCTTTCAACGCATCCTCCATCATCCGCTTGATCCCCAGGCTCTTCAGGCGTTTCGGGATGTGAGGCTCCCCTTTGCCCAGCTTGTCAGGATGGAAGAGATCCCTGATCACTGGGGATTCGTTATTGACCTTCTCACCGCTGCTCTTCCTGAAGCTGATGTATTCCTCTAGAGCTTGATAACACTCGGGAGTTATGAAGCTGAAATACTCGTCGGGGGTCCCGGCGTAGACCTTGATTATCCCAGCAACCAGCTGCCCCTTCTCTTCGATCTTCTCGATGTGCCCCCAGTTCAGATAGTCGAAGGCTCCAATCCTGATCCCTGACGAGAGCATTACAAGCACCACTGGCTTGACTCGCCTGTCGGGGTAGGCGAGGATCCGCTTGACCTCCTCGACGGTCGGGATCCTGTCCTGGCCGTAGCTCCTTCCATGGGGGATCCTCCTTCCTATCTTCTTCCAATTCAGAGTGATATCGTTCATTTCGCAGAAGAGCTTGATGGGCTTGAAGTAGTTGGGGACGGTTGCCTCTGAGATCTCCTTCCTCTCTGCCCTTTCCTTCTGGAGTCGCATGTACTCGTTGATGACGAAGGTGGCCCACTTGTCGTCTTCCTTCGCCTTCCTCGCGAAGCTGGAGGCCCTTTCACTGAACATGGTGCCTTCTGCCTTGATGTGCCTGAGGAAAAGGTCCAGCCTCCTCTCGTACTTCTCCTTCGTGACCGGCGACTTGATTGCGTCATAGAACTCTGTCAAAGGGTCCGTCTGTTCTGGGTACACATCCTTGGTAGATAAGGAATCCTATTTAAGAACTCAAATAGTGGCGGGCCCGGTGGGATTCGAACCCACGACCACGAGCTCTCTCCACGACTTCGGAGGCTCGCACCCTAATCCTGACTAGGCTACGGGTCCACCACAAACTCCCGCCGCATGACGTTTAAAGCCTTCTGTGAGAGGCTGCTCTGCAACCTGACTTAGGCCGAATGATCCCTTATCCCCGTTTCTCCGCCCGCTACCCATCCTGCAGGGAGGCATCGTGAAGCAGGACCTTGCGGGATGCATCTCAGGAGGGCCTTCTGGCATAATGGGGGTTACGACGATCGTTCAGGACAACTTGTCGATGGCGGCGGCCAGCTTGAAGTCTTTGTCGGTGAGCTTCCCCGCAGAATGGGTCGTCAGCTCCAAGATCACTCCACCGTAGGACAGGACTACGTCGGGATGATGGTCCTGTCTGTCGGCGACAGCTGCCACCTTCTTGACGAACTCCAGCCCCTCATCGAAGTCCTTGAACCTGTACTCCTTGGCCAGGACCTTCCCACGAATCGCCCAGCCATCGAGGCCGCCCAGCATGTCCTGCGCGTCGGCCTTCTTGAGTAGCTTCATATCGCAAAGAAACGGCTGGCGGTCTAATAAGCCAACCTTAGGTTCTAGCCAGCGAGGCGGACCGCATAAGGGGTTTACGTGGGCTCCGCCAGGGGGCCTTCGGCGAGCCACCCGGAAATGTCTTCGTAGAGCCCACGACCACGAGATGAATAGATTCCTGCTTGGAAACGGGGTGAACTGGAGGTCGATCGGAAGCACGGCCAGACGAAGGGCAACGATCGCCTTAATGCCTGCCACGAAGACGCGCCTGCGTAATTCGGGGTGTTCCTTGATTTTGATGACGTGGGTGAAGCCCTAGTCGTCTCCGGCCTCGATCCAAGGGGTGGCGATGGGCGCCTGCACCTGCGCCTTCTCCTCCTTGATGGAGGCCAGTATCTCCTCGTAGAGGGCCTTGACCCTCCTCTTCTTGGCGGACCGGGAAAGCTTCATGATTATCAGCTTGGGCGTGCTGGAGCCTATGTGGCCGAAGATAGGCTGGCGGTCCACGATAAGGTCACCCTCGGCGTCGAGGCCCTTCGCTTCTATGCCGTCGACCCTGATGGGCAGCCTGACGTGTGGGAGCGTCTCCCGAGCCAGGTGCGTCACGACCAGCACCAGGCTGCTGCCCGCCGCCGCCTCGTTAAGGACGGCAGCCATTATCCGCCCGGCTGCGCCAGGCTCGGTGAGGGCTTCGAACTCGTCTATGAGCACTAGTTTGCGACGCCTGTCCCCGAACACCGGAATGAGAGAGCTCAGGGCATGCTCTAGGCTCCCTATCCTTCTCGTCACCCGTTTGCGGAAGAGGTACACCGGCAGGGGCACGACCTCTGCCATGACGCAGGGCACGGGCAGGCCGAACAAGGTGAGGATGTGGACGGAGGCCAGCGTCGTCAGGAGCGTGGTCTTCCCTCCGGAGTTCGCCCCAGTCAGGACCGCCACGTTCCTGGGCTTTGCGACCTGGACGGTAAGAGCCCTCCCCAGGCTGTAACTGACGGGGAGAACCTCCCTGTCTCCTCGCCCGACGGATTCTCTGACTAAGAACGGGTTGCGGCCGCCAGTGAAACCTTCTCCCTCTTCGCCAAGGACGGGCACGTTCATGGAATAGAGTCGCATGGCCTTTGCTATGGCTAGAGCCCTTTCCATCTCCATAACCTTCGAATCCACCAGTTCGATCAGGTCCAGGTGCTGCTTGAGAGAGGCCTCCACTCTGGCGATCCTCTCCGCCCTTTCGTCTTCGCGCCTCTCCTTCCATCGCCTCACCACGTCGAGGAGGGCGCCTTTCTCAAACTCGAAGGGGATGTGAAGACCCTCTAGAGCAGCCCGCCTCAAGCCCTCCTCCTCGGCCGCGTTCATAGAGAGGGTGGAGACGACCTCTTCGAGCCTGGCCTCCACGGTCCTTCTCGCCGAATCTGCATCGACGCGTTCCTTCCTGAGGTCCTCGTTGATGACCAGTTCGGCGTCGTCCAGCACGGCCTCCGCGTCCTCGATGGGACCTCCTTCCATCTCCTCGACAGTCCGCGACAGCGAGGCGAGGGCAGCCTGATCGACGGGGGAAAGGAACTCCATCACCTCGGGAACGTCACCGTAGGAGCCGAAAAGCGCTGTCGCAATCTTGAGGAACCGGCTTCTGGCGGCGAAGTAGGCGGAGATCTCCGACGCCCCCCGCGGCGTCTTCTCGTAGCCGGCCTCCTGCAAGAGCTTGAGGGCGCCTTCGAGCTTCTCCTTCCTAGAGAGACCCTCAAGCAGCCTTTGACCAATGGAGCAGAGCGAAAGCCTCCTCCGGATCAGTTCGGCTTCAAGCGTAGGGGTCGTCGTCACGAAGGCGTTCTTCGCTAGCTCAGATGAGGCCTGCTCGGCGAAAAGCGCCAGGAGGTCCTTTCCCAGCTTCCTTGCGTTGGGCGTCCTGAGCACGGCCCTCTCGGCCACCCTTCCTTCCGCTTCGTTGTGCTTCTTGACCAGCTCCAACCCCTTCCTCACGTCGGCCCTCAGGATGGAGGCGACGCCGCCGGCGTCGGCGGCCTTGAGCCTTTCCGCGAGGTCGCGCATCGCGTACTCGCTTCCCTGTGGAAGCTCGACGCCCAATGCCTTCGCCAGCCAGGTCTTGTCCCCTGTCGGTGAGCTCAGAACGGCGTCAGCCCCCTTACTCATACCCTGATGGTCTCTCCCTGCCTGTTAAATCCGTTTGCGAGGACCGCCGAGCTGCACCTTCTTTTCACGCCTTCACAATTTGGCCTACTTCCCATTCAGGAACTAGATTTATTATCCCAGTGAAACCTTTCTTAGGGCTAGGTGCACGGATTCACCATGCCATTTAGGAGCGAAGCGACCTGGCTGCGCCTGAGCCGGCAGGGACGCGAAAAGGAGTTTGACGACTTGTATGCAACGGCCCTGAAGGAGGTGGAGAAGGGACTGGGGAGGAGGATTCCCCTTTACATCGGAGGGAATGAGGTCAAGGCAGAGGAGGAGTTCGCCAAGGTCTCACCGGCCGACGAGCGGAAGGTCCTAGCCTACCTTCAGAAGGGGAGCACGAAGGATGCCCACAACGCCGTCGAGGCAGCAGATCGGGCCTTTCCGGCGTGGTCACGTCTTGATTACAGGAAACGCGCGCAGATATTCTACAAGGCCGCCAATGTCATGGCCGGCAGGAAGTTCTTCCTCGCAGCGCTGATGTCAGTGGAGAACGGCAAGAACAGGGCCGAAGCTATGGGGGACGTCGACGAGGCCATCGATTACCTACGCTACTACGCCAACGAAATGCAAAGGAACAGGGGATTCGTCCACAGGATGAAGAACGTCTACCCTGGAGAGAAGGTGAAGAGCCTGCTCAAGCCCTACGGCGTATGGGGCGTAATTTCACCCTTCAACTTTCCCCTGGCCATAACTGTGGGGATGACGAGCGGCGCCCTTATTACCGGGAACACGGTCGTGCTGAAGCCGTCCAGCGACGCGCCACTTGTGGCAGTCGAATTCTATAAGGTGATGGCCGACGCGGGCCTGCCTCCCGGGGTCCTGAACTTGGTCACCGGAGCGGGGGGCACCGTGGGCGATGCGATCCTTGGAAACCCGAAGGTGATGGGAATCGCCTTCACCGGTTCCTATGACGTCGGCGCCAAAGGATACACTAAGTTCAGCGCCAAAGGTCCCAAGCCGTTCATCGCCGAGATGGGCGGCAAGAACGCCGCCATTGTCACCTCCAAGGCTGACCTCAACAAGGCGGTCGAAGGCGTCGCCAGGGGGGCCTTCGGCTTTGGCGGTCAGAAGTGCAGCGCAACAAGCAGGGTCATAGTGTTCAAGGACGTCCACCGGGAGTTCGTGGAGAAGCTCGTCGCACGCACGGAGAAGTGCGTCGTCGGCGACCCCACCAAGAAGGAGGTCTTCGTGGGTCCGCTCATCAACAGGGCAGCCGTGGCGAAGTATTCCGCCGCCATCGCCGACGCGTCCAGAGACTGCAAGATACTGTACGGAGGCAGGCTCCTCAAGGAAGGCGGCTTCGCGCATGGCAACTTCGTCGCCCCGACTATCGTAGACGGGATACCGAAGGGCCACAGGCTCGAGCTGGAGGAGCTCTTCGTCCCAGTGCTGTCGGTCATCGAGGTGAGAGACCTTGACGAGGCTCTGGAGGTCGCCAACGAGGTCGAATATGGCCTCACGGGCGGGATCTTCACCGAAGATCCGAAGGAGGCTCGGCGCTACTTCGAAGAGATTCACGCCGGCGTCGTCTACTGGAACAGGTCCGTCGGAGCGACCACCGGTGCGATGGTGGGCGTCCAATCGTTCGTGGGCTGGAAGCACAGCGGCTCGACGGGGAAGGGGGCGGGAGGGATATACTACCTGACTCAGTTCCTTCGCGAGCAGTGCCAGTCCGTCTACGCCTAGACGAACTCTCCGCCGAGGAGATCCCTGGCGGCGATGTGCTTCATTACGTTCTGAGCCCCTTCGGCCCCTATGATGTAGGACGTGAGTCCCAGGAAGGCCCGATGGACAGGATGCTCACTCGTGTAGGATATGGCGCCATGCCATTTCATAACTTCGAGGGCCACCTCCACCGAGACCTCCGGGGCCCACATCTTGGCCATAGCCACCGGGACGTTCAGGTCCTTCATCTCGTACCTGGCGTCCTTCTGGAAGTATATCCTATCGAACAGCTTGGCTGCCCTGAAAACCATCATGGAGGCGGCCTCGTACTTGCCGAAGAGCTCGGCGAAGCGGAAATTGACGGCCTCGTAAGTGGAGACCTTCCTCCCTCCCACTTCCCTCGCCTTAATCCATTCGGCCCCCCTGTCCAGGAGCCATCGCGTCGCCCCCACGCAGGCTGCGGCGACGAGTATCCTCGCTCCGTTGAAACCCTCCATCAGGACATAGAAGCCCCTGTTCTCTTCGCCCACAAGGTCGTCCTTCGACAGCTCGAAGCCGTCTAGGTTGAGGGTCCCAGTGCTCAGCCCATGGCGCCCGATGCCGTCGAAGAGCGACCAGGAGACGCCCTTCTTCGGCGCACCTCCCTCCCTGGCGAGGAATGAGAAGGTGGAGAGCCCGCGGTGGCCCTCGCTCCCCGTCCTCGCCACCAGCAGCCAACCGCCCCCGAAGGGGAGGTTGAACACTTCGTTCACTCCGCTGATGTAGGTCTTTTCGCCTGAGGCACGGTATCCCCCGGCCTCAGGGACAGCCCTGGTCCTTAGGCCCTGGATGTCCGACCCACTCTGAGACTCGGTCGAAGCGATGCCGAAGAAAGAGTCGCCCTTCGCCACCTCTCTTATGACCTTCTTGGCCACGGCCTCGTCCCCATGCCTTTCAAGGATGAATGGCCAGCCGATGTTCAGGAGAGCATAGACCGCTGTGGCCACGGAGGGGTCGGCGTAGGCCAGCTCCTCTACAGCGATGGCGGCCATGGTCTGGGTCCCACCCTGGCCTCCGAAATCAGGGCTGCAGGTGAGGCCCAGGATGCCCTGCTCCCCCATCTTCTTGGCTACGTCGTTCATGGGCTTGTGGGTGGCCGCGGCCTCGTCGTCCGCCTTCTCCCATTGAGGAGCGACTACCTTCTGGGAGAAGGAGCGAACGGACTCCCTGAAGATGAGCTCCTCCTCGGAGAGCTCCAGTAGGGGGTTCTTGGGATAGTTGAAGGAGGCGGTCATACGAAGCCGTGAGCGCCCTCTCGGATATATAAGCGCTAGAAGGAGACGCGCCCTCAGACTGCTTTGTAAATGTCCAGAAGGGAGTCCATCGGAGCGGCCGACGTCCCGTCGCCCTTCGCTATCCGCAACTTGGCCGGGGGAAGCGCCGTGTAGTCCGGGACCCTCGTCTCTTCGACCCTCTCCTCGAAGGTCGGCACGAAGGGGTTCTCGTAGAAGAGGCCGATAGGGATGCGGTCGCCCCACTCCACGGACTTCGCGAAGGCCTGGGCCACCTTGGCTATCTCCTCCTCCCGGTCCCCCTTCTTCACGACGGGGTCGAAGCCCGTGTCGTCGAGCTTGTAGACGCGTGGCATGGCTTTGTGCGTCTCAGGGTCCTCCCTGTCCTCTCCCGAGTACCACTCCTTGGTGTACAGATCGTTGTAGGTGGGGCACGGCTGGAGCACATCGATGAAGGCCGCCCCCTTGTGCTGGATGCCCTTCTTTATGAGGTCCTTCAGATGCTTCACATCGAACGAGTACCCCCTCGCGACGTAGGTATACCCAGCGGTCAGGGCGAGCATCATTGGGTTGATGTCCTGCTGAATATTCGGCTTGGCCAGGCCCTTCGTCTTGACCCCCAACCCCATGGTTGGGGAGGCCTGCCCCTTCGTCAGGCCGTAGACGAAGTTGTCGAAGACTATGAAGGTCATGTCGATGTTCCTTCTGCCGGCATGGAGCGTATGGTTCCCGCCGATCCCGAGCGCATCCCCGTCTCCGCTAACGGCCACCACTTCCAGGTCGGGATTGGCCAACTTGATTCCCTCGGCGAAGGCGATGCTGCGGCCGTGAAGCGTGTGGATGCCGTAGGCGTTTATGTAGTGAGGCGTCTTGGCAGAGCAGCCAATCCCCGAAACGACGGCGGCGCTGCTGGGGGGAACCTGCAGCTCGCTCAACGCCATCTGCAGCGCGCTCAGTATTCCGAAGTCTCCGCAGCCAGGGCACCAGTTGTTGTGGACGTCCGTCCTGTAGTCCGCCAGCCTAATCGCCAACGGTGAGGACCTCCCTGGTCACCTTGCCGTCGGAATACACCCTCTTGAGGGCGTCCAGGAGCTCGTCGCACAGGACGGGTCTCCCCGTGTATTTCGCGATGAGCTGGGGTATGACGATTCCGGTCTCCTGGGCGATGAGCTTCTTCAGCTGCCCGGAGTAGTTGCATTCGACGACCACGGGCCTCTTCGCCGAAGCCAGTATCCCCTTGACCTCCTCTGCTGGGAAGGGGCACATCATCTTGATCTGGAGGAAGCCCGTCCTTATGCCAGCTTCCCTAAGGATCTCCAGGTTGTCCAGGACCGCACCCTTGACCGACCCCCAGCCGACCACCAGGAGGTCGGGATTCGTCTCGCCGAAGTATGTAAGCTTCTCGTTAAGAGGGATCTCCTTCGCGATGACATCCAGCTTCCCCATGCGCTTCTCCATCATCTTCGTCCTTAGCTCGGGGTCCTCCGTGATGTGCCCCATCTCGTCATGCTCGTCGCCGGTGTTCCAGAAGACGCCTCCCGGTTGGCCCACCACGGCCCTCGGAGAGATGCCGTTCTCGGTGAACTCGAAGCGCTTGTAGGGCTTCCTGGACGCCAGCTGGGCGTCGGTGAGGAGCTCCCCTCTCTCGATCTTCACCACGGAGGCATCGAACCTCCTGACTGTGGAGGTGCCGTTAGCTACGGCCTTGTCCACGAGATGTATCACCGGGACTTGGAACCGCTCAGCGTAGTTGAAGGCTTTCTGGGCGTCGTAGAAGGACTCCTCGATGTCGCCGGAGGAGAAAACGATGCGCGGGAACTCCCCGTGGCCGGCGGCCACTGCGAAGAGCAGGTCTCCCTGCTCGGTGCGCGTCGGCAGCCCCGTGCTGGGCCCTCCCCTCTGATACAGCGTAATCACCAGAGGTACCTCGTTCATCCCGGACCATCCCAGGCCCTCCATCATGAGACAGAATCCCGGCCCAGAGGTGGCGGTTGAGGCCCTTACGCCCGTGAGCGCGGCGCCGATGGCCATGGTTACGGCGGCTATCTCGTCCTCGGCCTGCAGCACAAAGTAGTAGTTCTTGTCCCCTTCGCCCTTGAGGCCGAAGGCCTCTTGTTCCTCCAGTATATAGCTCTCGTCCGAGGCAGGGGTTATGGGATAGTAGCTCTGGAACCTTCCGCCTCCAGCGATCTTGCCAAGCGCGACGGCCTGGGCACCCGACACGAGCAGCCTGGGCTCCTCGGCCCTCCTCGCCGTCAATTTGAACTTCACCTTGGGCCTTTCCTGCTCGACGGCGTCGTAAGCCATCTTGGCGGCCAACACGTTATGCTCGGCCACCTTAGGCTTGCTCCTGAAGACGCTCCCGATCGCTCTCTCGACCGGCGGGAAATCGTATCCGAAGAGCGACAGTGAGGCCGATACGGCCATGACGTTCACGAACTTGGTGAGCTTCCCGGGCTCCTCGCCGATCTGCTTCCCCACGGCCTCCAGAAGCTTTGCGAAAGAGAGGGGGACGACGGTCACGCCCTTCGAGGCGACGCGCTCAAGGACGTCGCCTGCTGTACAGTCGCTGCTCCCTCCCATCCTCTGAAGTATGTCCCTTACGACGCTCTTCTCGATGGTGGGGATCTGCGAGAGCAGATTACCTCTGGAATCCGGGTCGAAAACGATGGCTCCGCCCGGGAGGACGTCCCAAGAGTGGCGGAAAATGGTCTCCGGTTCGAAAGTCGCTAGGACGTGTATCTTAGAGTATCTGGACCGGATCTTTTCGTCGGCGGCCATGACGGTGTAGTAGCTGTGCTCCCCCTTGATGTTGGAATAATACTCCCTCTCCCCATATACATGAAGCCCGCCGAAAGCGCAGGCGCGGGCATAGATGGTGGCGGCAGAATCCACACCGCTACCCTGCGGACCCCCGACCACCCAAGACAGATGCTTGTGGTTCAAGTTCTCGGTCTCTACTCTAGCCTGTAATATTTATGCCTAATGCTACTCCTTTCCTGTAAGACTTTTGTCATTGGCCATAACCCCGGCCGAACGAAGAAGCCGCGAGTTATCAATTGAGCCGCCACAACCACATAGCCGTAGGCGTCGTGCCTGCCAGCGCGACCACAAAGGTTTTAGAGCTCCGACCGGAGCCTTCGTAGGAGATTCGAAGTGGATCAAAGGGCCCTCTCGGAGCTGCTTTCACGTCCTGCCTCCGACTTCGTCCAGAAGGACGTGGTTTTCCTGGACGCCGGGGCTTCGGTTAAGGAAGCGGCCGCGAAGATGAAGGAGACTCGCAACGACAGCGTGATAATAACGGAGGGCGGTCTCCCGGTCGGAATCCTGACCGAGCGCGACGTTTGCTACAGGATCGTGGCGCCGGGGCTTGACCCCCGGATGGTGAAGCTGGGGGAGGTCATGTCCAAGCCCCTCATCACCCTCTCCAAGAGCCGAACGCTTTCAGAGGCGCTGGCCCTTATGGCTTCTAGGGATACTAGGAGGCTCGTCCTCGTCAACGGCGATGGCACCGTCTTCGGGCTCATAACTAGATGGGGTTTCACCGGCCAGGGAGGAGGCGGGGTCTTGCCGCTCCCCGTGAACTACACAGGCCATGGGTTGGTCTGCCCGTTCTGCGCGTCGGTCCTGGAAGATGCGGAAAGCCTTTCAAGACACATCGACCAAATCCACATTGGCGGAGAGCTCGCCGATGGCCGAGACCACCTCTGGGCCAAAAAGAAGTAACTAGAGGGCTCTCGCTACACCTTGGAGCGGCTGCGGCTCCTCGGGCGCGCCTGAACGCTGGTCTCCCTGCTTCTGACGCTAGCCCACTTGGGGGTCGACTCCATGTTCCTGTCCCAGGGCTCGGGCCTGACCTTCCTCGTCGGCGAGAGCGTCTTCCGGATGGTCCTGTACCTTACATCCGCCTATCTTTCCCTCAGGGCTTGGAAGTACAGGGCGGTGGTGATGCTCATCGCCGGCGCCAACGCGGCGAGGGTCGCACCAACCATCGTCGACCCTTACGGCGTCCTGGGCCCCCGACATGATTTCGGCACATGCGTCGCTACCAACCGTCATCTGCCTTCTCGGCCTCCTGGCCTTCTGCCGGGTCGTCGCTAAGGAGCGTTCCCTGACGCGATCTGCGATATAGTCGAAAATCTTATACGCAATTATTCGGCTAATCAGGTCGCAATGCGTGAAAAAGGCGAACTGGTCGAAGGAATGTACACGCGCGTCGACCATGCCCTCCTGACAAGCTTCGTGTCCGACGTGCTGGTCAAGCTCGGCGTCCCGCCGGGGGACGCCTCCATCACAGCCGAGAACCTGGTCAAGGCCGACCTGCGCGGGATCGAGTCGCACGGCGTGGCCAGGCTGAAACGTTACACTGACGGCATCAAGAACGGCGTAGTGAACGTCAACCCCCAGATCAAGGTCGTCCGCCAATCTCCGGTGACGGCCCTCCTGGACGGCGACTCGGGGCTGGGCCAAGTGGTGTCTCATCGCGCAATGAGCTTAGCCATTGAGAAGGCCAAGGGCAACTATGTCGGGCTCGTGGGGGTGAGGAACAGCAACCATTTCGGTATAGCTGGCTTCTACGGCCTGATGGCCCTGAGGCAGGACCTGATCGGGCTGGTCATGACGAACACCCGCCCTCTTGTGGCGCACACCTTCTCTAGACAGAAGCTGGTCGGAACGAACCCCATCTGCGTCGCAGTCCCCACCTCCGGCCGAGGCTTCGTGCTGGACATGGCCACCAGCGTCGCTCCAATCGGAAAATTGGAGGTCGCAAAGCGCATCGGCAAGAAGGTCCCCATCGGATGGGGTATTGACACCGACGGCAACCTCACCGACGACCCTGACAAGATTTCAAAGGGCTCCCTCCTCCCCCTCGGCGGCCTCGGGGAAATGTTGGGCGGACACAAGGGCTATGGCCTCGGGGCCGTGGTCGATATCTTCTCAGGGGTGTTGACAGGCGCCCAGTGGAGCTCCGGAGTGGGTGAGACCCAGGGACCCGCTCCTGCCGACGTCGGCCACTTCTTCGGCGCCATCAACGTCGAGGCCTTCATGGACCTCCCCGAGTTCAAGTCGAGGATGGACCAGCTCATCGCCAAGCTGAAAGGCGCTGAGCTCCTCCCGGGCGCCGAGGAGATATACGTAGCCGGCGAGAAGTCGTACTACACCGAAGACGTGCGACGCAAGGCCGGAGTGGCCCTGGACGCCAAGACCATGGAGATGCTGAAGCAGCTGGGGGCCGACGTGGGTGTCCCCTTCCAGGCCGGAAAGTAGGCCCCCACGGTTTTCCTCGCCGGCGGAGCTTGTGCAAGCCGTCCCGAGGCCGCGCCTTGGGAAGATTCTAAGAGAAGCCGAAAACGGATTGAGAATTCGACACTTCTTGATGCAATGTGTCCGAGCCTACCTACAAGGCAAAACAGTTCAGGCTCCAGAATGAGGCTCAGGAGCATCTACGTCAAGACGAACGAGGAGCACTACAAACTCTACAACGGGTACGTGAACAAGTGGAACGAAATCCTTGGCCGGCTGAAGACCAGCTACAAAACCAAGGCGGCGGGGACCTACAGCGAATACAGGAAGCTGAAGAGGCAGGAGACGTTCAACGCCAACGGAACGCTTCTCCATGAGATCTTCTTCAGTAGCTCATGGGGCGACGGGCAGGCCGGGTCAGCGGCCTCGCGGAGCCCGCCTGCCCTTCCTAGGCGCGACGAGCTTGCGCCTTGGTTTGATTAGCAGCTTCTCGACCTCCTTCATGGTCTGGACTTCGTAGCCGTTCCTCATGAAGAACGAAAGGGAGGCCTTGTTCCAACCGTACACTAGCCCGTTCACCTTCGACACCCCCTTCTCCCTCATCCGGTCCTCCAGCTCCCGGATGAGCTTCGATGCAACCCCCTTCCTCCTCGCATCGGGGCGAACTCCCAGGTGGTATATCCAGCCCCGTCGACCGTCCCAAGCTCCCATGACGCTCCCCATTATGCGCCCTCCCTCTTCAGCGACGAGGAACAGGTCGGGATCTCTGCCCACCTTTACTCTTATGGATTCGAGGTCATCTCCGAGCCGGAACCCCAAGCCCGCCTCCAACCACAGCTGGGCGACGGCGACATAATCGTCAAGCCTAAACTCTCTGATCTTCATGTCGTCCATCAGACGTTCAACTGTTCCTAGGATGGATAATAAGAGGGTTCCGCGTCCACGGCGAGAGACCCTACCTTCATCAACGCTTTTATTTTCCATTCAAGGTCTTCCCCCGCGATGTCACTGGCGCCGAGGACATACACGAAGGTCGAGCTGCTTCAGTTGCTGCGCGCTCGACTGTCCCCGCTCAGCGACGCGCCTCGCTATCTCGGTCCCGATCACGCCGCCGTCGTCATGCTCGTCACGTTACAAGGTGGCTCCATCGAAGTCCTCTTCGCCAAGAGGGCGGAGGACCTGCGCGACCCTTGGTCCGGCCAGATCGCCTTCCCTGGGGGCCGGTCGAAGGAGGTCGACACCACCCTGGCGCAAACGGCCTGCAGGGAATTCTTTGAAGAGACCTTCGTCGACATCTGCAAGAAGTCCGAGATGCTGGGCATCCTGGAGACCATCAACCCCCGTAACCTGCCCAGCGTGAGCGTCACGCCCTTTGTCGCCTACTGTGACAGGAAGTTCGTCTTCACGGCTTCCAGCGAGGTGACCGAGGTCTTCTGGGCTCCGTTAGCGGCTCTCGAGAGGAGAGAGGTGGATGCCCAGGTGGCCGGAAGGGTCATCAGGAATGTCTCCGGCTTCATCTATGGGAGGTACGTCATCTGGGGGCTGACGGCCCACATATTGGACTCCTTCCGTTCGGTCCTCGCCACAGGTTAGGCAGACGCCGTATGAATCAAAGGCTGCGATAGAACTTAAATACAAACCGCATCGGACTTCCATCTATGAAGTCGAAAAATCTCAAGCTGGAGGAGATCCTGGAGAACGAGCTGAAGGGGGAGATGAAGCTCGAGCTCAGCAAGCCGTTCAGCGCCGTCGAATGGGACGAGGCCCTGGATACGGTCTTCTCCACTCCCATCAGCTACGAGGAGTTCACCAAGAAGATGGGGGACCTCCAGCTCATCAGGGAGATCGTGGACGCCTTCACCAAGGCAGATTACGATGACGTGGCGCGCTCAGAGAGCCGACGCAAGCAACTTCAAGTCTACAAGAAGAACCTGCAGATGTACTACAACCTGATGTTCAGGAAGGGGAAGAAGAGGACCGGCTACGGCGCCCTCATATACTTCCCAAAGCTCAACGAGAAGGAGCCTGAGCGAAGCGGCGGCGTGGTGCTCTTCTCGAGACTGGTCGTCGATGCCAAGGGGCAGCAGGACCTGACCTTCGAAAGGGCGGCGTTCGACGACTTCCTCTTGGAGGTCCGACCGTACGTGGAGCTCCTGGGTGAGCTCTACAGGAAGTCTAAGAAGGGCATGTAGAGGCAGTGGGTCGCCACTCCAGAAGGACAGATCGACCCCTGCGCTTATCGAGTGTGCTCCACAATGAAGGTTCCGGTTGCCGGCGTAGGCTACATCGGAAGCTCGCTCGTCCCTCACCTCTGGTTGAAGAGCATTCGGTAACCGTTCTGTCCTCTTCTTCGCTGGCTCACCTGATGAAAGGCGGTCTCTGATCTCTGCGATGCCCTTTTGAGTGCGGATGGCTGAATCCACGAAGAAGTCGACCCTCTTCTCGTTGGCTAACTCCGGCCGACAGAACAGGACCATCTTCCTTTTGTCGACGTCTGCCTTTCTATTTTGGCGATGGCGCTCCCCCTCTTACACCCCTTCGGCGATGGGCACGCCGCTGAGCGGATTGTCAAGGTACTAGCGGATATACCAGCATACGGACCTTGGGATGTCTTGCGTCCTCTCCTCCCTTGTGAGGTTCTCCACTGCCGACGCGACCCTCGCCGTCTGTAGGAAGCCGACGAGGTCCGGCGACCCGCTAGGCTCCCTGGTCACAATGGGCTTGGAAGCTGAGGGCTGTTCTGAGGGTTCGCTTTGCACATTTCCTTTCTCAGCGTGTTCCGGAGGGGGGCCTTTCCTCTTCTCTCACTTTCCACTTGAGCTTGGAGAAGTCCTCCACCATATGATCGACGGCCTTGACGTTGTGCTTGGAGTCCTTGGCAATCCGGGTGACAATCTTCAGGACCGTCGGGCAACAGGTGCCGTCCTCCTCTCCGCTCGGCTCGGGGCCCCTCCTCTGGCCCAGCAGGTGGTATGCGGCCTTGGAGCGCGTGAGGCCCGCTTCTCTGGCTGCTCCCTCGATGCTGTAGCCGAGCTCTCAGTGAAGCCTGCGGGCCTTCTCTACCTTCTCCTCCTCCGACGTCTTTCTGGCCATCATTGTTAGCCTGAGAGGAATCTAGGAATTCTGGGATATAAGGCGAGCTCAGTGGTCATGAGACGAGAAATGCCAGGCGGAAGACAGAGAAGACAAGGGCATCGTCGCTCGTTCCAAGAAACGACCGAACACGGGCCGTGAGTAGGCACCCCCCCCCAAGGCCGCTATAACCATTATAATCGATGCTCCGCGGGGTTGCGGTTAGCTGGCCGAGGGAAAGACCATCAGGGCACCATTGGTCGCACGAGGAGCACGTGTGGGACAGGTGGTCGCCTCTCGGAGCCCCCGTCATGATTTGCTAGCCTTCGATTCGACCGTTCCCGTCCATGCGGGGTTAAGAGCCGGTAGCGGCTCGCGACGTAGGTGTCCTTGCCCGAAGTTGGAGCCTCCGTCCCGAAGAAGATCAAGTCATTCATAGCTGTCCTCTCAGGCATGGAGTTGTAGATGCTGAAGGAGCGCAAAGGGTACGGGTCCGACGGCCTGAGAGACCGGATGGCGGCCTACCTCATGGAGGCCCGGGTGGGCGCTGGAGCTCGACGGAGGGAAGGAGGCGAAATGAAGGCTGCCGGACGGGTGGCCACCATCCCCGGGAGGAAGAGAGGCCCCTGCCAGCCCGTCCTCGTCGTCTTCATTGGCGAGCTCGACAACTGCGACGTCCTCCTCTTCGAGTCCGTGGAGTACCTGGCGGCCAGGTGCAGGAACGTCACGAAGTCCGTCATCTTCCACGCCGCTTTCTGGAGCGTCTTCTCCGCAGGTATCCCAGGGAGTCCTCCCTGAATATCTTGGCGGCGTCCCTTTAATCCGACTTTATCAGCGCCTTCCTCTCGGGCGGGGCCAAGTTCATGAAGACGTTCGGCCCGAAGAACGCGGCATGCGTCATAGCGGTCAACACCCGCCAGCGACCCCAGCCGGTAAGGCGTCGTCGAGTTGACGCCTGAGGGGAGGCCCTGAGGGCTGGTCGTCGACGCCAAGGGCAGCAGGACCTAACCTTCGAAAGGGCGGCGTTCGACGACTTCCTCCTGGAGGTCCGACCGTACGTGGAGCTCCTGGGTGAGCTCTACAGGAAGTCCAAGAAGGGCCTCCAGTCGTTCCTGCCGGGTAAGTCGACCGAAGTAGATGGGCCCCCTCTCTGCGGCAATCGGCTTAAGTACATCAGCTAATCTAAGCGATATCATGGAGGATGAGACCGAGGAAGGGCGGTCGACGGCAAGAGGCCTTTACAACCTCTTCCTCGGTAACTTCACCTCGACCCTGCTGCTGGCCGTATGCGCGATTGCCGTCGGGAGGATCCTCGGCCCCAGTGACTACGGGCTGTACTCTGTGGCGCTCATCCTCCCTGGGTACGTGTACCTCGCTATTCAACTGGGCATCCCTTCGGCAGCCACCCGTTTCTCCGCAAAATATGCAGCCGAGGGTGATCGGAAAAAGGGGGTATCGTTCATTCAGTCTCTCCTGATTTTCCAGCTGCTTCTGTCGCTCCTCTCCCTGGCTGTCATCATCCCCCTGGATTCGCTGATAGCTGTCTCCGTCCTCAACAGGGCCGATGTGGCGGGATTGCTCCCCGTCGCCGTTATCTCCGTCGTCGGAAACGCGGTCTACTACACCGGGACGGCGGGCTTCCAGGGGCTGGCGAGGATGGACCGTTCGGCCATGCTCCAGGTCTTTCAGGCCTTGATAAAGCTCGTCGCGTCCGTTGCGCTGATCCTGGTTGGTTTCGGGGTCTTTGGCGCATTGGTTGGAAACACACTATCGTTGATGGTATCGGGCGTCGCCGGCCTGTTGCTTATCATGGCACTGGGGGGTAGGCCATCGCCTAAGGAGATGTGGGGAGATATCAGAGTAGCCCTCGGATATTCTGCTCCACTTTATCTGGCGGCGACGGTTTCAGGACTCCTCAGTCCGTATAGCAGTACCTTGCTTGCCAACTTCGTCTCCAACGCTCAGATTGGAGGATACGGCGCCGCCATCAACATTTCTGCGTTGGTCACTCTCTTCGTCTTTCCGATCGCAACGGCGCTCCTGCCCATCTTCAGTGGCCTGGGGGAAGACAGGGCGAAGCAAATCGATGTCTACCAGACGACGGCTAGGTTTTCAGCGCTCGTAATCGTGCCTGTGACGATGCTGATAATAACGCTCTCCACTCCTCTGACCGCCGCGCTCTACGGTAGGGCTTATGGGTTCGCCGGCATCTTCCTGGTCGGGGCCGTAGCCCCCAATCTCTATGCCGGTCTGGGGAGCGTCGTCCAGGGCCCTTTTCTCGCGGGGACCGGTCAGACGAGGAAGTACATGAACGCCGTAATCATCGCTTCGGTGTTAGCCCTTATTTCCGCCACTGTCCTGACGCCAGTGATCGGGGTCTTCGGGGTCATTGCGGCCAATATTTTGGCGCAGACTGTTTCCTTGGCTTTATGCATGAGGGCCATCAGAGGGGCGCTGGGGCGGAGTTTGCCCAGCGGAAACCTTTGGAAGATATATCCCGCCTCGGCGGGCGCTTGTTTGGCCGCCTTCGCTGTCTCGCTGTTGCCTCTACATCCCATTATTCTGACGCTATTCGGAGGGGTGGTCTTCATACTGGTTCTGGTTCCACTGCTTGCGCTGACGCGCACGGTGAACAGCCAGGAGGTCGCATCCCTGGCGACCTACTTCAGCAGCGTCAGGCCTCTATCTTGGCTTTTCACCGTGATCGTCATGTATTACGAGCTGTTCTCCAAGGCTTGAACGGCCGTCATCCCCCCGAAGACCTGGCAGCTTTCCGCTCCCTCGCATGGCATAGAGGGTCTTTTCGATGGACTGCAAGCTGCTGAGGGTGGGTGTCCAACCCAGTTCCTTTGTCCTGTTGACATCCAGAAGAATTAACTTCACATCGCCGTTCGAACCACTTTCGTCGTCCACTCCGCCCATTAGGTCCAAATGAGTATCCACTTTCGTGGCATTGAGCAAAGCCTCTGAAATCTCCAGCACGCTGGCCTGGTTCTTCGAACCTACATTGTAGGTGCAGATGCCGGAGGAAGCCTCGCTCGCCTTGATGATGGCCTTGACGCTGTCGTCGACGTAGAGGTGGGATTTCCTCTGCCTCCCGTCTCCAAGGATCTCGAGTTCGAGCGGGTCACGTTTCAGCTTCTCGACGAAGTCTGAACGATGCCGTGCATGCTTTCTTCTCCCACGGTGTTGGCCAGTCTTAGGACCAAGACATCAAACCCGAACGAATTCGAATGCCCAGACAGGATCGCCTCCGAAGCCAGCTCCGCGTCTCCGTAGGGGGAGATGGGCAGCAGGGAGGAATAGTCCTCGGGTGTCGGAATCACGGTCGCATCCCCACAGAGTGTGGAAGATGGAGTGAATACGAACTTGCTCGCTCCGCAAGACCCTGTCGCCTTCAGCAGGACTTCGGTGGCCAGCACGTTCTCCGTGAAGCAATTCCAAGGGTAACCGCGGCAAAGCCGCACGTCTGGCCGCGCAGCCAAGTGGAAAACGATGCCAACATTTCCAAGCGTAATCCTTGCGTCTACTTTTTTCCTCCAGTCGTCCTTAACAAATTCGAAACCATCCTTGCCCATGAAATCCACAAGGTACCACACATATCCTAAGTTCAGGTCATCCAAGGCAATGACTTGGTGTCGCTTCTTAATGGGAGAAATGCCTAGCCTGCTTCCAATAAAACCGGCTCCTCCTGTAACGAGTGCCCGCATGATATGGGTCTCGGACATAGTCTAATCGGAGCCTCCTTTAGACGCCATCAGGTTGACATCAGATTCGGCTGGTCACTGGACGCAGTTGTCAGGGCGCCTGTCCGGGGAGGTGCGACCCTAGGAGATCTGTTAGGTCCACAGGATGTTACCTAGGGCCGACCTCATCGGTCAATCCTTTCTGCAAATTGGGTCACGACAAGATTATATATGCATCTTAGGGGATTCCGCTGAGATAGCACTGTGTCTGATATCTTGGTTCTGGGAAGCGAGGGTGTTGTCGGGAAACCGCTTTGCGCAGAGCTCGAAAGGAGGGGCCACACGCTTTGGAGGGCCGACGTCAGACACTCAGACAAGCGTAACTACATCCGATGCGATGTCTCTCAGTACCGCCAGGTCGAGGAAGTTTGTTGCCGGAAATATGACTATGTATACAATCTGGCCGCCGAATTTGGCAGGAAGAACGGGGAGGACTATTACGAACAGCTATGGAACACGAACGTCGTGGGGCTAAAGCACATTCTTAGGCTGCAGCGCTCCAAGGGCTTCCGCCTCATCCAGTTCTCCAGCTCGGAGATCTATGGCGAGCCACCGCTCGCCGAAGGCGCCTACCTTGAAGAGAAGCTCTCGGACACCATGGCGCTCAAGCAGAATAACGACTATGCCATAAGCAAATGGGTCAACGAGTTACAGATGCGAAACGCCGCCATCGTGGATGGCATTGAGGCGGTGACGGTGAGGCTTTTTAACGCGTACGGACCGGGGGAGTACTTCACGCCGTACAGGAGCGTCGTCTGCCAGTTCATCTACAAGGCTCTCAAGAAGGAGCCCTTCGACGTCTTTCTTGGATACAAGCGCGTCTTCATGTACATCGACGATCTTATCCCTACGCTGGCGAACATTGCCGACCGTTTCAAGCAGGGCAGGGTGTACAACATCGGCGGCACCGAGTTCGTCGAAGTGAAGGTGGTCTCTGACTTGATCCTCAAGAACCTCGGATTGAACGACGCCAAAGTCCGCTATCTTCCGTTCGAGAAACACAACACCAAGAGCAAGCGGCCCTCGATACAGCTGGCAAGGGTCGAGCTAGGTCACAACCCATCCACTCCCCTGACCGTGGGGATTCCGAAGACGATTGACTGGATGAAGGAAGCCTACGGCTTTCGCTGACCGGAGATACCTGAACATGTACGACGTCTGCGTTGTCGGCCTGGGCTACGTGGGCCTTCCGACGGCGTGCGCTTTCGCATCAAAAGGCTTCAAGACGGTGGGCGTCGATCTCCGGGAGGACATAGTGGACAAGATTGGTAGAGGCGAAAGCTACCTGACAGAGCCTGGCGTCGCCAAGGTCGTCAAGGAGGTCGTCTCTAGGGGCCTTCTTAGTGCGACGTCGGACCTCGCCGCCGCCGTAGGTCAGGCCAGGGCCGTCATCGTCG
Organism: Conexivisphaerales archaeon; assembly: GCA_049509455.1. GTDB lineage: Archaea > Thermoproteota > Nitrososphaeria > Conexivisphaerales > DTJL01 > DATKKG01. Next base: position 20,073 of record JBEKZX010000004.1, read on the forward strand.
CCGTTCAAACTCCCTTCCGAAACGGAGAGGCTGAGCTGGGGTTTCTGAAGAAGGCCGGTGAATCCGTCGCGGCCTCACTCCGCAAAGGGTCTCTAGTGCTAGTGGAGAGCTCGGTCCCCCCAGGGACCTGCTCGAAGGACATCCTTCCGTCATTCTCCGAAAGGGGATTCGTTGATGGGAAGAACTTCTTCTTCGCCTACTGCCCTGAACGCATTGCGCCTGGCAACTCCCTCTTCGAATTCGTGAACAACGACCGGATCGTCGGCTTCGAAGTCGCCTCCAGCGGAGAGAAGGTGGTGGAGCTGCTGGGGGCCGTCACCCAAGGAGCGATACACACCACTGACATCCTGACTGCGGAGACTGTCAAGCTCGTTGAAAACACCGCGCGCGACGTCTACATAGGGTTCGCAAACGAGCTTTCGAAGTTCTGCGTCGAAATCGGGGTCGACGTTTGGGACGTCGTCCGCCTGGCCAACACCCATCCGAGGGTCAAGATCCTCAGACCCGGCCCGGGCGTGGGGGGACCATGCCTGAGCAAGGACCCCTATATGCTGTTGCAGGCAGGGATTGCCCGCGATTCGAACAAGGCATCGTTGACGAGATTGGCCAGGGAAGTCAACGAAAACATGTTTGAAGACGTCTTGACGCTGGTTCACGCAGGATTGGCGGGAGCTCCCCTGGGCGCCAAGATAGCCGTGCTCGGGACGTCATACAAGCCGGAGGTAGGAGATTCCAGGGCCAGCCCATCGGAGAAGGTGATAGGAAGTCTGATGGCCGAAGGCTATGCTGTATCGACTTTTGACCCCTTCTGCTCGGAGACCTTCGGCGGCACATCGTCCAAGGACGTCAAGGGGGCGGTCAAGGGAGCGGTCTGTGCCGTCTTCATGGTGGGCCACGAGGCGTTCAAGAAGATAGCCTTGGATGAACTGGCCTCCCTAATGGTCGATGGCGCGTTCGTCGTGGATGCCGTCGGCGTGCTTCCCGTGAGGGACGGGACTCACCCAGGTTTCAGGGTCCTCAGGCTCGGAGGGAGGAGCGCACACGAAGTTACTCATCCTTCTGGTTCACGTCGCCGGTCTGACGAAAGACGCGTTACAAAGCGATCGAACTCTTCGCTATGAAGGCCTCCGTCAACTGATTTGATGAGATCGGCGCGGTCCACCGTCGTCGCCTTTGCCTCGCGTTCAAATGCAGGAAGGGCCTTCGAAGCAGCCAGCACGACCAGGCGGCTCCGGGACTCTCTGGTCTCCAGAATGTACCGGCCAAGGAATTCGGCCGTGTAAGGGTACTCAATCTTGCGCTCCAGCATGAGGAGGACAAAACAGGGCGCGAACTTGTCCACTAGAGGGCCCAGCAGGCCAAGTGACGAGAGGGTCTTCAGGAGGCGGAGCCTGACCACCTCGATTCCCTTCAGCATCTTCACTTTGTCCCGGGACGTCTGCGCGCCGTGAACCCTATAGAACATCGGCGCACCCGGAAGAGCGACTGCCCTTAGGCCGAGGGCGCTGTAGCGCATCCACAGGTCGCCGTCGGGGTCCACGTTCCGAAGGAAAGGATCAAACTCGCCTGATAGCAGGGAGGACCTGCGTATCATAACCGAGCTCCCGTTGACGGGGTTCCTGAAAAGCATCATCATCAACATCAACCCGGGGTCACCCGTGAATATCGGATTGAGCAGCCTCATTCTCGGCATATAGTTGGGCTGAACTAGGTGCGCCGAACTCATAGCGCTCCCCGCATAATAGTCCTGATAGTAGCTCCACGCGGCCCCCGTCCTGGCCATCGCGGTCAACTGATGTTCTGTCTTGCGCTCGTCGACTAATGCGTCGTCTGAGCTAAGCCAGCAGACGAACTCGCCGGAGGAAGCTGAGAAGCCTGTCCGGAGCGCGTTCGCGGCGCCGCCGTTTCTCTTGAGATCAATTAGCGAACACCTAGTGGCACCGGGAGCCTGCGCAAAGGACCTTCGGGCTGTCTCTGACGTGTCGTCGGTGGAGGCATCATTAACGACGATGACTTCCAGGGGCTTGTACCCCTGCACGAAGACCGACTGGATTGCGTCGGGCAGGAACCGGGACATGTTGTATGAGGGTATCACAACGCTTACCAGAGGCGCCTCCAATCAACACATCGCCTCCGGTCTCCCGCCATCTCCGCCATGGGCGCGACGGCAAGAATCTCTGACCGAGACCGCCCCCTCTTCCAGATATGCTTCGTTGCCCAACCAATATAAGAACGTTTGAGCCTAGCGGAGACGTGCCAAGTTCGCGCGTTGGAGGAGGCCCCCGAAGGGCAGAACGAGCCGCCTGCCCTCGCTCCGTCGCAGTGGTGATGGGCACCAGGCCTGAAATCATCAAGATGTCGCCTATCATAAGGGCGCTTCAGGCCAGCGGGCAGGAGTTCTACACCGTCTTCACCGGACAGCACCATTCTTATGATCTCTCGCGAGTATTCTTCAGGCAGCTCCGTCTTCCTAGCCCCGAATTCAGCCTCAGAGTGGGCTCCGGGACCCACGCGGAGGAGACTGCCAAGATCCTCGTTGGAGTCGAAAAGGTCCTGACGAAGGAGAGGCCATCGGTCGTGCTAGTGGAGGGGGACACCAACACCGTCCTGGGGGGCGCGCTGGCGGCGGCCAAGCTCGGTGTGCCCTGCGCGCACGTGGAAGCCGGGCTGAGAAGCAACGACAGGAGAATGCCGGAGGAGATCAATCGCGTCTTGGTCGACCATCTGGCCGACTTCCTCTTCGCTCCGACCGATGAGGCCAGGAACAACCTGATTCGAGAAGGGCTACCGGACGGGAAGATACATGTGGTCGGCAATACCATAGTGGACGCGGTCAAAGAGAACCTTGTCCTCGCCTCCGAGACAAGGCTGAACATTCGTGCCGCTCGAGGGCCTTTTGCACTTCTTACTCTGCATAGGGAGGAGAACGTGGACGACCCGGCCCGGCTAAAGAGGATTGTTCGCGGAGTGGAATTGGTCTCCAGGAAGACAGGATTACCTGTCGTATACCCCATGCACCCGAGAACTAGGAAACGATGCGCCCAGTTCAGCATCAGTTTTCCTACAGGGGTCTTTCTTCTGTTTCCCTTGGATTACCTGAGGTTCTTGAAACTCGAGAGCACCGCCTCCATCGTGTTGACCGACTCGGGAGGCGTGCAGGAGGAGGCCTGCATCTTGAAGGTCCCTTGCGTTACCTTGCGGGATAACACCGAAAGGCCGGAGACAGTTGAAGTGGGAGCTAATGTCGTGGCTGGGACTCGGCCAGACAACATTCTCAGATCCACGGAGACCATGCTGAGGAGAAGGCGGGACTGGCCGAACCCCTTCGGCGACGGCAAAGCCGCCGTGAGGATAGTCGGGACGATTACCTCAGGGCATAAGTGACCGGGCCCACCAGCAAAGATTCATCTATCTGAGCCACCCAAGAAATTCAGGATGGAAGACCCGGCAGACAACATGCGGGTGCTCGTACCCTATCCGAACATCACAAGGGAGAACGCCATCGGCCGTGTCATCTTGACTCTCGAGAGGGCCATGGAGGGCAAGCTGACCTATCTCTTCGTGGACGGGCGCAACACCACGATAGTGCCGATCCCCAAACTGAAGACGCCATCGTACTTGTTCTTCGCTGGGCGGAGGATACGCTCCCTATCATACGATCTTGCCCACGTCCATCTTACAAAGTTAGTCAGGCTGATAAGGGGAAAACCAATCCTCCTGACGATCCATGGCGACCCCTTCCTAGGGATGGGCCAGGAAGGACGGCGGTCAACGCTTCGCTCGATTTCGCGTGCTGATGTAGTGACCTGTGTCAACCCGGTGCAAGCCCAGGAAAACGGGTGGACTTGGGTCCCGAACTGCATAGACCCAGCCGAGGTCGCCCCTGTGCCAGCCGCCAATACGAGGACGATCCTCTTTGTCGGAAGGCGAGATCCCATAAAGGGGTACGAATTGTTTGCAGAAGCTACCAAGGGGATGGCAAGCGCCAAGGCATTGGGGTTGGACCGAGTCTCCCCCTGGGAGGAGGTGATATCCTACATGAAGAGCGCCGAATGTCTGGTCATACCTAGCGTGAGCGAGTACTTCTCCCTCGTAAGGCTGGAGGCCTGGGCTTGTGGATGCCCCGTGATCGCGTCCAACATCTCCGAGCTGTCCGCTTTCGGTGACAAGGCCACCCTCTATGTGGAGCGTGATCCAGGGAGATTTCGCAATGCGATAACTGAGCTTCAGAATGACCCGCTGCTCAGGCAGAGGCTGGTCGCCGAAGGACGCAGGGAGGTTGAGGGTAGGTTCTACTACAAGAGAGTCGGCGAGCAGTACTTAGGCCTTTACCGCAGAGCCCTGGTACAGAAGTGACTCGGAGTCAGCTGGCCGAGCTGAGCTGAAGTGACAGTAAGACTGCAGGGGAAGAGCCGTTTGGCTTCCACTATATTTCACCTTCAATCTTTCCCCCTCGAGGCTATCCGGGCGGCCTTCACAGTGGAAGGCCCGGAAGTCGGTCAGTCTCATGACGGCCGCGAGCAACACAGATATAACGCTCGAATCACGAGCTTCGTCTGGACGATGGGCAGATGGGTCTAGAGGGCTATCGAGGCGCCTGTCTCAAGAAGTTAGAGTCTTTTGGCATCGCCGTGGGTGATCAGGTCAGGATAACCACCGACAGGGAGACGGTAGAGGGTGTCCTGATGCCTCGATACGAATTTGCTGACGACGAACATGTCGTCATCAAATTGAAGACCGGCTACAACACTGGCATCTCCGTCCTGAGGATCAAGGACATCAACCTGACTTCGAAGGGCGTGGAGCCATCCTTCCGGTCGCCTCCGAAGCCGAAGCTGGTCCCCGGTCTGCCCAAGGTCATGATAATAGGCACCGGCGGGACCATCGCCTCTCGCATCGACTACCGCACAGGGGGAGTCAGGCCGGCCTTGAGTTCGGAGGAGCTCTACTATCTAGTCCCGGAGCTCTCCTCGATAGCCGAAGTGGAGACCGAAGCCCTGTTCAGCATATACAGCGAAAACATGACCCCTCGTCGCTGGTCGGAGTTGGCTAAGCGCGTCGGGGAGGCAGTAAAGGGAGGCCATGACGGGGTCGTGATCACGCACGGCACGGACACGATGCACTACACGGCTGCGGCGCTCTCGTTTGCGCTCGAGGGCCTCCCCATCCCCGTGGTGTTCGTGGGCTCGCAGCGCTCCAGCGATAGGCCTTCGTCCGACGCTGCGGCGAACCTAATCGGCGCCGTCAAGCTTGCCGCGAGCGGGAATGCATCCGGCGTTTTCCTCGTGATGCATGGAGGCCTCAGCGATGATGAGTTGGACGTCCATCTGGGGGTCCGCGTCAGGAAGGATCACTCGAGCCGTCGCGACGCCTTCGAATCGGTCAACTCGGCCCCTGTAGGCCACATCGGCCAGGAGGTACTCCTCAAGCCCGGGCTGCCGCCCAGGAGGAGTTCCTTGAAGGGATTCACCTGCATCCCCTCCTTCTCGGCGAAGGTCTCCATAATCAAGCTCCATCCGGGCTTCGATCCTTCGTTGTTGAATTCCCTCGTCAAGGAAGGCTGCAGAGCGATCATACTCGAGGGCACGGGCCTGGGCCACGCTCCAAGCTCCGTCAACAAGGAGCTGAAAGCGGCCATCGACTTGGGGGTGTTCGTGGGGATGACCTCGCAGACCGTCTGGGGGAGCGTGAGGATGACGGTCTACAACACGGGAAGGGACCTCCTCCGAATGGGCGTCGTCCCGCTCGGGGACATGCTATCGGAGGTCGCCTTCGCCAAGGCCAGCTGGCTGGTCGGACAGGGCTTTGAGCCCCCGGAGATAGCATCCTTAATGGCCCGCAACCTACGGGGCGAGTTAGGCGTCAGGAGGCTGGTAAGGCGAAGATGAAGGACGCGTCTTTCCCCTTTGATCCGAAGAAGATCGACCTGAAGGTCGGCCTTGAAATCCACCGCCAGCTGAACACCGGAAGCAAGCTCTTCTGCAGCTGCGGTCAAAAGAAGGAGGACGGCGAGAAGACCTTCCGGAGGCGGCTGCGGCCCAGCCAGAGCGAGCTCGGAAAGGTGGACCCGGCGGCCCTGTTCGAAGCCAGCAAGAACCTCTGGCTCAATTACTACGCAGGCGCCGACTCGAGTTGCTTAGTCGAAGCCGACGAAGAGCCTCCGCACGACCTGAACCAGGAGGCGCTGGAGAGCTGCATCATGATCTCCTCCCTCTTCTCGTCGGACATCGTCGACGAGGTCCATGTAATGCGTAAGATGGTCATCGACGGCAGCAACACGACCGGCTTCCAGAGGACGATGGTGGTGGCCCTGGGAGGGACGTTGAAGACGGCCGTGGCCGACGTGCCTATACTTTCCGTCACTCTCGAGGAGGACGCTGCCAGGAACCTGGGAGAGAGAGAGGGAGAGAGGGATTTCTCCCTAGACAGGCTGGGAATCCCACTCATCGAGCTTTCGCTGGCGCCCGTCACGGCGAAGCCGATGCAGGTCCAGGAAATCGCGGGAGAGATCGGCAAGGTCCTGAAGGCGACGGGGAGGGTGGACAGGGGCCTGGGCACCATCAGGCAGGACATCAACGTATCCGTCAGAGGGGGGGAGGTCATAGAAGTGAAGGGGGTCCAGCAGCTGGACCTCGTGTCGCAGGTGGTGGACTACGAGGCGAAGAGGCAGCTCTGGCTCCTCGACTTGGCATCTCTGCTCAAGAAGGAGGGAGCTCATCCATCAAAGGTGGAGTTCTCCCCTAAGGACTGCACAGGGGTCTTCTCTTCGACCCAGAGCAAGCTGGTGAGCTCCGGCCTGAAGAAGGGGAGGGTCTTCGCCATGAAGGCGCCGGGCTTCGCCGGCCACCTTTCGGAGGAGCCTTATCCCGATACAAGGCTGGGTCGCGAATTGGCGGACATCGCCAGGTTCTTCAAGCTGGGCGGCCTCCTGCACTCCGACGAGCTCCCCGGCTATGGCGTGACCGACGACGAAGTAAGGGAGGTCAGGGAGCTCCTCGGCTGTGGCCCCGTCGATGGCTTCATCCTCCTGATCGGAGAGGAGTCGCGTGCCCTCCTGTGTCTGAGGTCCATAACGGGCAGGCTGAGGCAGGCCTTCGTCGGGCCGCCTGCCGAAACCAGAGGTCCCATGACCGACGGGGGGACGAGATTCATCAGGCCGCGGCCTGGCTCGGCGAGGATGTACCCGGAGACGGACATACCACCAATACCCATCAACGCCGAGCTGGTGCACGGCGCGTCAAAGAAGCTTCCCCCTCCTTGGGACGAGCAAGTCCGCAGTCTGATGGCCAAGCACGGGCTCGGCGAAGAGCAGGCCGACCACCTGTTGGACTCGGAGTACTACATTCTCTTCGAGAAGGTCGTGGGGGAGACGGAGCTAGCGCCGACGTTCGTGGCCTCCTTTCTAACTGAGAGCGTCGTCAGCCTGGGCCGGGAGGGGCTCGACGTAGGGTACCTGGACCAAAGCCTGCTGGAGGAGCTTCTGCTCAGAATAGGAAGGGGGGACATCGCCAAGGAGGCGGCGCCCGCCGTCCTGAGGATCATCCTTTCCAAGAAGGCGAAGGGCATAGAGGAAGCAGCAAGATTCCTTCACCTAGGCGCGATGTCGTCCGGAGAGCTCTCGGCCCTGGTAGCAGAAACGATTCGAGAGAACTCCCAGATCGTGCAATCCAAGGGCTCGGAGTCGTTCGGCCTCCTGATGGGCAGGGTGATGTCCAAGGCCAGGGGGAACGTGGACGGCGCTAAGGTCAGCGCCGAGCTGAAGCGGCAGCTCCAGAAAGCCGTGACGAAAACATCGAAGTAAATGACTACTTAAGGACCTGTGTTCTCCTTTCGTAGTCTTCACAGGAAACTGTTATATCGGCATTCTCCAGTCTTGTTTACGATGTCTTCTGACAACGTAAGGGTCAGGGTCAAGGTTGGTGCAAACGAAGTTGAAATCGAGGGTCCGAAGGACTCCCTGAAGGACCTCATCGAGCTGGTCCCTGCCATTGTCGAAGGGATGGCGTCTGAGAAACCATTGTCGATCCCTCCTCCCGTCGCTCTGGCTCAACCTCCGGCTACCGTGCAGGCCCAGCAGGCGACCCTTCAGGACCTCCCCGAGCTCAGGGTGGAGAAGGGCGAATCGCTCCCCAGCATCATGACGAAGCTCTTCGGCTCCTCGTGGGGGAGGACCCCTAGGCGCCTCCTCGAGGTAAAGGGAGCCCTCGAGTCCTTCGGCCTCGTGTATCCAAGGCAGTCCGTGGCCGTGGCGCTGCTCCGGCTGGCACAGGAGGGGAAGCTCAGGAGGTTCAAGGGCCCCGATGGCGACTTCCTGTACACCTCCTCCACGAGCCTCTTGCAGTCAGGCGCCGAGTACCAACAGGCCGCCCAGCAGGAGCCCGCTTCGACTCCACCCGTCTCTGACACCTCGGTCGCCGGCCCGTGACGCAGAAAAGGGAGTCCGCCGTCATCCAGGCGGGCAACCTCCTCCCGCTGTTGCGCAAGTCTTTTAACAGCGAGCGAGGGCACTACATCGCAAGACGTCGCGATCTAGAAACAATGAGGTTTTGAGATTTGTCTGAGAAAAGGGAAGTCCGCGTTCACATCAACTTCGATGGCTTCGAGGCCGACCTGATCGGCACGCCGCAGGAGGTCGCCGTCAGCTTCAACAATCTGATGACAAAGCAGATACCCGCACTCGAGCTGGCGCAGACCCTCATGCTGAACTACTCCCTCTCTGAACTCACGAACATCTTCCAGGACTATGTGCGCATGACGCCTGAAGGCCCCCGCGTTATCACCGACGCCAAGCTCAGCGACAAGATGCTGCTTGCCCTCCAGCTGGTGTCGCTGAAGATAGGCTTGGAGGCGGCCAAACTCAGTTCGGACAAGGCCACCCTTCAGGACCTTGAGCGCCTTACGGGGCTCAACCCGAAGAGTATAAGCTCTAGGTTGAGCGAGATGACGAAGGCCGGCCACGCCGACCGGCTTGCCTCCGACAACGGCGTCTTCTACTATATCACGACGACCGGCGTCAACTGGCTGGCCAAGTCCCTCGGGAAGCTAGGCTAGGGAGTTCTCCGGAGGCTTCTTCTGCACGTAGCGGTAACTACGAGGAGTCCCGTCCCTGCTCAAGGTGCCTTCCCTGACGAGATCGGTCAGGCTGTGAGAGATGGCCGTCTTGTCGTAGTGGTACCCCATCCTTGCCAGCTCCTCGTCCACCTCCGATAGGCTCCGCAGCGTCGCGAACCACGATTCGCCCCAGAGCTTCTCCAGGAGCGTCTTGCACGTCACTCCCCGATCGGTCTTCTCTCGCGCGAAGAGGCCGCCTTCGCCGGGGCCTGTGGCGTTCAGCCCGGCTAGTACCTTCGCTATGACCTCCGACACGCGGTCTTCGGGGGCGTCCACTTCGACCTCCCATCCGCCACGCTTAAGCTTGATGTGTATGACGGTGGAGCTCAACGCCGAGTCCCCTTATTGTTGAACACAATCAAGTTGCGCAACATTTATTTAGCCTACCAGCCTGTACTGTTGTTGGTCAAGTTGAACAAGCAATTAAATGTTATCCTCTCTTCGCCCGCCGTCAACAGGTTCGGAGAGCTCTCGGCCAACAGCTTCTCCGAGCTGGATGGCAAGAAGCTTGTTCTGGTCAGGAGCGGCGAAGATTTGGAGCCCATCAAGGGCTGGAGGAGCGCTGGGGACGCAGTCGAGATTCACCCCATCCAGCCGAAGGGCAGAAGAAGAGATGTCGCCGCGCTGGACTCGAGCGTCATCCAGATCGCGGAGACGGAGGACGGCGCGGTGTACGCTGCCAAGGCCTCTCTGGCCTTCAACATAGGTGGCGCGAAGAACTCCGTTGTGGTCGGCCCCAGTGTAATCTACGTGGGCGACGACAGTGTCCAAACCCTGCTCGGGCTGCTGGAGAAGCCTGTGCCCAGGCGACTCATCCTTTCGGACGCCGGGATGGCCATGAGGCTAATCCGGGTCCTGATGGAGAGAGTGCTTGCGCATGAAGTCTCCACCAGCCTCGAGCAAGGGTTATTGCTTCTTGACGGCTCCCTGAAACCCTCGGTGTTCGAGCCCAGGGGGAGCACCCTGAAGTCCCTCGTCGATGTGTGCGACGGCGAGCTCATCCTCCTCGCGGGCATTGCCAAGAGCACGAAGCTAAAGGTGCTGCAGGGGATAGAGAGCCAGCTGTTCGAGGACGGGGTCCCTCCCTCCTATGTTGACATCACGCAGCACGTCAGGCTCTTCGTGGCCGACCTACTCGGGAAGTCTTACCTTACAAAGCTGACGTCCGATGGCCTGCCCTTCCGCGTGGACCTGACGAGGTCGGAGGACCCCGACGAGGTCCTCTCCACCATCAGCGAAAGCGACCTGCTCGTGAGAGGGTATCCGGAGACGTTGAGGGCTGCACACTTCCTTTCGATATTCTCCGAGGCCGAGGAGGCGGTGGTCAAGAGCCAGCTCACGAGGAAGGCCAAGGTCACGGTCCTCCCCTCTGACAGCCTGCGGAAGACCGTCCTCGGTCCACTGACCATGTCCAAGAGGCGAGGGGCGAGCTGAAGATACTCGAAAAGCAGGGGGACGAGATTCGCATCCTCACCATGCCTGAGGAGGACTTCAAGAAGGGTGACTACGTCAAGATCTCGGACGAAAAGGAGGGGCGCTCTTTAATCGTCCAAGTCTACGATGATGCCTACCTAGACTCCATGGGGATCCAAGAGGAGATGCTCAGGGACGAGCTCTTCGCCAACACCGAGCTGGTCCACAGCGACCCCCTCCAGCTGAACAGCATCTCCTACATGATCAAGGACGCGAAGGTCCTAAGATGCAAGATCAGGTGCGCGGTGGAACGGGGCATCGCGCTCCCCGACATGGGCTGGCTTCCCAGCAGAAGTAACAGCCGAATTGCCAGGCTACCCCTTCCGGAGCTCTACTCCCTCATGGGGCGCCGGGGCGGGAGACCGATACGGCTGGGCAGCACCCTTTCAGGTGAGGAGTTCCACATCAACGCGGAGGACCTCGACGGCCGGCTCACCATCATTACGGGAAGGAAAGAGGCGGGAAAGTCGCATATCGCCAAGCTACTCGCCACGGGGCTCCTGGACTACGGCGCCTACCTCTTGATCTTCGACCTAAACAACGAGTACGGGGGGCTTTCCTTCTCCCGGGACGGCACCGCCAGCCCGTACGCCGACAAGGTGAAGGTGCTCCAGCCCGGGCACAACCTCAAGTTCACCATCAGGTACCTCGGCAGGCGCATAATGCTGGACATCTTCCAGAACGTGCTTGAGGTGCCGGGCGCCACCCTCAGAGAGTTCCTGCGGATCTGGGACTATCTGGAGAGCTCTGGGAAGATCACCCTCAAGGACATGGAGGAGGTCATCCAGCACTGGCACTGCAACGAGCTGGTCAGGGACGCCCTCCTCTCAAGATACTACAGCCTCCTTTCATCCGGCATCTTCACAGACTCGGACAGGTATGAGGTGCGGCTAGAGGACCTCTACTCCGCCAGGCCAGAGGGCGGAGCCGTCATCATCTCCATGGCCGGCGTCAATCCGTTGGCTAGACGCATGATCGTCGAGGCCCTGCTGGCGAAGGTCGTGGAGACGCTGGAACAGAGGATCCTCCCTCCCATCTTCCTTATCGCCGAGGAGGCGCACCTGTACCTTCGGCAGACCTACTGGGAGGACCTCATCACGAGGATGCGCCACTATGGGGTCTTCACGGTGTTCGTCACCAACCAGCCTGATGCGCTAGGCATCGGCGTGTACAGGCAGGCCGACAACGTCTTCCTCTACAACTTCACCAACGACCGCGACCTTGAAACGGTATCTCAGGCCTCTATGACCGACGCCCAGACGGTCAAGAGCATCGTAAGGTCTCTCCCTCCACGTCAATGCCTGATGCTGGGCAAGGCCGTCGGCGACTTGCCGGTGGTACTTCAGGTGAGGGACGCAGCTTTCCAGGTGCTGGGCTTCACTCGCCTCTTCTTCCCGATCCAGCAGGCCATCGAGAAGAAAGCCATCAGGCAGGAGGACTGGGGTTTGGGGGAACCGCACAAGCATCTTGAATGACGGCAGGTGTCCAATGTTCTTCAGGCAAATGTTAAATAGAAAACCGGAATAACGAAGCTATATGGCAGAATCGACCGACGAACTCGCCATAAACATCGCCGGCGAGCTAACGGTCAGCGCCAGCCCAGGGAGGTCAATGAAGCTATGGCGAGAGAAGGGTCGAATCAGCCAGGCCCAGTTGGCGCGGGCAATGGGCGTCTCCCCTTCGGTCCTCAGTGACTACGAGAACGGGCGCAGGCATTCCCCCGGTGCAATGTTTCTCAAGAGGTTCGTCGACTCCCTCATCTCCCTCGACAAGCAGGGAAACCGCCTCCTCACCAGCAAGCCCGCCCAGATGGACTCCGGCGCCATCCTCGGCATCGGCGAATACGCCATGCCCGTCACCACGAGCAAGATCATCGAGGAGCTGGGAGCCAAGGTTCTCACCGGGGAGGAGCAGCTGGACAGGCTCGTCTTCGGCTATACGGTCCTCGACAGCATAAGGACTATATCCTCCTTGTCAGGCGTCGAGTTCTACAAGATCTATGGCAAGAGCACGGAAAGGGTCGTGGTGTTCACCCAGGTGGGCCTGGGCCGGAGCCCCATGGTCGCCATTCGCGTGTCGCAGCTCAAGCCCAGAGTAGTCATCATCCATGGCCTGGAGCAGCTGGACCAGCTCGCCGTCCAACTGGCCGCCAAGGAGCGTATCGTCCTCGCGGTCTGCTCCAAGGGCACCGCAAGGCAGCTCGTGGAGAAGCTGGCCTCCTTCGGCGAGACAAAGGCTTAAGAATTATCGAAAGTTGCTCATTGGCGTGGAGGCCACTTTAGTCAACCTCCTAGGAGGAGTGATCCTCCTGGCGATCACCGCCGCGTCATATCGCCTTCACGCGACGGACCTCTGGGGGAGCGTGTCCGGATTCGGCATGGGCCTCCTCATAGCGCTGACTTCAGGATGGGCGTGGGTAGCGGTGCTCATCGCCTTCTTAGCCCTGGGTTCGGCCGCCACTAAATACCGGTATCAGTTCAAGCTGTCCATCCACGCTGCTGAGGAGAAGAGAGGTGCCAGAGGTATCCGCAACGTCGTCGCCAACGGGGCCGTCGCTGCCGCTGTCTCCGTACTCAACTTCGTCAGGCCTTCTCCTGAATTTGCCGTCCTCTATGTCGCAGCCGTCGCGTCGGCGGCCGCCGACACCCTTGCCACCGAAATAGGCCTTCTGAGCTCGCACAAGCCCGTGATGATCAACAGACCGTCATCGACCCTGGCGCCCGGCATAAGCGGGGGCGTGACCCTCCTGGGCGAGGGGGCAGCTCTCGGAGGCGCATTGGCCATGGCGCTCTTCGGAGCCTCCGTCGGGGTGCTTCATCCCCCTCTTCCGTACCTGTTGCTAGCCGCCGTCGGCGGCTTTCTCGGCTGCAACGTCGACAGCCTCCTTGGAGGCAGCATCCAGGCCCTCTATCGCTGCCAAGTGTGTGGCGCGGCGACTGAGAAGAAGGTCCACTGCGGCCAGCCCTCGACATGGGTGAAAGGCGTGAGAGCGGTCGGGAACAACGAAGTCAACCTGCTCTCGGACCTGATCACGGCCCTGGTGGTCGGCGCCATCGCCTTCGCCGTCTGAATCCGACGCGATGTGCGAAGCGCGGGCTGCCGCCTCGAGCCACGCTAGGACGCTCGGAAGGCGGAGGGGCGCTATTCCCACTGATGCCTCTCGGACGCCTTCAGCTTCATGAGCGCGATAAGGAGGCCACTGTGCTTTTCTTCATCGGCCTTCACCGATTCCAAGACCGTCTGCACGAGATCGTCGTGCACGATCAGCTTGACTCCGTCCAGGCTGTGAACGTGCGCCACTTGCTCATACGACAGGAGCTTCTTCAGCGTCTCTTCTGGAGGGAGATCCATCTCCTCCCCCTTGCCGTTTTCCAGCCTGCTTATGACGGTCATCAGGATGTCCGCATGCCTTATGCTGTCGCTCGCTATCTGTCGGAAGACCAGTCTGACCAGGTTGTTCCTGATCTGGGTGGCGACGCTCATGAACAGCTCGGCCGCCTCCTGTTCCGCCTGCAGCCGCCTCCTCAAGGCTTCGAGGTTCAGCTCTCTTTCGTGGGAGGAGGCATCAGTCTCGTCGCTTCTGGTAAGGGGCTTCCGGTCGACGATGCTGGAGATCTGGTAGGCTAGCTCGAAGAACTCCGCCGGTATCGCCTTGGGGGTTCTGATGGCCACCTTTTCACAAAATGCATCGATGAGGAGGGTCACGTCGCTCCTGGATAGGACCTTTACGGGCCTCGACGCTCTGCCGCCCTTCAAGTACTGGGTGACCGCTGATGGGCTGATTCCAAGCGCCTTCGCGACGTCCTTCTGCTTGAGCCCGTGCCTCTCCACCAAGCGGTGGGCGAGGAGGGACCGGAGCCCTGGAATCAGCTCCTCTACGTTCATCAAGACCTGGTAGATTTACAGAGTCAATTAAAGCTTGCGGAACCAAGCTGGGCCATCTTTACAGCGACGAAGGACATGTAAATTCACTCAGTCAAATGGGGCTTTGACAGCGTTAAGGTGAAATAGTCGCAGCCCCGTCATGGCTATCCGAAGGGACGCAGAGAAACTTGCCGCATCTGACTTCCGGCCTAGTCGAGCATGCATGTCTTGCTTGCGCCGGCGAGCCGGGAAGGCGGCTCCGATGAACGCCCCTCCGTCCATGCGTGACTGGCTGAGGATCTTCGGCCCCGCTTGGCTGGTCATGATGGCCGACATCGACGTCGCCTCGATAGTGACGGGGCTGCAAGCCGGTGCTTCCTGGGGATACCATATGGTTTTCATAATGATAGCCCTGACCTTGCCGCTCTTCGTGATCCAGGACGCGGCAGGTCGTCTGGGGACGGTGGGCGGACTGGGCCTGGGCGAGGCCATCTCGAAGTACTACGGGCGGAAGGTGGCTGCCATCGCGGCGCTCCCCATGGCCGTCTCTGACTTCTTGCAGTACGTAGCGGAGTATGCGGGCATGGCGATTGGGTGCAGCTTGATAGGTTTCCCTGTCCTCCTCGGCCTGGCCATGGTCTACACGGTCCACACCGCCATAGTGGTCGGCAGAAGGTACAGGCAGGCCGAAGTAATCCTGATACCCCTAAGTTTCGTGGTGGTCGCCAGCATCGCCGTCTCCACGTTCTTCTTCCCATACGACCTTACGAAGGTCCTGAGCATAGGCCTGACCCCCCTTCAGCCCTACGGAAACCCTTCGTTCGACTTCCTGATGGCAGCCAGCATAGGCGCCGTGATCATGCCGTGGATGCTCTACTTCCATTCGGGCGCGGACTCGCGGAAGAAGCTGAAGGCTGGGGACCTCAAGCTCGAAAGAATGGAGACCCTGATCGGCGCCATCGCCTCTGAAGTGCTGATGGCGGTGATCGTCCTCGACGGGGCGCACCTTTCCAGCACGGGCAACTTCGTCAGCTACTCGTCCCTCGCGCAGAGCCTCCTCCCCCTGGGCGCCAACGCGCCGCTCGTCATGGGGCTGGGCTTCATCTTCGCCGGTTTCCTGGCGCTGGTGGTCATCTCCCTGGGCTCGGCCTGGGGCGTCCTAGAGGCTTTACGCTGGAAGTCGAAGAGTTCGTTCCTGTGGGTGTACGCCCTTGAGAGCCTTCCTGCGGTCCTCGTAGTCCTCCTGGCCGGCGGCTACATCAAGCTCATGCTGAACCTGATGGTGATCTACACGATAATCGTGATACCCTCCCTCTTCTTCCTGGGCAGGCTTATCTCCAGCCCTTCCTTGATGAACGGGAAGCACTACGGGCGCCGTGAAATGGTCCTCTTCTGGGCCATGTCGGCCTCCGTCGTTGTGGGCGGCGTCCTCGGCCTGATGTCCTTCGCCTAGAACCGAGCCGTGACGCTCACCAAGGCGCATGCCCCACCCCCGCGCCTTCCGACTATGACGTCTCGCTGAGCCACTCATTGAGGAACTTCTTCATCGGGGGCGCCCATGTCGTCCCTGACGACCGCCAGCTTGTTCACGCCGAGTTCGGTGATCCTGTAGTACTTGTGCGGCTTGCCATGCTCGTTGCGCTCTTCGGCGCCCAGGTAGCCGGCGTCAGCCAGCTCGGCCAGGACCGGATATAACCTCCCCGCGCTTAGCTCGTGACCGTGCTGCAGCTCGAGGTTCATGAAGTCGTCACCGCTCATGGAGACGTTCCGGCACGCCCGAAGGGCAGTAGACCCTGAAGAGTCCACGCTCTAGCAGCATGGTCAGCCGTATCATATTGCCTCCAAAGGTCTATAATTGATATGAAAGAGTTTCTATTTGCTTCGCAGCAGCTCTTCGAGCTTCGACAGAAGAGCCTCCCTGGCGACTGAAACCTGCGCCCAAGAGTCCCTGTCCCTGATGGTTACGACCCCTTTGGATATTGTGTCGTGGTCCACGGTCACCGCGAAGGGGGCCCCTATCTCGTCCAGGCGGGCGTACCTCTTTCCGATGGAGCCCGACTCATCGTAGAAGGTGCTAATCCCCCGGGCCTCCAGAGATGCCCGGATGCGCAACGCCTCTTCAATCATCTCGTCTTTTGAAAGCAGCGGAAGGACGCCCACCTGCACAGGCGCGATGCGACAAGGGAACCTCAGTACGTTGCGACCCTCCCTTACCTGTAGGTTCAATGCCATGGTGGCCAGCAGGATTCGGTCCAGCCCAAAGCTCGGCTCCACCACGTGTGGGACGAATTTCTTGGAGGCCATCACGTCCTCCCTGGTGGTCGACCGCACCACGGCGGCCATTAGAGGGATCCCTCCGAGCTCCTTCGGGACCTCCTTCTCCCTAGCATCCTCCTTCAGGGAAGCATACGCCTTCAGCAGGTCCTTCCAAGTGTCCGGATAGTTCTCCTTGACGGCTGGCACGTCGAGGCTCCAGATGATCCTGGTCACCTTCTTGGGCTCCGAATACTGGACCGAAACAGAGTAGTCCGCACCGGTCTTCTTCATGTGCGACATGAGGTCGTAATCCGTCCTGTATGCGTTCCCCGCCACCTCGACCCAGCCCCAACCCTCCAAGAGGACCTCAAGGTCGTACGTCTGGGCGGAGTAGTGCGCCCTCTCTCCTTTGAGCTTGGCCTTGAACCTCTGCTTCTCTGCGGGGATGCCCAGCCTGCACAGGAACAGCTTCGAGAGCCCCATGAAGTAGCCCAGCCAGGGAGTCTTGATATGCCCTTTCGCCAGGGCCTCTCTCACGCTCTCAGTGACGGTGTCTTCCACGCCAGCCTCGACGGCCTCTTCGGTCAGGACGTTAAGGGCCTCATCCTCGACATACTTCAGGAAGCCACACCGTGGCTCGTCGGGGTCAAAGAACAGCTCGACCTCGGCCATGTGGAACTCCCTCATCCGCACCAGCGACTGGCGCGGGGAGATTTCATTCCTGAACCCCCGGCCCACCTGGGCCACGCCAAAGGGGATACCGCCGCGGCCGACTTCGAATAGGCGTTTGAACTCCACGAAGATGTTCTGAGCCGTTTCTGGGCGCAGGTAGCCCACAGCGTCGCTGTAGGGCCCCAATACCGTCTGGAACATCGTCAAAAACGGGCGAACGCTCCAGTTCAACTCCTTGCATTCCGGACACCTGACCTTCTCCTCCCCTAGCTTGTTCTCGATTGCCTCGGGGGACGTGCCTTCGCTCACCCGAAGACCCGCGTCCGCCAAGAGATGGTCGGCCCTGAACTTCCTGTGGCACGCCAAGCATTCAGCCATGGGGTCCTTGAAGTTGGCCACGTGGCCGGAGGCCTGAAGCACCTGCTCGGGCACGATCTCGGGACCGTCAATCTCGAAGAATTCATGGGGGCTTACGAACGTCTCCCTCCAGACCGAGACGATGTTTTCACGCGTCTTCATCCCGCTATCGCCGAAGACGAAGAGGCCGGCCGAGCCGCCGTACGTCTCATAAGCCGGCCAGAAGAAGCCCCTCCTCCTGGCTATGTCGAGGACCTTGTCAATGCTTCCCGACTGCGACATCGACCGAATTCTTGCTGAAGTGCGCTCTTAAACGTATCCAATCCAACTTGCGTGAAGAGTGACGCTCTCCGGGGTCTAATGCACCCTAGAACTTGTGAAACCACGGAACGTCCGATCAGCGACGCCGAAAGCTGCCGGCATGGCTCTTCAGGAGCTCGGAAAGTGGCGGGGTGGAGGCGTCTCTGGCCACAAACTTCACCCTCGCCACGGGTTTCTCTATGTGAATCACCAGCGCAAGGTTGGCCGGCGTGCCCAACAGCACGGCGTCGCACGGGACTCCGTTAATGGAATCCTGCAGGTCCTTGAGCTGCTCCTTGCTGTACCCCAACGACGGCATCACCGGCCCCATCTGCCTGAACTTCGAATACGCCTCCCTTATCGAACCCACAGCGTAGCTCCTCGGGTCGACCAGCTTGGCGCCCCAAAGACGGGCTGCCCTGGCGCCCACGGCCTCTGAAAGTCCCCCGTGAGTCACCGACGGCCCGTCCTCCACGACCAGCACTTCCTTCCCCCTGACCAGCTCCGGCCTGTCGATAGTCTCGACCGACTCGGTGAGCGCGATCTCGGCCTCCGGGTTGAGCCCTCTGGCCGCGGCAACGGTCGCTTCGGTTTCCTGCTTGGCCACCACGTTGACTTTGTTGACCACTATGATATCCGCCATGCGGATGTTCGCCTCTCCCGGATGGTACTTCGCCTCCTGTCCCGGCCGCGTCGGGTCCAGCACTGTTATCGTCAGGTCGGGCCTGTAGAACGACATGTCGTTGTTGCCACCGTCCCATAGCACGAGGTCCCCCTCCCTCTCCGCCTGCCGCAGGATCAGTTCGTAGTCTATGCCCGAATAGATCACCCCTCCCTGTTCGACATGCTGCTCGTATTCCTCCATCTCCTCCACTGTAATCCCCGATTTCACGACGTCGTCGACGGTGGCATATCTCTCGACGGCCTTCTCGAAGTTACCGTAGGGCATGGGATGCCTTACGACTACGGGTTTCCACCCCAAACCCGAAAGACAGCCAAAGACGTATCGAGAGATGGTGCTCTTGCCTACACCCGTCCTGCTCCCCACAACCGCGACCACAGGTCTGCTGGAGGCGATCATGGTGTCCTTGGGCCCAAGGAGGTGAAAGGAGGCACCCTTGGCCAGCACGGTCGACGCCAGATGCATGACATATTCGTGGGGGACGTCGCTATATGAGAAGAAGGCGTCATCTGCATCATATTTCTCAATCAAGGCTGTCAGTTCGGACTCCGGGACGATAGGCACGCCCCTGGGGTATCTCGCCCCCGAGAGCGATGGCGGATACGTCCGGTTGGAGATGTATGGGATCTGGGTGGCCGTGAAGGCCACCACTTCATAGGCCGGGTTCTCCCGGAAGAACACGTTGAAATTGTGGAAATCTCGCCCCGCCGCCCCAAGGATTATCGCCCGCCTAGGCCGGTTCATGGATGAAGTGCGGAGCCTGCGGATATAAAAATGGCCTTGCCTGATTCGGGACCTTTGAGGACGGTATCGGGTGAGATAACGACGGATAACGCAGTTCCGCAGGGGAGTGAGCCAGGTGTCTTCGACCCAAGCGGAAGGGACCCGCCAGCCGACACTTTTGGCTACACACATAAATCAGTTGAAGGACCCAGGTCAGGTGGGTGGTTAAGCCTTGAAGGAAGTTGAATGGTACACTGACTTCCTTGACCTCAAACATAGGCCGTCGAAGCATGAGCTGGTGGCCGTCTTCAGGGTGAGACCCTCAAGGGGGTTCTCGCTGGACCAAGTGGCGGGACGAGTGGCTTCGGAGAGCAGTGTGGGTACGTGGACCACCCTCACCACGGTCACGCCAAACGTCAGGAGGATCATGGCCCGTGCCTTCAGGGAGGAGGGGAAGTATGTATTCATCTCCTACCCCCCGGAGCTCTTCGAGCCTGGGAACATGCCCCAGGTGATGAGCAGCATTGCCGGCAACGTCTTCGGGATGAAAGCGCTCAGGAGCCTTAGGCTGGTGGACGTCTTCTGGCCGGAGGAGATAGTAAGATCGTTCAAGGGACCGGGCTTCGGGATACCGGGGATCAGGAGCTTCATGAAAGTGAAGGAGCGCCCGCTCACCGCCTCCGTCCCGAAACCCAAGCTGGGGCTCACCTACCAGGAGCATGCCCGTCATGGCTATGAGGCTTGGTTGGGCGGGTTGGACCTCCTGAAGGATGACGAAAACCTGACCAGTCAAAGTTTCAACCCCTTCGAGGAGAGGGCTAGGGAGACATTCAGGTGGAGGGACAAGGCCGAGAAGGAGACCGGAGAGAGGAAGAGCTATCTCATCAACGTCACCGGCGAGACGAACGAGATGATCCGGCGGGCGAAGCTCGTGAAGGCCTTGGGCGGCGAATACATCATGATCGACGTCCTGACCGCCGGCTGGGCGGCCCTGCAGACCTTGAGGGAGACGGCGGGGGATCTCGGCCTGGCCATCCACGCCCACCGCGCGTTCCACGCCGCGTTCACCCGGAACCCGAATCAGGGCATGAGCATGGCGGTCGTGGCCGAGACCTGTCGGCTCATAGGCGTCGACCAGCTACATATAGGCACAGCCATAGGTAAACTGGAAGCTTCGAAGGCCGAGGTGAAGACCCTCAAGGAGAAGATCACGGCTCCTTCGAGCAAGGGTCATGGCCACCTCCTGGCTGCCGAGTGGCACGGAGCTAAGCCCGTCTTTCCTGTCAGCTCTGGCGGCCTTCACGTTGGCCTGGTCCGTCCCCTCTTCGACATCCTCGGCACGAACATCGTCGTTCAGCTCGGAGGAGGCATCTGGGGTCATCCGTCGGGAGGAAGGGCAGGCGCCAAGGCACTCCGGGACGCCATCGACGCCTACCTTGAGGGGGTGTCGGTGGAGGAGTACGCCGAGAGGAGCAGGGAGCTCAGGGAGGCCCTGGGGAAGTGGGGGACTTCTTCCTTCAAGTAGTGTGACGATGCCTGAAGGAGTAAGAGCGTAATATCGTCGTTCCGTTATTTTACAACTTCCAGTCGAATAAACCCTAAAATAGCTCTTAGGGCGTTTGTGTACCCTTGAGGAATTCTTGACAGCCATCGAGACCAGCGCGTCGGGCTTTCTCAAAGGCCGTTTGTCGCCCAGGGACTTTGCCCGCCTCGAAGCGATCCACAGCGACGACGTCTTGAAATTCGTCGCAGAGTATGTCGAGCTCTGCGACCCTGCCAGCGTCTACGTCTCAGCGAGCACACCTGAAGACCTGGAGTTCGTCAGGGGCGCGGCTGTCGCCGACGGGGAGGAGTTCCGACTACCGATCGATGGTCATACAGCCCACTTCGAGAATTATTATGACCAGGGGAGGGACCGAGAGCACACCCAGATATTGGTCCCGGGGGGTGCAAACCTGGGCCCCGGCATCAGGACAGGAGACAGGCTAGAGGGAATCAAAGAGATGCGGTCGCTCCTCAGTGGCATCATGAAGGGCCGCCGCATGTTCGTCTCGTTCTACTGCCTTGGTCCCGTCGGCTCGGCCTTCTCAATCCCCTGCGTCCAGTTGACCGACTCCAGCTACGTCGTCCACAGCGAGAACATCCTCTACCGTCAGGGGTACGAGGAGTTCCTCCTTCAGGGAGCCGCCGCCAAGCCCTTCAGGTCCGTGCATTCAGAAGGGGAGCTCGACGAGCGCAAGACCTGCAAGAACCTAGACAGGAGGAGGATCTACATCGACCTCGATGGAGAGACTGTCTACAGCGTCAACACACAGTACGGAGGCAACTCCATCGGACTGAAGAAGCTCGCCATGAGGCTGGCCATCCTAAGAGCGTCCAAAGAGGGATGGCTCACCGAGCACATGTTAGTGATGGGTGTCAACGGCCCCGGGGGGAGAAGGACCTACTTTACCGGCGCGTTCCCGTCGATGTGCGGGAAGACTTCCACCGCCATGCTCGAAGGAGAGAGGATCGTCGGCGACGACATCGCCTACCTCCGCAGGGTGGACGGACGCGTGCGAGCCGTCAACGTCGAGAAGGGCGTGTTCGGCATCATCCAGGGGATCAATCCGAAGGACGACTCCATTCAGTGGAAGGTCCTCCACGGCCCGGGGGAGATCATATTTTCAAACGTACTCGTGACTCGCGATGGAGGCGTCTTCTGGGACGGGAGTGGCGGAGCGCCGCCGCCCGCAGGGCAGAACCACAGCGGCGAATGGTGGCCGGGGAAGAAGGACGAGAAGGGGAAGGAGATACCCGTGTCTCACATGAACGCCCGATTCACCGTTTCACTGGACCTGTTCAGCAACCTGGACCCGGTCATCGATGACGCCGCCGGCGTGCAGGTGGGCGCCATCGTCTACGGCGGACGCGACTCCGACACCTGCGCCCCCGTGGAAGAGTCGTTGGGATGGGACCACGGAATAGTCACCTTCGGCGCGTGCCTCGAATCCGAGACCACCGCTGCAATCCTGGGGAAGGAGGGGGTTCGGGAGTTCAACCCTATGTCAAATCTCGACTTCCTATCCATTCCGGTGGGAAGGTATGTCGAGGACAATATCAGGTTTGGCCAGGGCCTCGCGCATCCTCCGAGGATATTCGGAGTGAACTACTTCCTCAGGAGCAAGGAAGGGAAGTTCCTCAACGACAAGACGGACAAGCGCGTCTGGTTCAAGTGGATGGAGCTCCGGACGCATGATGACGTGGGCGTCATCGAAACGCCGACCGGAAGGATGCCTCTCTATTCCGATCTCAGGAGGCTTTTCGCCGATGTCCTGGGGAAGGACTACTCCTTGGAGGCCTACGAAGTGCAGTTCATGCTCAGGGTCGCGGAAAGGATGGCGAAGCTGGACAGGATAGAGCATACGTTCAGGGGAATGGACCATGTCCCTATGAGGCTCTATGACATCATCGGGAAGCAGCGCGCCAGGCTCCTCGACGCCCGCTCCAGGCATGGCGACTACGTCAAGCCCTCACAGCTGTCCTGACGAAGGCCTGATCCAGGGCAGCGCAGCTCATATTAGCAACTTGCTCGGTCGTCTCCATGATGAATGCAGCCAAGGCGGAGGCGGCCGTCCACACGGCCGAACACTTGTTCATCCGAAGCCTGCAGAACCTAGGCCTGGACCTGACCGTGCACGTCGTCGAGCAGGAGGGCTTCCAGGGGAAAGTGAAACTGACGGCATCTAGTCTGGATTGGAAGGTCATTGTCGACGCGATGGAGGCCACCAACCGGATGATCGCCGCCTCCCTTCCGGTGGAAGAGCTCCACTACGCCTCCACGGAAGAGGCGAAAAGGGAGTTCCCCGCGCTCAGGACGAGGGAGGAAAGGCTCCAGGGGGAGGTAAGGGTAGTGAGGATCGGCAAGTACGACGTCGCCACGTGCGCCCATAGCCATGCGGCGGACACGGGGGAGGCCGAGCTCTTCGTCGTGGAGGACTTCCACAGCCTTGCAGGATCATCCTATGAAGTCTCTTTCGTCACGGGCTCGGAGGCATTTCGGCTGGTGGGCACGATCCTCCTATCTGACGTCGAGGCGGCGGGCCATCTTCACTGCAGACGGGCGTTGATCGCTGAAGCGGCGGCGAAGAAAGAGGCCGAAGTGGAACGCCTGAAGGGATTCGTGGGCGACCTCACCGCTCGGCTGTTTCGTCAGCTCCGACCCTTGGCCACGTTGGGAGAGGCGGAAGTGTACGCCGGCGACCTAGGGCCGGCATCAGGCAGGATTCTCATGTCGGAGGTGGGCCAAGCCACGGCTGCAGGGAAGGGGCTCTACCTACTGGGGTACGTGCAGGAGGGCGTGCCATCCGTGCTAGCCGCCAGAGGCCCGAACCTGGACCTGGATTGCCGCGGCCTTCTCGCGAGGGTGCTTTCGGAACAGGGAGGGAAAGGGGGAGGCAAGGCGAGCTTCGCGATGGGGGGAGGCCCAGGGGTGACGCCGTCGAAGGTCATCGAGAGAATGATCGAGCTCCTTTCAGCGGGACATGTCGACAAGCCTTAAAGCCGCGGTTCAGCCTAACCCGTGGTCGAGAGGTCAATCCGAAATGGCAGAACCGACGCTCCTAATGATACCAGGCCCCACGAACCTCCACCCGCGCGTCTTGCAAACGATGTCCCTTCCGATGGTGGGGCACACGTCGCAGGAGTTCGAGAACGACTTCCTGCAGATTCTTGACCTCACCAGGTACGTCTTCAAGGCGAAGGGGGACGTGATTGTGCTCTCGGGTTCAGGGACGTTCGGGATAGAGTCCTCCGCCGCCAGCATCCTCGAAAGGGGCGACAAGGTCCTCTCAATCGAGCTGGGCTACTTTGGAAAGCGCTACACGAACGTCTCGCGGATTTATGGCGAGGCGACCACTGTCTACGCCCCACCTGAGGGTGAGGGAGCCGACCCCAAGGTCCTCGACGAGATGCTTTCAAAGGACCCCTACAAGGCCGTCCTGATCACCCATATCGAAACGAGCATGGGGGTCATCAACAAAGTCAAGGAGCTGGCGTCGGTGGCGGCCCGCCACGGCGCCCTGTCGTTCCTCGATTCGGTCTGCGGGCTCGGAGGCGCCGAGCTGAGGTTCGACGAATGGGGGATCGACGTGGCCTTCGCGGGCTCTCAGAAGGCTCTAGCGGCCCCGCCGGGGGCGATGCTGATGGCGCTCTCGAACCGAGCCGTGGGGGTCATCGAAAACAGGAAGACGCCCATCCCGTCGTACTACTTCAACCTTCAGAGCTGGCTCAAGGTGATGAAGGACCCACGCATCTACGTCACTACGCCCAGCGTGTCCGTACTTCGCGCCCTGCGCGTGGCCCTGGAGATGGTCAAGGAAGAGGGTCTGGAAGCCCGCTGGAGGAGGCATATGGTACTCTCCACCGCTTTCAGGGAGGCCCTCCTTGAGGGAGGCGTCAGGCTCTGGGCGAGGGACCCGAGTCCCACCGTTACGACGATACAGGTGAAGGATGCAGCGAAGATTCACAAGTCTGTCCTGGAGAGGTATAACATCCTTGTCGCCAGGGGCGTCGACACCCATAGGAACGATATGATCAGGGTGGGCCACATGGGGAACGTGACGAAGGAGCAGCTCCTGGTGACGCTGGCGGCGTTCGGCGAGGCGGTGAAGGACGAACTCCCGGGGTTCGACGCTGGGAAGGCCGTAACCACCTTCATGAAGGGGACGGATTAGGCCGAGCGACCTTTCTCCAGTCAGAAAAGGACTTATACCTACGAAAAGTCTGTGCATACGGTAGCCCTGAAGCCCGGTCGAGGCGCAGGTGCGCCGCCGAGTCTAGCGGCCAAGGATACCAGGCTCTGGATCCTGACAGCCGTGGGCTAGAACGAGACTCCTTGGCGCTGTTGGGAGGAGACCCCTGGTGACGAGGGTTCGAATCCTTCCCGGGCTACCATCCTCCTTGGTTGATAGCCTGAGTTCTGAACGCAAGCGAATCCGTCATTGCCCGTGAAGGGTGTCCAATAGTAACTTGAAACGAAGGCGATGCTCTCTCAAAGGGTTCCGAGGGCCACTCTGGGGAGGAAGCCAAGCGCCGCAACCCAATGGGCAAAACACTTCAATCGAAGAATGCTGACAGGTGCGACGTTGACAACGTCGAACGACCGGGCCGCGACGCATGAGGCCTAGAGGGCAGGCGGCGCGGCTGCTAGTGGCTACGTAAGCGCAGCATCCTAGCAAACCCTTCGTCGATTCACGCCTATGCTAAGGTGGAGGAGGCCCAACGTCCTCTTGCCAATGAATCAGTTTCTCATAGGTCCTCTGGTTGTAATACCTGTCGTAGAAGGAAACATGTTCCTCCTCCAACCCCATGAGGTACTCATGAATCCTCTGAGCCGCCTCACGGCCCGAAGCCATCGCCTTCACGACCAGCGACTCACCTGTAGTCACGTCCCCCGCCGCAAACACCCCCTCCATCGAAGTCCTATAATGATCGTCTATTGAGATGGAGTTGTTTGTGCCCATCTTCAGGCCAGCCTTCCGCTGGAGAAACGGGTTGGGACGCCGCCCAAGCGCTAGAAGCACAGAGGAGCATCTGATCTCAGATTCCTGTTCCGGGAGTACCTCTACCCTCGGCTTCCCATGTTCATCCGGCGCCCCAAGCCTCGTCGCGGACAGCGTCGTGCTGACTATGCGTCCATCGACGCCGTTGTACGACTTGGACTGAGCCAGGAACCTGAACTGGACGCCCTCCTCCTTCGCTTCCTCTATCATGATCGGATCGGCTGGCATTTCATTGACCGTCCGGCGATAGACCACCGTCACGTTGCCCGACGACAGCCTCAGTGCAGTTCGTGCGCAGTCCAACGCCGCGTCCCCTCCGCCCATCACCAAGATTTCCTTTCCGAGGTCATACTTCGGGCGTCTGAGATAGTTATCTACGCCGTCGACGAAGACGTCATGAAGGAACCGGTAGCCGTCGTATATCCCTTTCAGTTCCAAACCTGGCGGCTTCTCCTTCACCGGCTCGCCCAATCCGGTAGCTATCAGGACAGCGTTCGAGCCACCTGCCAACAGATCTCTGAGAGACACGTCCCTGCCCACCTTCATATTCAGCTTGATCTCGACTCCTTCCTCCTGTATCCTCTCCATTTCATAGAGAAAGACCTCCTTCGGCAGGTGGAAGTCAGGGATGCCATACCAAGCGGTGCCCCCTGGTGCCGGCCCTTCTTCAAAGATGGTAACAGTATGGCCATATCTCCTCAAGAGGTCGGCCGCAGCCAGGCCTGCCGGGCCAGCACCAACTACCGAGACGTGCTTTCCTGTGTCGGTGGCCCTGGGCGGCTCTGGTTGTCTTGATTCAACACGCTCCCAATCAGCCACGAACCTCTGGATCATCCCGACAGCGATGGGATGACCGGCCCATCGCATCGCGCACGCGTCCTCGCAAAGTCTGTGCAACTGCGGGCAACACCGGGCCGTGACGCCTGGCAAGGGGTTCGTCTCCCTTAGCTTCCTGTAGGCAGCCGCAAGGTCTCCCCTGGCAACCGCTTCGCACATTCCACGGACGTCTGCCAGAACTGGGCAGGAGTCCATACACACGGGAGTGCCACAGGTGAGGCAGCGGTCTGCCTCAGCGATCGATTCAGCCAAAGTATAGGGCTCTTGGACCTCGGAGAAGTCCCGCTTTCTTCTGTCCGCGCTGGACCTGGGGAAGGGAAACGCTCTGACACGATTGGGTCTAACCACGGCGCTCATACGACGAGCACGAACCGATACAGCATGAGTACATAACCCATATATAAATGACAATTATGACGGTCTTCCCCGGTACGGAAGCGGCCACGACCACGGCGATTTCGGTGCCCATCCCAAGGACCGTCGATTGGAAGTCGTTGGGGAGCAGTGCCTCTGGAACGATGGCTGCCTCGAGAGCTTCGACCGCCCCGACTGAGAAGCCAGTGGCCATGATGCCCTTCTCGAAGTGTGCTTATGAAGAACCCCCCTCCCGGCTCCGGATGACTGACTTGCAGGCGTTCCTGGCTAGTCGAAGGCCTAAGTAGAGGAGCAATGCGCCACCAACGAGCCTCACGGCCATGTCGGGGAGAAGGGTGATGAGTTCCCCGAGCACGTACACAGGAGCGAATACCGCTACGACTCCCAGCGCCACACGACACCCGGCCGTAACGGTTCTAGCATACAGCTCTGAGGACCACAATCAGTTTGCCGCTTAATGCGGCGATATCTCTCGCCGCCCTCGGGATAACTGCACTGGGGCTGGTGGAGGCCGTCCGCAATAGCAGGAAGAAGTACTCGACTCAGGAGCTGTCGCTCGCCACGATCGCAAAGTCGCGGAGATGGATGACAGGGTTCTCCTGGCTTCGCAAGACTTGGCCTCATTCAGTGCAACTATCGCAACAACGATACATCTGACCTTCTGTGGCCGAATGAGATGGTCTTCTTCAGCTCCATCCAGAACGAGGCGACGAAGGAGGCGAAAATCATCAGGGCCCAATCTGGTCCGGAGAGGGACGTTGTCCGGAGGGCGCCCTGCAGCCAGGGGACGTACACCGCGGCCAGCAGGCTGACGAAGGCAGCAGAAGCCCAGAGCACCATCAACCTATTGCTTAAGAAGCCGATGGAGGCGAGGGGTTCCCTTTCCGTCCTCATGTTCAGCGCCAGCAGGACGTGGCATATCATCCAGGTGCCGAAAGCCATCGTCTGGGCTTCCAGGGCGCTCCTTCCAAGGCAGAGGCTGAAGAAGTAGACGACGGAGACGGCTAGGAAGAGGCTCACGGCCCCTCCGGCGATGCCTTTCTTCATCGCGCCGTCCATGAACTTCGTCTTGGGGCTGCGTGGGCCCCTCGCCATTATCCCGCTTTCGGCACGCTCGGCGACGAACGTGGACGAGGCGGCCAAGTCCATGAAGAGCTCGAGGAGGATGATCTGGATGGGGGCGAACGGCAGGGGGACCCCTGCGAAAATGGGAAGCAGAAATATGGAGACCAAAGCGACCTTGCAAGCAAGGTAGTATCTCACTCCCTTGCGCAGGTTGTCGAAGAGCTTCCTCCCCTGCTCAACTGCGGCGCCGACGGTGACGAAATCGTCGTCGAGGAGGATCATATCCGCCGCCTCCTTCGCCACGTCGGTCCCGGTCCTGCCCATGGCCACCCCTATGTCGGCCCTCTTCAGAGCAGGCGCGTCGTTGACGCCGTCTCCGGTCACCGCCACGACCTCCCCATTCGCCTTGAGCGCCTCCACGACGCGGAGCTTGTGCTCAGGTGACGCCCTCGCGAAGACGAAGGTGCTCCTGACGGCCGTGTCCAGGTCCCCCTCCGTCATCCCGTCGAGCTTCGCCCCATCTAAGACGCCGCCTTTCACAGTTATGCCCACGGCATCAGCGACGGCCCTTGCTGTGGCTTCGTAATCACCTGTGACCATGTAGACCTTGATCCCGGCTCCGAGGCAGGCCTCGACGGCGCCCTTTGCATCCGCCCTGGGCGGGTCCTCGAAGCCTGCCAGGCCTAGGAAGGTGAGGCCGTCCTCTGCCTCTTCGCGCGACCTGGGGGCGACTTCGACCTTCTTGCAACCGTAGGCGATGACGCGGAGGGCCCTCCCTGCCATCCTTCCCACCGCGGACAGGATCCCTGCCGCGGCCTGATCGGTCATCTCGGTGTTCTCTCCATCCACCGACAGCCTTGTTGACCGGGCGAGGATGGCCTCCGGAGCTCCCTTCGAGAGGACTTCTATGACGCCAGATCGCTCGTACACTTGCGTCATCATCTTGCGGTCAGTGTCAAAGGTGTATTCGTTGAGAAGATGGTAGCCGGCGCGCAGCTCCTCGTAGGGAAGTCCCGCGACAATGGCCGCCTCCGCCATGGCGACCTCTATGGGGTCCCCGCGGGAGCCTTGACCTGGGGCAGATTCGAGATCGTTAAGGACGAGCCCGACTTCAAGAAGGGTCCTTTGGCCGGGCAAGAGCGAGCCCGAACCCACTTCCGAAAGGCGCCCGTCCGAAAGGAGGGAAGCAAGCTTCATCCGGCCCTCTGTAAGGGTGCCCGTCTTGTCGGTGACTATGGACGTGACGTCACCCAGCGTCTCCGCGGCCCTGAGCCGCTTGACGAGGGCTTTCCTCCTCGACAGCGCGAAGGCGCCGAGGGCCAGCACCATAGTGACGATGATGGGGAGCTCCTCGGGGATCACGGCGAACGCGAGGCTGAGGCCGGTCAGAATCATTTGCCGGAGGTCCCTGCCCTCCAGAATCCCCAAGGCGGGAATCAACGCGCTGAAGAAGACCGCCACCCATACCAGCGTGCCCGTGAGCTGCCTCATGGCTGTCTGCAGGGGGGTCCTTGGCTCCTTCACCTCCTCCGTCAGCTTGGCTATCCTGCCGACTTCGGTGTTCATCCCGGTCGCGGTGACAATGGCCCTCGCCTTCCCCGCGACCACATGTGTGCCTGCGAAGACCATGTCGTTCCTGTCCCCCACGCCGGTGTCTGGCGGGAGGATGTTCCGGGAGTCCTTGGCCTTGGGCATGGATTCACCCGTAAGGGTGGCCTCATCGGCTTCGAGACCATAGGACTCGAAGAGCCTGCCGTCGGCGGCGACCCTCTCGCCGACCTTCAGCAGGAGGATGTCGCCGGGGACGAGAGCTGGGGTGGGGACTTCGACGACCACGCCGCCCCTGATGACCTGGGCGGTGGGCTGCGAGAGCTCCATCAGAGAAGCAATCGTCCTGTCAGTCCTGTATTCATTGAAGACCTCCGCCAGCACGAGTGTAACTATCACTGCAAATATGGTGAGCGCGTCCCAGATGCTCCCCCACAAGCTATAGATGATGCCCACCGAGATCAGGAGGAGGATCATGGGTTCTCGTATCTCCTCAAGGGCGACATCGAGGAAGCCCTCCTTCTCATGCTCGCCGATGGAGTTCGGTCCGGCCTCCCCCAGCCTTCTCTCAGCCTCCTGGACGGAAAGGCCCACGGCGGGATCGACATCAAGAGACTTCGCGACGCTGGCAACTTCGTCCGCCCAGACGGTTACCATGCTGACCGGAGGGGACGGCCTACGACTTCATCTAAAAACGTTCGCCCATGTGCCATTCCGCTCGACGTGTTCTCACAGGATACGACGTCCTGGACCTGTGTTTCCCTGTCGGGTACCATCAACTCACCTAGCTTTCTGATAGGCCTCAATAAGCGGGCTTCATCCTCCATGATTCTGGCCTTATTCCGTCTGTCGTCGACCCGTTTCTCGAACTCGGAAGCGATGTCATCAAATCATAAGGACTGAAGCATAGTCCGAGTGATGGCTCCGATGCAGGCGGCCAGAGCGGAGATCAAGTCAGAAGGCGTCTGCAACATCGTCTGGGTGAGAGTGCGCCTCTCGATTCAATCATAACATGGAGCCATTGTCTCATGGCATCTGTCCTTTCCCCCCTGCCCAGGCGTGGCGCCCTGCCTACCGTCAGCGTCGCTTCATGAAATCCTTCCCTCGATGCTCTTGGCTGAAGCGGCGTGGAGTGATTCGAGAGCTTGCGCGGAAGAAGACCAAGCATGGACGGCCGACGGCTCGTTCCCAGGTTAAAATAGGCGGTGCCCCGAGTCTCGCTCATGTCGGAGATTAGCCTTCAGGACAGGTACGCCCCGAACAGCGTCTGCTTCGGCTGCGGCCCCGCCAATAGCGCGGGGCTCCACATCAAGAGCTGCGTGGAGGGGGACAGGGTTGTGGCCGACTGGAGGTCTGAGCCGCGGTTTCTCGCCTTCGAAGGCTATCTGAACGGAGGGATTATCGGGGTCCTCTTCGACTGCCACAGCAACTGGGCCGCGGCCTACTTCTTGATGAAGTCGAGGAAGCTGGGCGCACCTCCGGCGACAGTCACTGCTCGCTACTCCGTCGCCCTGCACAAGCCTACCCCCATCGACAGGGTGCTTCACGTGGAATCGAGGATAACCCGTCATTGGGGCAACAGGGTGGCCGTTAGGACCACCCTTCAGGCGGACGGAGTGGTGACGGCGACCTTCAAAGGGACCTTCGTGGCCGTAAGAGAGGGGCACCCAGCATTCGAAAGGTGGATGTAGAGGCTTTAAGGGACGGGGAGAGGTCCTTGCAGGGAGGATTCGGGACGACGGTCTGGGACACCACAGATGACCCGCATGGGTCGCCTTTTATTGAACGATTCCCAACCGATGGGCACACAAGCTTCCTGAGTCAGCTTTGTCTTCCTCGACCTGGCCTAGGCGTGGTGTTCTGAAGGCTAGAACCAATATCCAGTCCTTGCCAAGATTAAAGGACAGCTAATGCCTGAGGCCAAGGTGGTGATGCTCATAGCCATCATGTCGATGACTGTTGCCATCGGGGCGGTGCCTACTTCTTCAACGCCAGACGCCGAAGCTCTTCGACCCTGTCGGTCCTCTCCCAAGTGAACTCTGGCTCGCGCCTTCCGAAATGCCCGTAGCAGGCGGTCTTCCTGTATATGGGCCTAAGGAGGTCCAGCTGTATGATCATCATCCCAGGGCGAAGGTCGAAGGCCTCC
Source organism: Conexivisphaerales archaeon (assembly GCA_049509455.1). Taxonomy (GTDB): domain Archaea; phylum Thermoproteota; class Nitrososphaeria; order Conexivisphaerales; family DTJL01; genus DATKKG01. Next base: position 52,024 of record JBEKZX010000004.1, read on the forward strand.
TCCACGGCCTTGGCGATCTTTTCGTCAGGGACCTTCCCTGTGCCGAATGTGGTGACCATGAGGGAAACGGGCCGGGCGACGCCTATCGCGTAGGCTATCTGCACTTCGCACCTGTCCGCCAGACCAGCGGCGACAATGTTCTTGGCCACGTACCTTGCCATGTAGCTGCCTGAGCGGTCCACCTTCGTCGGGTCCTTCCCCGAAAAGCAGCCTCCACCGTGAGAGCCCACGCCGCCGTAGGTGTCCACGATGATCTTCCTTCCGGTCAGGCCCGAGTCGGCCAAGGTGCCGCCGATGACGAATCTTCCCGTCTCGTTCACGTGGAATTTCGTGTTCCCGTCAATCATGTTAGGCGGGACCACCGTCTTGATCACCTTCTCTATCACGTCCTTCTTCATCGTCTCCCTATCCACGTGTTCCTCGTGCTGGGCGGCCACCACGACGGCCTCCACCCTCTTGGGGCTCCCGTTTTCGTATTCGACGGTGACCTGAGACTTCCCGTCGGGTCTGAGGTAGGGGAGGAGACCTGACTTGCGTGTCTCCGCCAAGCGCCTGACGATTCCGTGGGCCAGCATGATGGGGAGAGGCATGAGCTCGGGCGTCTCGTTGCAAGCGTAGCCGAACATGAGCCCTTGGTCCCCGGCCCCCATCTCCTCCGGAGGCCTGTTAACGCCCATGGCGATGTCAGGGGACTGCTCCTCGATCGAGACGAGGATGCCGCAGGTCTCCCAGTCCAGGCCATCCCTCGCGTTGTTCAGCCCGATCTCCTTCAGCACCCCACGCACGATCTGTTTGTACTTCAAGTTGGCCGTGGTCGTTATCTGTCCCGTGACTACCACCATGCTCTCCATGACCACCGTTTCGCAGTCCACTCTGGCGTTCTTGTCTTGAGAGATCGCGGCGTCGAGGATGGCATCCGAAACCTGGTCGGCTACTTTGTCCGGATGGCCTTCTGCGACTGATTCCGATGTGAAGAAGTACCTGCTCGGCAAGGTATCGTCGTCGTTGCCTAGTCGCGCGGGCTTCTTAAAGTGTGGCGTTCTTTGCCGCTTGGTCCACTGGGAAGGATAGCGCCATTTCCTGCCATCTTGAGGATATCGCAATCTCGCTCAGCGGCGCAGGAAGAGCGCGAAGCAGGACACTTCTGAATGAGCACGCCTCCATCGGACCTCCACGGCCTCTCACCGGCGGCTTGCGTTCGTCAGCCCCGCCAAACGCATATCTTCCTGAGCGTGGAAGGCCCGCCCGTTGACCGCCGAGATGCCCTTCCAAGAGGTGGCCTCACGCCCAGCTCGCGGCTTCCTTTCGGGCATTCCCCAGCGGGTCCTCCTCCTCATCGTCGTGATGGCCGTCAACAACTTCGGTTTCAGCTACCTCTCCATAGTCCTGTCGGCCTACCTCCCTCAGCTGGGCGTCTCCGTTCTGACGGTCGGGTTCATCCTCGGCGCCGATGGCCTTTCGATGGCTGTCCTGACGATACCGCTAGGCATCCTCTCAGATCGGAGGGGGAGGAAGTGGATACTCATACTGGGCTCAATGGGGGCGGCGCCCGTCTTCTTTATCGTGGCTCTCACGCTCAACCCGTTCCTGCTCGTCCTTGCGGCGGCTATAGCCGGGGTCACTCAGGGGGCCTACATGTCGACCGTGAACGCGCTGATAGCCGACCAGACCACCGCGCAGAATCGGAACTCCGCCTTCGCCGCCTCCTTCGTGATAGCGGGGACCGGTGGCAGCCTCGGGGCAGCCCTCCCCTTCTTCATACCCTCCCTCGCGTCCGTGCTCTCCGTGGGCGTTCGCTCGACTCACATGGGTCTCCTCCTGTTCTTCGGCACCGTTTCGCTCTTCACCCCCCTTGCCCTCTTCCTGATCCTCCGGAACTACCATGAGACCGCGAGACCCGCGGGGAAGCTCTGGAAGGGGAAGAGCACCGCCAACCTTCTGAAGTTCTCCTCCATCAACAGCCTCATAGGCCTGGGGGCGGGCTTCATCATTCCTCTCATCCCCACCTGGCTGCTGTTAAGGTTCTCCATCCCCGACACGTACAGCGGCCCGATCCTCGCCTTCTCGTCCCTGACCATAGGATTGGCGGCCGTATTCAGCCCGAGGCTGGCGAGGAGGTTCGGCCAGGTGAACGCCATAGCCATGACACAGGGCCTCTCCTTGGTCTTTATGGTCTCCGTCGCCTACGCAGGCAATCCGACCCTCGCCTGCTCCCTCTACATCGTGAGAGCTATACTCATGAACATGGCCTCGCCACTTTCGGACTCCTTCCTCATGGGCATCGTCGCCCCTGAGGAGAGGGGCTTCGCCAGCTCCGTCAACGCGGTCGTCTGGAACGTGCCCAACAGCGTGACCACCATATTCGGCGCCGCCATCCTCAGGTCGGGCGACTACGTCCTCCCCTTCCTTCTTGCGGGGAGCCTCTATGCTATCGCAATACCCCTCTTCTACGCCGTCTTCAGGAAGACCACGCTCACCAGCTAGTCCCAAGGCTTCAGGCTAGACTCTAGGAGCCTTGGCCTATGGATTGCGACTACCTAACTGGCGGCTCCCCCTCGGCGGGGTTGGCGGGGACGATTGGGACGAAGCCGGTGGTCTTCGTGGCGTTTCGCACTGGCTCGCAGGGGTTCTCGAAAACACCGACCAAACCGTCCTCGACCGGGCACGATAGTAGACACCGGTTTAGCCGAGGATCGACAGGGCAGCGAGAGCGCACCAGGCCCATGAGGACGTTCTCCTCGCCCAGTATCCTTCCCCAACTTCGCAGAACCCCGCCCTGAATCAATAAATACCGGGCTGCCAGGAAATCGAACCGATCTAAATTGATGAGAGACCCGATATGCGGGATGATGGTTGATGAGAAGAAGACCAAACTAAAGTCTGAGTACGGCGACCATACCTACTATTTCTGCAGCGTCATGTGCAAGAATGCATTCGACAAAGACCCAAAACAAGTACGCCCACATTAAGCAGAAGTCGGGCTAGTGTACCAGCGAGATGCGCCGAGCTAAGAACATGTCAGAGCTCGGCGAAGCAGACATCGGGTCATGTCAATCTCGAAGTTGCACCTATACTTGCAGTTGACGACAATCACCGCTTCCCACCTCCACTTTGTCAGTATCTCCTCCGTCCGGAACGTTGCCGTGCTGAGGTAGAAGAGAAATGCATTAACCGGTAGAAGAATTGCGGAAATGATGAGAAGGTTGGTCGTGTTAAGGGATATAATCGCGATCCCGCTCGACGACGAATATCTTCCCAACGGCGGAACCAGGATAGCCCAAACCCCTCATTCGCGCATCCTCCAGTGGCTTTCATTCGAACGTCCAAGACTGCGCTTCAATGAGCCTTGCCTTTAATGCAGTCTAATAAGAGACAGGCGTGAGACAAACGGCATTCCTGGATATTACTTGAAGCTTGAAGCACAAACCAAATGTACCATTCTATCCCCGTTTGCAGAACATGTCAGGCTAGCCATCATTGATTCATCAATGACGATTCCCGTCGGAGCCGCAATGAGCGAAGCGCAATCTCACAAAAGTCATTTTGGGGATCTAATAGCCTCTGCTTCACTCTTGGGCTGATTCGCGGGTCATTTTGTCCCCTCGAGCACCTTGGCAAGGCGCGTCTTAGTGGTGCGGTTAGTCAGCGGGCCGTTGGAGAGCGAAGTGTTGCTGATCACTATTATGGCGTCATCCTCAGCTTGGACCCATGTGCTCCTAAAGCCAATCTTTACAACCTTGCCCTTGATTGCGCTGTACTCTATTTCGTCTCCCAAGCGAAGCACGTTGTCGTGAAACATCAGGATGCCCGAGATGATGTTCGAGAGTGTGGTCTGGAGCGCCAACGAGATCGCCAAACCCCCCACCCCCGAGACCGCAAGCGTGGTAAATTCGGATGTCAGTCCGGTGAACCTTGCGATGCCCGTCACGGCGATAGCGATCATCAGGACGCTCAGCCCCTCTCTTATGTCCCGGATTATCGCCGGAGCCACGCCGGCCTTCCTCGCCAATCTAGCGATGATCCTGATGGCGACCTCTCCAACAGCAAAGGTCGCGGCAGCGATGAGTATGATACCTGCTATCGTCAGGACAAGTGTATCGGCCATCAGTCATTTCGCTCGTGACGACGATATGTTAAACCTTTGGCAATTCCGCCTTGCAAGTCACCAAGCATGATTGCTCATGGCGAGCTGGCACATGGCAAAAACGGTACAAACGTAGCAATCATGCTAGCGCATCCGACTAAGAGATAGTGCGGACTGCTCCGTTCTCTCCCACTGCTCACGCCAGTATCTCCTTCTAGACCTCCAGAACAGCAATCGGGCCACGAACAACGCGAGCATGATGACCAATAGAATGATAAGGAACTCTCCCGGAAAGAACCCACCCTTGAGAACGAAAAAGTAAAACAGCACAACGGCGACAATGATACCGATCGGCAGCATGAGCAAGATCCCGAAAACGCGCGTCCAGGTCGGCGGACCCCCTCTACCCCCCGCGCCGCCTCCACCGCCTCCATGCCCTCCTTTGGCACGTTGCTCTTGGATCTGTTTAAGCCGCTCTTCATTCAGATAATACTTGCCGTTTACTTCAACGAAGATGCCTGACTGACTAAGTCTTCGATGCATAGCTTCCTCAAAGCGCGGCGGCAGACCCAGCTCCTGAATGGTCATGGCTTTTTCCGGGCTGTTAGCCCCCTTTTGACGGAACCTCTCAATCAGCTCTTGCAGTCGTCGGCGCGTTTCCCCTCGATCTCCAAACATCCGGTTTCCTCTCAGTGTGTTGTTTCGGGTTCTTCTTCTGCGACTTCAAGTCCTTGCATAATCTTTTCCGCGAGTTCCCTCATGGCGTCGGCCTTAACCATGGCGATGCCGCGGCGGTTCCTGCCAGCCATGACGAACAGAAGGTCGCCCGGTTTGATGTCGAGTTCCTTTCGGGCTTCAGCGGGGATGACCACTTGTCCTCTGTCGCCTACTCTTGCGGTTCCGTAGAGGCGTCTATCTCTTCTTCTTTCACTCATGCTTACACACTTTTCCTACATTTCCAACTAATATGAAGATGCATTTAAGGACTTTCCCAAATTCGCAAGCGCATGCGGACGGAGCAGCACAGGTATCCCGGTCTCTCTACGCCCGGAGCCATGCGTGTCTCCTCTAGGGATAGGGCCCACTCCAGGTTGACGGAAAACAGCCTCTGCGGTGACTTCTGTGGGAGCCTAGCATTTGGCCTCGAAAAGACGAAGGGTGGAAGATATCTTTGCTCCAACTGTGCCTACCTTGAGAGGATGCAAGGGTAGGAGCTTTGTCCACTGCCTGTGAGGACGAGAGCTAGCTGGCCTTGAGGGTATCGTATTCCTTCCGGCAGCCAGGGGAATCCAAGCTTCGGTTCAACGTTGTCCGCTGACTTTGTAGGCTGTTAAGGAGTTGGTGCTGATATATGTCTGGGACATGCTGCCGCCTGACTTCTTGAAGCACCTCAAAGGGGGAGGGGTGCGCCCGCCGCACTGCAGGGTCTGCACCCATGCAGCCAACTTAGAGAGGGAGCTGGTCTGTCTAGAGTATGGAGCGTACGTCCTCCTCTACTCATCATGCAGCTCCTTTGAAAGGAGGGAGAAGGGACTCCCCGTGGTTGAAAAGAATGAGGTCCAAGGGAAGTTCGAATCGGGACTCGTCAACATGAGAGGCCGGAAGGGGTAATCAATCATGATGGTATTGATTTCTTTTCCAGCAGCAACAGCTATTCAAGCGCCATTACTTGGCCCTAAGGCGCTAGATTGAGCCTGGGGAAGGTCCCTAGTGAGGTGAGCTTATCATGCCGGTATCTGTCCCAAGGTGTGCTACCCCAAGGGGGAAGGCTTTAGTGCAAGGAGAGGGTCTCCGGGATACCTCCATGTGATCGGAGAACGGCGATAAAGGGGTCGGAATGGGTCGCAGTCGCCCTGATAGGGTGGGCGTTCATATCTGAAACTGACAAGCTCCCCGACAGGGTGCGGTCCGTCTACAAGGCGAAAGAGCAGTTCGACCAGCTCACCGCCCAGGCGAAGGAGGCCATGGACAGAGCCATGAAGAACCTGGAGGCGGAGGGAGCCGACGCGAAGGCCTCTCCTGTTCTCTCCAGCGAATCCGAGACCGATGGTTCTCCCTCCCTGATCGACCTCGCTCGCAGGCTCAACGTCCCCACCGAAGGAAGGACTGCCGAGAAGATCGTCGACTCCATCGCGAGCCACGCCGTCCATACGGCGCAGCCCTCCTAGGTCGAAAGGCAGCTCAGGCTCCCCGCGGAGGAGACCTCTGGCTCTTCGTGTTCCTAGGGCAGATCAAACGAAGGCTGCTCATCCGTTCTATCACATTGTTTCCGCACAACTAATATAACCTCACTCGAAACGGGAACCAATCAATGAATATGCAGCAGCACGGACCCAACCGGAGCTCAGAGAAGATCCCCCTGGATTCGACTGCTTGGCATCGCCGGTTTGAGTCTTGAGATAGAGGAGGAGATGGGAGTGAAGGCAATCCGAGTTCACGAGTTTGGTGGTCCTGAGGTTATGCGGCTAGAGGAGATGCCAAATCTTTATCCCGGCCCCAAGCAGGTCCTCGTCAGCGTCAAGGCGGCAGGCGTCAATCCCACCGACACCTACACAAGGGCAGGCACCTCGAGGAGGCCTCTTTTGCCCTACACGCCTGGGATTGATGCGGCGGGCATCGTCGAATCCGTTGGAGAAGACGTCACGGCCGCGAAAGTTGGCACGCGCGTGTACGTAGCCGGCACGATAAGCGGCGCGTATGCGGAGGAGGCGCTCTGCGAGGAGTACCAGGTACACCGGCTACCCGAGAGGTTGTCGTTCGCCCAAGGCGCGGCAATCGGCGTTCCCTATGCTACCGCCTACCGCGCCCTCTTTCAGCTTGCCAGGGCAGCGCCGGGGGAGACCGTCCTCGTCCATGGGGCGACAGGCGGCGTCGGCACGGCTGCGACTCAGATGGCGTGTGCTGCGAGAATGCGAGTCATCGGAACGGGGGGGACCGAAAGAGGGAGGGCTATGGTGGTTGAACAGGGAGCTCAACATGTGTTGGACCATCGCGCACCAGGCTACCTCGATCAGATTCAGGCACTGACCGAGGGCCGCGGCGTCGATGTGATCCTGGAGATGCTAGCGAACGTCAATCTCGACAGGGACCTGAAGGTCCTGGCGATGGGCGGGCGCGTGGTCGTAATCGGCAGCAGAGGCAGGGTAGAGATCGATCCCCGCGACGCGATGATACGCGATGCTTCGATCCAAGGCATTCTTCTCTTCAACGTTACGCAGGAAGAGGCGACGGGCATTCATGCTGCCCTCGCTGAGGGGCTGGAAAACGGAACGCTTCGCCCTGTCGTCGGTAAGGAGATCCCGCTTGTGGATGCGCCTCGTGCCCACCGCGAGATACTGGAACCTGGCGCCTTCGGCAAGACGGTCCTGATACCGTGAGGCATTCGGTCGCGAGTGCCCGCGTCCGATTGCCACCCGCAGGAGAGGATAGTAATCTTGACACGAGCCTGAGGCGTCGACAGAAGGACTACTAAGGAAATCCTTGAGCCTCCCCGGCGTTACTTTAGTAGCAGCCCTTGAAGCGTGGTCATGAGCTTCATCCTGATACGGTTGGCCTGGAAGCCGGTTTCGCTTGCTCACGGGCCGACGTAGCTCAGCTTTAGCCTTTCGTATTTCAGAGTCAGCTGTATCGCGAAGTCCGAGGCCTCGATGGCCACAGCGGGAGAGGGCACCTGCAATTCGCTTCTTGGGGTCGCTCGCACCCTGGCTCGCGCCTTGATGAGTTTGAGATACTTCACTCGCTCTTCCTCGTCCAACATCGTCAGAGTGTCCACCAGGAAATGGAGGTGATAGACTGCCTGGCTGACGTCCAGCGCCAGAGCCCGCATCTTAGAGGGCGGGTAGCCCATGGCGTATTCGTCCGGCTTCAGCATCTTCTGAAGCAGGTCGGTGCTGTCCGAACCGAAGGCCGCCGACAGCCACAGCGCTCCGACCTCGCCTGCGACGGTGGCCCAGTCGGCCAGCACATCCTCCACCAGCTGGCCGGACATCTCGATGGACGCAACGTAATCGCCGCGCGCAATGGCGTCTTCGGAGGCCAGGGCGGTTTCCCTCCAGGGCTGGTTCTTGATCTGAAGGGCTAGAGACAGGTCCTTCCATGGCACTCCGATGACATCTTCACAGAGCGTCACGATGAGCTGCTCCACATCGCCGACCCTTCCTGAGACGTCTGAATCTATGAGGGCTTGGTGGTAGATCGCGTTCCTGGCGTTCTCGACGGCCCAGACCAGGTTCAACTGCTCCGCGCTCAGCGCCGAGTCCGGAGCCACCCTGTCAACGACCTTCTTGGCGTCCTCGACCAGATTGGCGAACTTCATCTTGTCAATCCCGTCCAAGTATTGACCGGTGAATCCGACGGCGTGTCCCTTCTCGCGCAGAATGGACCTGAACGTCCATTCCAAGGCCTGGTGGGCCTCGAGGATTGACAGCATCTGGTTGAATCTGGCGTCGACGGCCGAATTGTAAGCCGCGCTTTCGACTAGAGCCCTCAGCAGCAGGAGCTTCTCTTTGACGCCTACGGAGGCCTTCATGGTGACGATAAGGACTCTCTTCCTATATTACTTAAACATTGAAGTCGTCGACTCGGGAACGAGGAACCTATGATGCGCATTGAATAGCGGTCAACGGTGACGCCTCCGAATCGGGACGAGCACGGCTCCAGTGTCCGATTCGCCGTTGGCCAGAAAGAAGCTCCACCCGCTATGCTTAACCGTGCTCGTGCATCAGATCTATGGCCTGGACGACTACATCAAGTCCGTCTCAGCCGAGCTCGCTACGGCGGGCTTCAGCGTGGCGGCTGTCAACCTGTCCAGGGACTATCGGGGGCGCCTTTCTCGCAGGTAGAGAGCATTTGGGCTCTATTGGCATAAAGAAGTTCCTGCCCTAGTTGACGAGGATGCCTATTCGGACTCGGTGAGCTTTGCCCAAACGATGTGCGCATCGTTGACAATACTTAATGGCACATACACTCTAGAATCCTGAATAGACGATGGAGGGTGGAAGCTCTTTTCAAATCGTACCTTCGGCTTACTTCTAGGAGTCGCAGTGGTCTCATCAGCATTAGGCGATCTTCTCGCTAAACGTGCCGATTTGCGACCACCTTCCATTGACCCGGCGCGACGTAGTTGCCATCCCAGGAATGCCCGCAATTTAGCTCAACAGGTGTGGCCACAGCTTCATCTGATTAAACAGGATGATGAGGTCAATCCGCTCAGACTCAAGTAGATACCAGAGCCCCTGCAAGGTACTTTACAGGGTCCAGCGAGAATCGCTGTGCATTTGTTATACGGTTTATAACATTGGTCATTCCTTCAGATGGAGTTTATGAATTATCGTGGAAGAATGTATCAAGCATATGTTAAGCTGAATAGGTTACCTAATGACTTATATCGCTGATGAACGATATATATAACCAATATGTCAACAGAAGGACAAGACGAATCTAAGAATGCTAGTAAAGTATCTCGCAGAAACTTCGTAATCGGTGTCGGCGCAGGGGTGGTAGTGGCTGCCATCGCTGGAGCCGGCGCTGAATCATTGCTC
>JBEKZX010000040.1:0-13080 GCA_049509455.1 Conexivisphaerales archaeon
TATGCTCTCCACGCCTCACGCGCCGGAGCGAATCGCCGCCGTCCGCCGCAGGAAGACTGCATTCTGGTTCCCTCTGAAGCTAATCCCATCTTTTCCAGTAGCAACAGATATCCGAAAGTACCCATGAAAGCGCGATTCGCGTTTGTCTAAGCTACAGGTTGGGCAAACTTAAAAACCCGCCACTTGAATGGCTAGGTGCGTAAAGGTATTCGGTGGAATTCGCTTGTCCGAACCAGACATCAATGTAGATGATGAGGAGGGAAGCAGCGACAAGCTCATCACTACACAGCTGTCCGAGAAGACCCTGATTTCGACCGGCATCCGCATAGGAACGACGGTCAAGACGAAATACATGGAGGGATACATAGCGCGGAGCAGGCCCGACGGTCTTCATCTGATAGACCTCAACAAGACCCTGAACAGAATCGAAGTGGCGGGGAAGTTCATTGCCCGCTTCCCGCCTAACAGGGTCGTCATTTACACATCAAGGGACTTCGGGAGGGTCCCCATCGAAAAGTTCTGTGAAGCCACCGGCTGCATCTCTATCGTCGGCCGTTTCATGCCTGGAACCTTCACCAACCCCCAGCTGCCCTTCTACAGGGATGCCGACCTCCTCCTGGTCGTTGACCCGGCACTGGACCATCAGGCTATAGTGGAAGCATCGGCTATCGGCTTTCCGGTGATTTCGGTGGCGGACACGGACAACATCACCGAAAAGGTCGACGTGGTCATCCCTGCCAACAATAGAGGCAGGAAGGCGCTGGCGGCCGTGTTCTGGCTACTGGCCAGATCTGTAATGATTCACTCCGGAGCTCTCTCAGCTGAGCAGCCGATGAAGTACTCCATCGACGACTTCGAAACGAAGCTGGTGGAGGAAGAGGAGAGTGAAGGTTAGAAGGCCCGCCGTCGCAGGGCAGTTCTATCCTTCTGATCCTTCCGAACTCAAGTCTGAGATTCGAGCAGCCTTTGAAGGCCCCCAGGGCCCTGGCAAGTTACCACCCGGGGTCTTCGATGGCGATGTAATAGCCACGGTGAACCCCCATGCTGGATACGAGTATTCGGGCGGGTTCGCGTCCCACTCCTTTTACGCCCTCTCATCGAAGAAGGGGGCGGACATCGCCGTTGTACTGGGACCCAACCATTACGGCCTGGGGAGCGGAGTCGCGGCCCCCGAAAGCGAGGCCTGGGATACGCCGCTGGGCAGGGTCGACGTGGACGTCAAAGCGGCCAGAAGACTCATGGTGGATTCACACCTCGTAGACTTGGACGACTCCTCCCACTGGAGGGAGCATAGCATCGAAGTACAGGTACCCTTTCTGCAGTTCGTCTTCGGCAGCGGGTTCAAGCTCCTCCCGGTCAGCATGGCCCTCCAAGACATCTCTACGGCCATCGACGTGGGAGACCAGGTCGCTCGGCTCTTGAGAGGCAGGAACTACATCCTCATCGCCTCCTCGGATTTTACTCACTACGAGCCGGCAGCCGACGCCGAAGCGAAGGACGAAGAGGCCATCGGGAGGATCTTGGACTTCGATGTGCCAGGACTCTACCGGATCATAGAGAGGCGCAACCTGACCATGTGTGGATACGGGCCCATTGCGGCAGTCATGACAGCCGCCAAGCAGCTGGGGGCCGACAAGGCCAAGCTCCTCAGATATGGGTCCAGTGGGGACGTCACGGGTGACTTCTCGTCCGTCGTCGGGTACGCGTCCATCGCGTTTTACAGGTGAGTCGGCCTGACGTTTCACGGCAAGGCCCCGTGGAAGGTCATCCTCCTAGGCGAGCACTTCGTGGTGCACGGGAACCCTGCCCTGGCCGCTGCCCTAGACCGGGGCGTTGAAGCCGAGGCCATCAGCTGCCCCGATGATATCGTCGTTTCGAAGGACTTGGGCCTTGAATGCCGCGTCAGGGAGCCCTCCGGGCAGCTTAAGCCGGTCGCCGCGGCCCTGCAGAAGCTGCTGGACGACCGGAGCTTGAACGGCGTCAAGGTGACCATAAAGAGTTCCTTACCTGTGTCAGCCGGCCTGGGTTCCTCCGCCGCCTCTTCGGTGGCCGCGCTGGCCGCCGTGGGCGCCTTCTTCGGCGTGACCGTGAGCCACGACACCCTCTTCGACTACGGAATGATATCGGAGAAGCTGGTGCACGGCAACCCTTCGGGAGTCGACGTGTACGTCGCCGTCCACGGCGGCCTCGTGTACTTCAAGGGTCGTAGGAGGAAGAGCGTGCCTCTCACTCAGCGCTTCCCCATAATGGTCTCTTGCACGGGCATCGAGCGTAACACAGGGGAGCTGGTCTCTCGCGTAGCCAAGTTCAAGGAGTCGTCGCCGGCTCTTTACAGGACCCTAGCCAAAGCTTCGGAGAAGCTCGTGGAGGACTGCATGAAGGCGCTCGAGAAGGGCGATCCAGGCGTCCTCCCTCCTTCGATGAACTTCCATCAACAGGCGTTGAAGTCGATGGGAGTCTCCTCTCCCGAGCTGGACTCCCTAGTCAAGGAAGCGAGGCTGGCCGGTTTTGTGGGTGCCAAGCTGACGGGCAGCGGCTGCATAATCGGATGGCCAGGGACCGCACGCTTCGAGGATTCGTTCGAAGGATTCAACGCCAAACACCCAAATAGCTTCATGAGCTACATACCTTCGGAAGGCGTGACCACTTGGGAGACACCGTCGTAGTCAAGCTGGGCGGCTCGTTCATCATGGAGAAGGACGGGCTCTTCACCTTCAGAGAGAAGGAAGTCAAGGAGGCGGTTCCTGCCATGAAGGGCACGGGATGTGACTTCGCCATCATCCATGGCGGCGGCTCCTTTGGGCACCCCGTTGCCAAGAGGTTCGGCCTTTCGGGGGGCACCACGCCAATAGTGTCCTTCCGCGCCAGCAGCGCGTAATCCTTCTTCGGCGTGGCTATTATGTGGTCCGCGGAGACGGCCCCGACCTCGGCAGCTGGCTTCGCCCAGCCGAGCGGGACGACTTCGTCCGCGTGAACCTTTCAACCCGAAGCCCAGCTTCTTGGCAGCCAGAATAGTGCGCTTCGATTGCGCGACGTCCAAGACCCCCTTCTCGCAGAACACGTTGCAGTATCTAGCAATGCCCGCGTCAGCAACCGCAGGCAGCATGTCTTCGAAAATGTGGTTAGTGTAATCTTTGGCGTTTTCGAATTCTGGCTAGACTTCGTGAGCCCCCAGGAACGTCGGGACCATGTCGACGCCCAGCTTCCTTCCTATTTCTGCTGAAGCTTGGAGCATATTCAACTCTCCCTTGATCTCCAAGCAGTAGCCGCTCTTCGCCTCGATGGTAGTCGTTCCGCGGGTGAGCATCCTCCTTGCCGGCGCGAGCCCGCGAAGACAAGGTCCGTGTGAGCGTCCACGAAGCCCGGGACTACGGCTTTCCCTCCCGCATCGACGGTTTCATAGGCCTTGAACTTGGGCGCCTCCAAGCCCTTGCCGGCGTAGAGGATTTTACCGCCCCTGATCACCAGCAGGCCATCTGCCGCAATTGCCGTGTCAGCCATGGCCTTGCCTTTCCGCAGGTCGCCAGCCAGCATTGCCAATTGGCCGATGTTCTTCGCAACGAGGTCGCAATCTTGTGTTGGCTTTTGATCGCCGCTCAGGCCTTCTCGACTGTGCCTGCCTCCGCATTGATTTTCAGCTTGTCGCCAGTCTTTATCTCGGAGATATCAATTCTGTCAACACAGGGTATCCCGCCGAGGATTACCCCAGTAGCTACGATGGTCTCCGTTTCCTTGTTGATGATGGCTTTCGGCGCCACCTTGTTCGCCGCCAATCCGTATATTACGTACGAGCCAACGGTCGAGCCCTTTCCGCAGGGGAAGACCAGTATCTTTCCCTTGACGCTCTTTCCCTCCAATTCGTGGCCTTTCTCGATGACGACGCCCGTCTTGGGGTTCACGCAGCCATAGAATCCTAGCGGTTCCTTCGAGACGAGCGCCTCGCCCTCGACCTTACCGGGATAGATTGACCTTCCCTTCATTCCGTCACCTCCTTCACTAGGTCGTCGACGCTCTTGAACATCACGCTCTGCTTGCAGAAGCCAGGCAGATAGTTCGCGGCCTTTCCGGAGTTCACGCCTGTCGTCTGATAGCCCATGTCCTCGATGGGCGATACGACCATGCATGTATCAGCAACGACCTTACCTCCGGCTTTCTCTATGGTATGAACAAGACCCATCCTGGCGGCGCAATCCTTCGTCATCCTCGATGTGCATATCCACAGCTGCTTCTTGACCTTCCGGCCCTTCAGCTTCTCAGCCAATTCGGTTATCTCGCGCAAGGACGCGTGCGGGCAACCGAGTATGACGATGTCGGCAACCTTTCCGGTGTTCAGCTTGGCATAGGTCTCTTCCAGTTCTTTTTGGCCGATTTCGACCTTTTCCAGCCCGGCAGTCTCCCAGAGGTGTGCTTCGGGGGTCTGGTCTTTTACATGGTACATCGCGACCGCTCCCGAGGCGGCCATCGCAGCCCCCAACGCCTTCAACTTGTCCGTGTCCGACTCCGGCAGCCCGACGAAATAGGGGTTCTTATTCCTCACGATCTTACCAACGTGGTAACCCAACGCACCGTAGTCCGCGCTAGATTTCAGCTCGGCTTTCACGTCAATCAGAAAGTCCGGCTTCCGGTTCACGTCCAGGTGCAAACCGTAGTGGGGCGTGACCCCGCACAGAGCGGCAGCCAGTGCGCTCGGGCCGCCCTCGCGGTTCGTCCGCGCGCCGATGACGGAATTCGAGAATGCGATGGCGGAAGATTCTGACCAGGCTATGTGTTCCCGGTACCTCGGCAGGTTGCCAGCGAGGTAGGGCGTGCAGGTAGCGCTCGTCACGATGCCCATCTTCCCGAAAGCGTCCATGATGCGCGTTTGCTTCTCCGCGAACGCCTTGGGTATGCCCATGGCTTTCCAGTCGTCCATGTCCATGCCTGCGGGGTTGAGGAAGGTGACGACCTTCACTCTCGCACCCTTCTTTGCCAAGTCCTCTAGGAACTCCATGCCGGGGTCCTCGATGGACTTGTAGGACACGCCAGCCACCTGGACCGAGCCAACGGGCACCATCTTGTCTGCTTCATAGATGTCGCCGAGCCTAACGAGGAGGCGCAGCATCCTCTCCAAGACTTCGCCGTGCTCCCCTGCCAGCGTCTTTTCCTCCTCCTTGGTCAGATACATTTTATCAGCTCCTTCCAACTCGCAACCAGTGGTTCTATTTCATCCTTGCTTGCATTGTCCACGTGCACGCCGCCGACGGCGGCCACGGTCCGACCGTACTTCTTGCTCGCTGCCTCGGCCATCGGTTTCAGAACCATATAGTCATGATGGTTGCCCGGCTTGACGACGCGCGCTTTCTTCCCAGGCTCCGTGACTACGGCAGTACCAACGTGGAGCCTCTCCCCACCGCCGAGGATGTAGACCAAGTCCTCGCCGACCTTCTCCTTCCTCAGCCAGACCTTGCACTCCCCCTTACCGTAGGTATTCATCGAGGTTCACGCTAGAATACTGGATCTTCTCGTATTCCTTTGGCCCGGCTTCAAAAGGCATCGTCGCGTCGATGCCGACCTTGGTTGTCAGCGCCTTCTTGCCAGAATGGTCCGCAGACGGGTCCAGTGAGGAGCCGGGCTCCTTCTCCTTAATGACGAGCCTCTTGTCACCCTGGAACCTCGTGGCGATTGCCCACTCGACGGCGTTCATATCGTAAATGTCAACATCATCGTCGATTATCACGACGTGCTTCATCGATTTGTGGCCCCTGAAGGCAGCCTCGATGGCGTTTTTGCCGTCCTCTGGCTTCTCCTTCTCTATCTGGACGATGCCGTGCAGCCATGAACCTCCTCCGATGGTGATGAGGACGTTCTTGCACTTGCAGACCTTGCTCACTTCATCGTAAATCGTGGGCTCCTTCGGCATGCCCATCAGTATCTTGTGCTCCAACCTGCCAGGCAGCAAGCATTGGTACATCGCGTCCTTCCTGTGAGTCAGGCAGTCGACGACGAATACCGGCTCCTTCCTCTCGAAGTCCCGCATCTCTGTCAGGTCGACGAATGGCCCCTCCTTGTCCACGTCTTTCGTGAGCCGCCCCTCGAGGACGAACTCCGACTCCGCCGGGACTTCCAGGTCCTTCGTCACGCACTTGACCAGCTTCGTCTCGTCCAGGGCGTTGGCGATTGCCAGCTCGTCGACTCCCGGTGGCGGCCCGAGCGACGCCGCGACCATCACTGGAACAGAGTTTCCGATGCATACCACCATTTCCAAATCCCCCTGCAGCTTATCGTAGGTCGTCCTGGTCTGGCGCCCGGGTACAAGCCTCGCCGTGAACTTGTTCTTGCCGTGGAACATCAGCCTATGGAAGGCCATGTTGCGCCCCGTTTCCGGGTCCTTTATGATTGAGCATGTCGCCGTCGCGTACGGCCCGCCATCCCCTGGAAGGTGCGTCAGCAGCGGCAGCATCGAGAGGTCGGGATCCTTGACGACGACTTCCTGGCATGGCCCCTCGCTCGCCACCTCCGGAGGCACTGGCCTGCGCAGAGCCTCTACGAGCCTGAGGAGCATCTTATCCTTTGTAGTGTCGAGCCCCTCAGCGATGATATCCCTCGATGAAGTGATGCCGCCGAAGACCGGGAATCTGCTGCCCTGGACCTTCTCGAAAATCGCGGGCTTCTCACCCATCGTGTTCAGGACGTTGCCCAGCTCGAACTGCGGGCTCACCTTCCTGCTTATCCTGGTCAGCTTTCCCTCCGACTCCAGCCTCTTGAGGAAACTCCTTAGATTCATATTCACACCCCTATCGTCGTCTTCAAAGCCTTGAATCCTGCCTTCTCCATCGCTGCGGCGACCTTCTCCTGGGTCGCCTTCTCCGGCGTCAGCGCCACCATGTATCCACCGAGCCCACCGCCGGTCATCTTCGCCCCCGCGGCCCCGTTCTTCCGCGCTATCCCGACGAGCTCGTCCAGCATCGGATGCGAGACCTCAATCTGCTGCAGAAGGTAGTGGTTCTCGTCCATCAGCCGCCCAACCTCAGCGACGTCGTACCTGTCGAGCGCTGCACGCGCCTTGCCCGCCAGCTCGCGGGCCTTCGCGAAGATAGCCTCGTATTTCTCGGGCTGCCCGGCCTTGCGCTTCCTCACACCAGCAACTGCGGCCTCGGTGTTCGTTGTCAGAAGGGTATTGCCCATGACGATGCGCAACGGCTCCTTGATCTTCAGCTGCTCCATCGTATTCGGCCCTCCCTGGAGGTTCTTGACAAACCATAGAAGGCCGCCGTAGGTCGAAGCGGTGTTGTCTATGCCAGAAGGCGTCCCAGCGTAGGCGCTGTCGCCGATGAATGCTATCTCGTTGATTTTCTTATCGTCGAAATCGAGTTTGAACTCTTCGTTTAGGGCTCTCGCCACTGAAACGCAAACAGCGGCGCTCGCCCCCACCCCGCCGACGGCGATGAGGTCGCCCCCCAGAAGAATCTTAAGAGGATTCTTCCTCGGGTCGACGCCCGCAGCCTGGAACACCAATTCTATTGACTTCTTCTGCTGAGGGAACTTCTCCGCCTTGTAGCCCGGATTCGCGGGCCTTTCATCTTCCATCACCCACCCATCGCCTGCCATGGAGCCCTCCTTGCCCGAAGGAGCTGGTAGCTGTCCTTTCACGCGCTCAACGGTAGCCACGGTAGTCGAGTTTATGGCTGAGGCGACGGACGGTATGCCGTAGACCACGAAATGCTCGTTGAACAAGATGACCTTGCCGTATCCAGAGCCTTTACCCACTCTCGACCCCTCCAGCGCGCTACCCCTCCGCCGACCGTTCGGAAGGCGCTACGCGGGTCACGGTGGCATATCGTCGAGTTCGATAAAAACGTTATTGCGACGGACCAGCGCTAGTTTTCCCTCTGGTGGTCTTCCAGCCTCTTCCGCTCGTCCATCGTGAAGATGACCCCACGGTGGGGGGAGCGCACCGGCTCGGCCACAATCTCCTCTCCCGAACTGGACTTCCTGGTCAACGAAGCGAGGTTAGCCGGCTTCGCGGGGGCCAAGCTGACCGGCGCCGGCCGAGGGGGATGCATAATCGGCTGGCCGGGGACGGGCCTCTGGGAAGCCGCCTTCGAGGGCTTCCGCTCCAAACACCCAAATAGCTTCATCAGTTACATACCTTCGGAAGGCGTGACCACTTGGGAGACCCCGTCGTAGTCAAGCTGGGCGGCTCATTCATAACACAGAAGGACAGGCTTTTCACTTTCAGGGAGAAGGAGGTCAAGGAGGCCGTCACCGCCCTGAAGGGCACAGGGTTGAGTCTCGCCATTGTCCACGGCGGAGGCTCCTTCGGGCACCCCGTTGCCAAGAGGTTCGGCCTTTCGGGGGGCACATTCAGCAAGTCGTCCGCCGGGGTGTCGGAGACCAGGCTGGCCATGCACAACCTCTCGTACCTTCTCTACATCCAGCTCGGGACCGCCGGATTCAAACCCTACCTCATCAACTCGTCATCGCTCATCAGGATGGATGGTGGCCCCCTTGCCGGATACTCTACATTGCTGACGGAATTGGTGAGGACAGGGCTGACGCCGCTTACGCACGGCGACGTCCAGCTCTTCCAAGAAGGATACAGGATCGTCAGCGGCGACCACCTGTCCTACCTCTTCTGCAAGGGCTTGAAGCCCTCTAGGATGGTCTACGTCTTCGACCAGCCGGGGTTACTGAAGACCGCCGGCGACCCATCCAGCGTCATCGAAGAGTTGACAATCGCCGCTGCCAAGGAGCTCCGCTTCGAAGGGGCCGAGGACGCGACGGGAGGGATAACGACGAAGATCAGGACCGCCTGCGAAATTGCTTCGCTGGGAGTCGAAACATGTTTTGTTAGCGGGTTCGACAGAGATGACCTTATTAAAGCCGTAACTGGTGAGAAGTTCAAGGGAACCATACTGAAAAGGTAGTCTGCCTTGGGAATCGAAGAAAGGAAGGATAGCCATTTGGACATCTGCCTCCACGAGGACGTCGGCGCGAAGCTTGAGACGACCCTCTTTGAAGACGTGTACCTCGTTCACCAAGCCCTCACCGAGCTCGACCTTGGCTCGGTCGACCTTTCCACCACGTTCCTCGGCAAGAAGCTAGAGGTCCCTCTTCTCATTGACTCGATGACGGGGGGAACCACGATGGCGATGGAGGTCAACAAGACCCTCGCGCAGCTCGCCGAGAGGAATAAGATGGGGATTGGCGTGGGAAGCCAGAGGGCTGGCCTCACCAAGCCCGCCGTCGCAGAGACCTATTCTGTCGTCCGAAAGGAGGCTCCCAACGCCTTCGTGTTTGGCAACCTTGGCGGAGCTCAGCTCGTCCGGGGCCTCACTGTGGAGGACGCCAGGAAGGCCGTCGAGATGATACAGGCTGACGCCCTAGCCATCCACCTCAACCCGCTACAGGAGGCAGTCCAGATGGGCGGAGAGGCCACGTACAAAGGGATCATCGACAAAATCGCCGAATTAGCTCACGGCCTGGACGTCCCCATCATCGTCAAAGAAGTGGGCGCGGGAATCTCCAGAGAGACGGCCATTCGCCTCTCGTTGGCCGGGGTGAAGGCTATCAACGTCTCGGGTCTGGGCGGGACCAGCTGGGCCGGAGTCGAAAGCATCAGGGCAAGACGGAAGGGTGAAGTGTCCGTGGCCGAGCTGGGCGAAGCCTTCTGGGACTGGGGGATCCCGACCGCCGCAGCGCTGTTGGAGGTCAAGGGGAGGGCGAACGTTCCGCTGATAGCATCTGGAGGGATCAGGAACGGCATCGAAGCCGCGAAGGCCATCGCCCTGGCGGCCGACGTCGTCGCCATGGCCAGGCCCTTCCTGTACGCGGCCTCGAATGGTGGAATCGACGGAGCGCAGCACATGACTGACGCGTTCGTGTCTCAGCTGAAGCTAGCTGCCTTCCTGACGGGTTCGGGCAGCATCGCCTCTCTCAAGAGGGCGCGGCTTGTCCTGACGGGGAAGCTCCTCGAATGGAAGAACAGCCTTGGTGACCGGCCCTGAGTCTTCAGGAAGAGATCAAGAGGGTAGCCCTGAAGGTCAACGCCTACATGGATAAGAAGATCAGGGGGGACCCGCAGGTCCTCTACGACGCCTCTCTACACCTAATCAATGCTGGCGGGAAGCGCCTAAGGCCCTTCATGACTCTGAAGTTCCATGGCTTGTACAGCGAAGACGAGTCGGCCGTGATTCCCGCCGCCGCAGCCGTGGAGCTAGTGCACAACTTCACACTGATTCATGATGACATCATGGACAGGGACGACATAAGGCACGGAGTGCCGACGGTCCACAAGAGGTTCGGGGAACCTCTGGCGATCCTGGCCGGAGATGTGCTGTTCGCCGAGGCCTTCAAGCTCGTCGCAGAGACGCCGTCGCTGGCGGGCGACTACCGCAGGCTGGACGAAGCCGTCGAGCTGCTGGCCGAGTCACTCATAGTGCTGTGCGAAGGACAAGCCATCGACGTCAAGGCGGCCACGGACGAGCTTTACACTGAGAAGCAGTATTACGAAATCATCAAGAAGAAGACAGCGGCCCTCTTCGAGGCGGCCTCGGTCATGGGCGTGATCGCAGGAGGAGGCGGGAAGGAGGACATGGTAAACGCTCGGATGTACGCACGTAACGTAGGCATAGGCTTTCAGATAGTGGACGACCTTCTCGGAGTCGTGGGCGACTCGGCGGTCACGGGGAAGCCTGTGGGCAACGACCTCAAGGAGGGGAAGAAGACGCTTCCGATATTCATGGCCGTCCAGAGGAGCAGGGAAAGGGACCGTACCCTCCTGCTCAAGGTGTGGGGTAACGTAGAGGCTAAACAGGAGGAGGTGGAGGCGGCGGTAGAGGTCCTTCGAAGGCTTGAGATCGACAAGGCCGCCCGGAACCTCGCCCTCGATCACGTAGAGAAGGCCGTTGATTACCTCGGCAAGCTCCCCGGGGAAGACAAGCACTGGCTTGCCGACTTGGCCCGCTACGTCGTGGAAAGAAAGATATAGAAACATGCGGACAATGCCCCTAGTCATACGTTGACCTTCACGGAGCAGGTCCTTGACGCAATCAGGAGGAACGCCCTAGCCAACGCCTTCCGCCACGGGGGCAAGCCTGACGTCGGGTCGACACTGGGCAAAACCATCTCCGACTTTCCGACTCTCAAGAAGGATGCCAAGGAGCTCATGACCACGGTGAGCCGCGTCTGCGGCGAGGTTGACAGGCTCAGCCTGGCGCAGCAGGAGGAGGAGCTCCGCAGGAGGTACCCCGAGGCGCTCGAGGAGAAGAAACAGGCCAAGGAGGAGAGGAAGCTCCCGCCGTTGCCGAACTTCGCGAAGTACAAGGAAATCAGGACGCGGTTCGCGCCCAACCCCGACAGCGTTCTCCACCTTGGTTCGGCCAGGGCAATCATACTCAGCCACGACTACGCCAGGATGTACGGAGGGAAGTTCGTCCTGCGCTTCGAAGACACCGATCCCCGGCTGAAAAAGTCGTCCCTTGTGTTCTACGATTACATCTTGCAAGACCTGGGCTGGCTCGGCTGCAGCCCAGACGAGGAATACATCCAGAGCGACCGTATGGAGATCTACTACAAGTTCGCCGAGGAGCTGATATCAAAGGGAGGAGCATACGTTTGCACCTGCGACCAAGACACCTTCCATACGCTGGTCACTAGGAGAGAGGCTTGCCCATGCCGCGGACTGAGCGTGAAAAATAACCTCGGACGATGGGCGAAGATGTTGGATGGCACCTACGGAGAGGGCGAGGCGGTGATGAGGGTGAAGACGGAGCTCAACCATCCCAACCCGGCCGTGAGGGATTGGCCCGCCCTGCGCATCATTGATACCCGGAGGCACCGGCACCCTCGCACCGGCTCGAAGTATCGAGCATGGCCTCTATACAACTGGGCGGCAGGCCTCGACGACCACCTCATGGGCGTGACTCACATAATCAGGGGACAGGAGCACTACACCAACATGGTGAGGCAGAAGTTCTTCTACAAGACCCTCGGCTGGGACTATCCCGAGGCAATCCACTACGGGAGGCTGAAGATCGAAGGAGGGGTGCTCAGCAAGAGCAAGATAGAGGCAGGGCTACGTCAGAAGCTCTACGAAGGGTACGACGACCCACGCCTGGCCACGCTAAGGGCATTGAAGAGGCGTGGAATCTCGGTCGAGGCGATACGCCGCCTGATATATGATGTCGGACCGAAGGGGACCGACGCCATCGTCAGTTGGGACAACTTGCTGGCGGCGAATAGGCAGATCATAGACAAGAGGAGCTCCAGGTACTTCGCTGTGGTGGACAAAGGGGTCCCGCTGGTGGTGAAGGGGCTCACACGGGACATACGAGTGGAGATGCCCCGTCATCCGGAGATGTCGGACAGGCCAAACCGGGTCTTCGATGTCCCGACTGTTGGCGGGGAGGCACACTTAATCGTGAACGGGTCGGACGTCCCAACCATTACCGAGGGGGGGGTGGTGCGCCTAATGGGCCTGATGAACGTCAAGGGCGGGAGAGCCTTCGCCGGCGGACTGGCCGTCGACTTCGATAGCCTGGGCGTCGAGGAGGCAAGGCGCGCCAAAGCCCAGGCCATCCAGTGGCTGGTGTCGGGAAATACCGCCGAACTCTCCGTGAAGATGAGTGACGCCTCGGTGGCGACAGGCCTTGCCGAGGCGCAAATAACAGAAGAGAAGGTCGATGCTACGGTGCAGCTGGAGAGGCTCTTCTTCGCCCGGATTGACTCCGTCGAACCCGGGAAGGTGGGCCTATACTTCACTTCACGTTAACGGCCCCGGTACGAATTGTGAAAAGTTTAAAACAGGTTCTCTGCACGGTAGAGGTCAAGGGTGAGTATGAAAAGATGACCCCGTCGGAAAACGCGGCTGGCAAACCATACTTCGTGAAGTTCGAGACGCCGAAGGAGCTGGCCGAAGCCGCCTATGAAGCGGTACGTCAAGCTAGGCAGACAGGGAAGGTCAAGAAGGGGACGAACGAGACGACCAAGGCCATAGAGAGAGGCACGGCCAAACTCGTCGTCGTCTCCGAGGACGTAGAGCCGCCCGAAGTTGTCGCGCATCTCCCGATGCTCTGCACCGAAAGGAAGGTGCCCTTCCTC
>JBEKZX010000041.1:0-13018 GCA_049509455.1 Conexivisphaerales archaeon
CGACGGGGACACCCAAGGGCGTCGTCCACAGCACCGCCGGCTACATGCTCTGGTCCTACTATACGCAGAAGGTCGTCTTCGACGTCCAGGACGACGACATCTATTGGTGCACGGCGGACTGTGGTTGGGTTACAGGCCATACATATGTGGTCTATGGCCCGCTCCTAAGAGGTGTCACTTCGTTCATGTACGAGGGCGCGCCCGATCACCCTGCCCCTGACAGATGGTGGGAAATGATCGAAAGGTACGGCGTCACCATACTGTACACTACTCCGACGTCCGTCAGGATGCATATGAAGTATGGAGAAGAGTGGGTGAAGAAACACGACCTACTCTCTCTTCGTTTGCTCGGTTCGGTGGGCGAGCCTATCAATCCCGAGGCCTGGCAGTGGTACTACAGGAACGTGGGGAACCACCGATGCTCAATCGTTGACACGTGGTGGCAGACTGAAACTGGAGGTATAATGGTCTCCCCTCAGCCAGGAATCGCCAATATCCCGCTGAAAGCGGGCTCTGCTACGCTCCCCCTGCCGGGCGTTGATGCCGACGTCATAACAGAAGATGGTAGGTCAGCTCGTCCCAACGAGAAGGGCTTCATGGTCATAAAGAGGCCATGGCCGGGAGAGCTCATGACCGTCTGGGAGGACCCGAAGAGATTCAGGGAGGCATATTTCAAGAAGATTCCTGGAATGTACTTCGCAGCGGACTATGCTATGAAAGACGAAGACGGCTACTTCTGGTTCCTCGGGAGGGCCGACGAGGTGCTCAAGGTCGCCGGCCATAGGATCAGCACAACCGAGCTAGAGGACGTCCTGATCTCTCATCCAGCCGTGGCCGAGTCGGCGGTGATAGGGAAGTCAGACCCGATAAAGATGCAAGTACCCGTGGCGTTCGTCACCCTCAGGCCAGATAGCAAAGCGTCACCACAGCTGAGAGTGGAGCTGATAAACCATGTGAGACACAACCTTGGATCCATAGCCGCACCAGAGAATATCTATTTCGTAAGCAAGCTACCCAAGACCAGGAGCGGGAAGATCATGAGACGCCTGCTGGGAGCCATCGTCGAAGAAAGGGCGCTGGGGGACATCACGACTCTGGAGGACGGAACGAGCATAGAGGAGGCAAAGCAGAGCTACGAGGAGTTGAAGACAGAATTGAAGGCCGTGCTTGTTGGAGTTGAAACATCGTGAGCGTCACCATGGATAAGGCCCTGGCGGCTGACCCCGCCCCTCTGGGGTTGGCAGCCTTCGCCTTCACCACCTTCCTGCTCAGCTTCGCCAACGCTGGATGGTTACCTTCGACTACAACTGCTGTAGTGCTTCCCCTGGCGCTGGCCTACGGAGGCCTATGCCAGCTCCTTACGGGCGTCTTCGAGATGAGGAAGGGGAACACCTTCGGGTTCACGGCGTTCTGCAGCTACGGCGCCTTCTGGCTCTTCTACGCCCTCCTGGTGCTCCTTGCCAGCATGAGCATCATAACGCCCATCTCGAGCGCGGTGGGCGCGACCCTCATCCTGTGGGGGATATTCACGTTCTACATGTGGATACCGTCCATGAGCATAACCCGCGCCCTGAGCCTCGTCTTCCTCTTCCTCTGGATCACCTTCTTCTTCCTCGGGGCGGGCGACCTCTACGGCATCTCCCGCCTGACGACCATAGGAGGGTACCTTGGAATCATCACCGCCTGCCTGGCGGCGTACACCAGCTTCGCGATAGTGACCAACTCCGTCGTTGGTCCAGGAACCATCCCGCTAGGCAAGGGGATGGCATGGAGGAAGGCAAAGCCCAGCTGAAGGCGGGGACAAGGACACGGTCGAAGTCTGACTCGTTTGGAAGTCGGGCTTCTAGAGACATCCGATAGTAGCATTATTGGATGATCATATGTTGCAAATCCTACAAGGTTTGCAAGGTACCTAAACCCTATTGGATACAGGTCCCGCTCGGGCCAGTTCCCTCTACAGCTGGATGTTCTCCTGCTCACGAAAGAAGGGTCTCTGACAAGATCCCCTGGTCAGGCCGGAGGAGGGTAGGCGTTCTCTAGCTCGGACCTGTCTTCGGCCGACATCCTCCAGCCGACGGACCCGATATTCTCCATGACGTGCGCCTCGTTTGAGGCCCTGGGAATGGGAAACACGTTCTCCTGCGACAGCAGCCAGTTGAGCGCCACCTGAGGAGCAGTCTTGCCGTACTTCTGCCCGATGCTCGACAGTACCCTGCTAGAGGTTAGCTTCCCATGCCCCAGCGGAAAGTACGCCAGGAGTGCCATGTTCTCCTTCCTGCAGTAGGGAAGTATCTCCTTCTCCATCCGCCTATCGGCGAGGTGGTAGGGCATCTGGTTCGACGCGAGGCGGTGCTTCTTCAGGGAATCGTTCGCCTCAACCATCTGTCTGAGCGAGAAGTTGGAGACGCCTATGTACCTGATGAGGCCCCTATCCACCATCTCCTCCATGGCGGACATGGTTTCCTTGATGGGCACGAAGGGGCTCGGCTGGTGGACCTGATATAGGTCGACGTAGCCCAAGTTCAGCTTCCTGAGGCTCCTCTCAAGCGATTTCACGAGCGCGTCATGCCGCAGGTGGAGGAACATCACCTTGGTGGCGATGAAGAGGTCCTCCCTCGGGAATCCGTCGATCGCCCTGGCGACAAGAGGCTCGGAGTTGTAGACTTCAGCCGTGTCTATCAGGCGGATGCCGCCATCGAGCCCCACCCTGAGTGCAGCCACCTTCGCCTCCCCTCCCGCGACGACGCCCGCCCGAGACTTGATGATCCACGGGAAGTCGTAGTAAGTGCCCATCCCCAGCGCGGTCACCTGCCTTGCCGTCCAGCCGAAGGATTTGCTTTCCACGCGCCGCTCGCCCAGCACGGGCTCCGGAATCCCACCTAAACAAGTCTTGCTGACATGACGAGGCCCTTGCTCAGCGCACCATGTACATCTCAAGCGGCGGCTGTGCTATCATGACGCTAGGGGGCAGATTCCTCGGCGGTATTCTCCGGCCGCCGGTCATCGCCTTCCGTCGCTTGTCTGTCGTCCTGACGAAGGGTTCCGCCTCCCGAGGCACCGCCCCCACCTCCTTCTCCGCTTCCCCCAGCTCGTGCCGCAGCTGGATGATATTCTCTTCAAATATCCTAATCAACCGTCTGAGCTGGGCCCGCTCGCTCGCACTCCATTCTTCACTATCCGCTCGCCGATGAGCTAGTTTGTATTTCATTCCCGTCATGGATGTGGTGTATTCATTAGCATTGAGCTTCCGCACATTCTGGCGGGCAAGTATGTACCAGTGGTATTCGGTGCCCACAGGAGCCCCTGATCCTTCGGGCGCGTTCCATTTCCTCAGTTTGTTCACAGCGTAGGTAAATTGCCATCTGTCGGGAGCGACCTTTGTCTCCTTCCATTCCCCTTGCCGATAGTACCAGCTATGGCTACCGCCAACCCTCATTCCGCTGTATTTCCTACCTTCGAATTCTTTGATGGCGTTGTAGCTCGCAGCTACATCCTCCACACCCGCCGGCTTTCGGCTGATTGCGACCTCTCCCATGATGATTTAGAAGGTCAGCAGATATAACCACATACAATTCTCGATAGACCACTAGATAACCTTCCCAACTGATTCTCCTGTTCTTCTGGAATGGTAACGCTCGGGACAACCTAGTGGGAACCGAATCGACTCTGTGATGTTGACTTGGGATTCACCTAATTGGTTAGGTGCCTAGCGCCCTCTTCGCTCAGGGACAGCGTAGAACCTTAAAGGGCGCTCACCCCTATCATGACGGTGATGTCGTCCGTCGTCGAGGAGGACACGAAGGGGGAGAGGGTGGCCTACAAGGACATGCACACTCTCTACGAGGCGGAGCAGAAGAGGGCCGACAGGCTGTCCAGGGACGAGGCCGCCAGGGAGCTGAAGAACTGAGAGAACTCTTCCTGGGTCGCGAAGCAGCTGAAGAAGGCCCTGGACCCCAAGGACAGGGACACGGTAAAAGTCTAGAAGACAATTGCTCCAACGATGCACTTATGCTAAGAACGCAAAGGCAAACAAAGGAAAGATGTCTCGGTCAAAACGCGCAGGCGATTTGAAAGAAGGCGATATCATAGAGCTTTAGGGAGTTCGAGTCAGACTGTCTCGCCACAGGAATTGCGATGTGTGTAATCCTAAACAAGATGCGAAGACCCCGACGAAGCTGAATCACCACGCTGAACATCACTATGCATATACTGAATATGCCATAGGAGTGCTCGGCTTCAAGAACACGGTGCGATATTATGAAACAGTCGAATGACGATAGTTGAGGAAGCATTCCCGAGCGCCTGGTTTTTGCGCGGAAGAGCCTGCCGTACATTCGAACCTGACATGGCTAGGACCCAAAAGGTCCGTGGGCTCATTCTGTTGCTTTCGACTCCTGCATCTCTTTGAGAAGACGGTTGACTTCGCCTAAGACAGTTCTGACGCGTTCACCTTCGTTTTGCTTCGAAGCGTAGGCGGCCTTGAGCCGATCTTCAAATCCCTTTTCGCCGAGGGTCTTAATATCGGCGTTCAAACGGAGAATTAGCTTCTTGGCCGAGCCCCTAGCGCTCAGTTCCCTGATCTTGTCCCAGTCTGCTCCCCTCACAAGCATCGCCACGTCTCTCAAGTCGGGGTCCCTTCCGGCGTGCAGCTTCATCGCAATCAGCAGTTCCCTTGAGGCCACCTTCGAGAGCACCGAGCCGCTGACGCCTGTCACCCGAAGCTCCCGCGACGTCTTTCGGATCTCTTCCTCCTTCCAGATTGCCTCTGTCTGGCGACATCTAACACCGCCAACCGACAGATCTACAAAGACCTCATCCTGGCCTATTGTCTTGATGAACTTCCATGTCTCAAGTTTACTGGGCTCATCCCGATAGATCATTCCTTCGTTCGCGTAGCCCTGAGTCTTGAAAGATGACGCGAACCCATCGAATTGTAGATTTGCAATGACTATGTCGCAGTCTGCGGAGTACCGTGGAAGAGGAGAATATGCGTTGACTGCATAGCCACCTATCAGTGTGAAGTTCTCTCTCATCCCGTAAATGGCTTGCAGCGTCCGGATGACTTCCGCTTCTCTTGCTACGAGGCTCTGGCGGATCATCTGGTCATCGGAACATCCTCATATTCAGCGTTCAGACCAAGATTGTATTTCTTATCGAGCATCTCTAGCGCTGGCGCATACGTGTACGGATCTCTTCGGCAGTACTCGACCACCTTGTCCAGAGGGTCGACGCTCAGCCCATCGACGAACGTATACCCGACGCTAGCCGTTAGCCTGAGGACAAAGTAGATGCCGTACAATGTCTCTGCCGGTTTGGAACCCTCTACGATGCATTTCTTGTCGTTGATGGAGAAGAATGTCCTCCACTTCTCGTTGTCAGACTCGTTGACCTCGATGTATATTGGATAAGACCCAAAGAACCTGTTCGCGTTGTACCCACCCTTGGTCCACACGAACACCCCGTCTACGTTGGTCAGAGCATAAGGAAGTCTAGACCTTTTCAAGAGATCATACGCGCCTCCGATATCGTATTTTGAGCTCAGGTAGCGGTCTGGGCTTTTGACTCTGTATTTTCCGCGGCCTATCCTTTCTAGGAGGCCTTTCTTTGTCATGTCGAATAGGACTTTGGATGGATCAGGACTAGAGAAAGCACTAGCGAAGTCTTCCGTCGTGAACTCTGACTTCCAGTTCCCCAGGATTGTCCAGAGCTCATAGTATGACATGCTGATTACCACTGCAGTAATAGGTATATGAAGACATCGCTCTGTAGAGGTCAAGGTCACGCGGCCGACTTTGAGTGGGAGCTAGTCTGTTTGGAGTATGGGGCCTATATCTTCCTCTGTTCGTCTTGCAGCTCCTTCGAAAGGGGAGAGGGACTCTGTCGTCACGAGAGAGGAGGTAGGGAGGAAGTTCGGACGAGGACTAATCGACCTGAGGGGACGGAAGGGATAGTCGATCTTGATGATATCGATCTCCTCTCCAACAGCAAACCGAGCGAGCTTCTCCTATACTACGCCCATCAAGGAGAGCTCAATCCAGCCTGGGCCGCCTCGGCTAGGATCTCTTCCGCCTGTTGATTCGCCTCTCGCATGTCAGCACTTTCGCCGACAGGCTCCCGGTAGACCCCGAATCGGTTATAGCAGTCGGCGCAGAACCAGGCGGGAGACTTGCCGCTGACGTAGAGGCACCCTCCCAGGAACGACCTTTGATGGCCCGGCCCCTTCAGCTCCTTGGCCAACCTCTCGAAGTCTGGCAGGCCATACTCAATCGGTATTACGTTCGTGGAACCGCACTTCGGACAGGGTTCTGGCGAAGTACTTCAGTCTCATGGGCTCAGTACAGCGGGTTCAGCACCACCGGCTCGCAGCCCAGCATCTTCAGGATGGAGACGGCCCCGGAGGCCCTGATGGAGTCCCTATGGTTGGCCCAGGCCAGCCCGCTCCACGAGACGGCGTAGAAGATCACGTACTTCGTGACCCCCCTGCAGCGGGCGGAGACGTACTCGATCGTTTCGAGCATGAGCTTCTCCTGGTCATCGTATTCCCCCATGACCACTATCGCCACCGGCTGGAAGCGTCCGGAGGCGAACCCCGGTATTATGGCCACGCCGTCCGGCAGGGGAGGGAGCTCCTTTCGAGGGAGCAGGTCGACGGGGAGGAAGTCGAGCTCGAATGAACCCAGAGTGTAGACGTCCCTCCCCACCAGGCGCCCAACGATGCTGTCCCCGCCCCACACCCAGCTGTGGTCCCGGCTTTCGTTGAGGAGCTCCCTCTCGACGCTGGTCAGCTTCGAGAGGATGGACTGGACCTCGGGCGGCAGCTTCCTGATCAGGAGAGGAGACACGGTCAACACTAGGCACCTCGAGCGCAAACCATGAAACCCGTTCCCCTAATAATCGCTGGAGTTGGTAGGGATTTGACCTAGAGTGAATAAGAGGTGACGCTCCACGAAACGGTGATGTTGAGCTAGAAGCGGAGGAAGTGAAGTCGAAGTCATCAATGTAGGAGGGAATCAGAACCATCTAGGACTCTACGAGGCCGAGCGGAAGAGGGCCGACAGGCTGTCTAGGGACGAGGCCGCCGGGGAGCTGGGGAACGAGGAGAACTCCGATTTGGTCACGAAGCAGCTGAAGAAGGCACTGGACCCCAAGGACAGGGAGGCCGTAGAAATCAAGAACGAAGCGGCCCAAGATTTAATAGCACAGTGATGTGCACGCCCTTTGAGCCTCCAATGAATGATCCGGCTGGGTTACACGAGTCACCGGCGGGACGGCACAGGTGATGACGATGAAGGAGGTGGTGCCGAGATCGTTCAGGAGAGCGGGCGTTCTTGCCGTGATCGCGGGTTTGGTCCTGATTGCGAGCGGCGTCAGATCGGGCTCAATACTCCTGACGGGCTTAGTCGATGCAGATGCATATCTCGGATTGAGCCTCGGTTCTGGCCAGTTGGTGGTGCAGCTTGCCATCCTATGCCTAACGTTCCTCGTCGGACTCGGAGGGTTATTGGTGATCGTTGGAGGAGCTTTGCTCTTGCGCAGACATGGATCCTCGGGAAGGTCCCTCATAGGTCTCGGAGGAGGGACGGCGATCATCGGTCTACTGTTCTCCATGGGCGAGGCCTTGTACGCCTCCGGATTCTCAGCGCCCATATTTCACCAGACGTATTCTATCCTGTATTGGATTGGCGCGATTCTTGCGACGGCTTCGATCCTTCTTTCTAGGAGAGACCCCACGACCAAACCGATGATCTGATCACGGCAGCGGCCCCTGGCGAGCCCAGCTTGATCATCCTGTTCAATCTATCTCCCAGCTTCGCCGTTGTCTAAGCGTATCGTGACTGCAAGATGCGCATGGGGACGCCTCGTACTCCGCCAAGTTCCACGACTGCGGCAAGGAACCTCCGCGTTCGACTCGCTTCGGCAATCGAACCGTCGGTTGTTTCTCTTCATGTCTCCAACTGCCACCAGCCAGCCGTCCTACCGCGCATACTTCACCGTGAGGGAGAGCTTCCGGCCCGACCTGCGTCCCAGTTCCCGCCGCGCTTGCGGTGCCAGCAGGAGGAATCAGAGGTTACAGTCACTTGCCGGTGAGGAGATTCTCGCCCTTGACGAGCCGATAGACCAGCAATCACCGCGAGGACACCAGCACTGAAAGAATATGCTTTCTCATCCAATTTCTTTGACGTTACTTCCCCCGTTGACTTAAATAGTCGTCAGAAATATCAAAAAGACGGAAAGATGGTGAAGCCTTGAAGAGCAGGCTCTCTGCCAGGGAGAAATCCAAACTCCATAGCCTTGCCGAATCCTTCGTCAAGAAAGAGAGCATTGTCGCCCTTTGCGCGTACGGCTCCAGGGTAGCGGGGTTTGCCAGAGAAGACTCTGATTACAACGTAATCGTTGTTGCGAAGGGCTTCGAGGAGGGAGTAAAGTCGACGCAAGCCGTGGCACCCATTCAGGCATCAGCGCTCATCGTAGACGAGTCAGTCCTGCGCGAAGAAGCGAGCAGGTCATCTCCTAGGGAGTTCGTCGTAGGCAGGTTTCTCAACATCTACGAACCGATAGTCGGTGCGGACCTCTTTCGAAGTGTGGAGCTGGAATACAAGAAGAGGATCATAGCCGAAGAGCTGATTGAAATCCAGTCCGAATATGGCGGCTTGGCTTCAAGCCTGATCCTTCCTTACGAGTACTTCCTTTTCGACAAGCTGCACAAGAGGGCCAGCGTCTTCCCCGAGGCGACCTACGCCTTTGCTAGCACCTACACATGCGTCAACAGGAAAGGGAACCTAGAGTTCACAGTTCGTGGGTTTCGCGAAGCGGCGGAATCTCTTGCTTCAAGCGGGGTGATAGAAATTACTGATGAATCGGTCAGGATCGTGCCCGGCGAGGTGCCCACGAATATACTCTCGAAGATAGTCACGCTCCTGTCACCCGCGAAGGAGGGTACCACCCAACCCACGGGCAAAGGTTACGATGTCTTGGCGGGAACCGGGGTCGTCGGAACCGACGTTCACGCCGGGGCTTTAGGCAGAAGAGGGGCATTCAAGTCCCCAGTCGAGCTCGACCGTCCGAAGAAACTGCTCCGCCTCGAGGAAGGGGTTGTCTTTGATGACGCAAGTAAGATAAACGAAGAGCTTGCGCGGATGTCTGGGTTCCACGGAGCCTTCACCTTCAAAGAGAGGAAGAAGGGAGAGGTCTACACTTCCACGCAGCTGCTCGAGATTTCGAGCCAAGGAAGACGAGTGGACTACGTCCTGAAGAGCTTTCCCGATCTGAAGTCCGTGAAGTGGGCGCTCCTCAACCTATGGGCATTTACCGGCAAGAAATTCACCATGACTCCTTTTGCAAGACTCCAGCGGGAATATGAAGGTGTCAAACGGCTACGTGAACTTGGAATAGGTACTCACAGCATAGTCGGTATCGCGCTGGACCAAAAGATCTTGGTTACGAAGTATGTGAAGGGAGCACCGCTCTCCAAGTTTGTCGATAGGGTAACTAGTGGGAAGAGCACAGACACCAAGTATGTCGAGAAGTATGCCAAGACCTTGGCAAAGCTACACAGCGCTGGTCTCGTATATGGAGACACAAAAGCAGATAACGCGTTCGTATGCCAAGGCGGAATCAGTCTTTTCGACCTCGAGCAAGCCGTTGAGAATGGCGATACGGCGTGGGATCTCGCTGAATTTCTCTACTTCTCCGCGAGGAGCGCTATGAAGGAGGAAGGGATGAAGCTCGTCGCTGACTCCTTCCTCGCGAGTTACCGAAAAGAGAATGGCACTCGAGCGATAGCGAAGGCGAAAAGCGTAAGATATCTGGTTCCGTTCCAGGCCTTCCTAGCGGCAGGGATGATTACGGTGATTAGAGATTCGCTTGAAGAATACTCGTCGGCTGCTAGTAGGGGCAGGAGTCATTGATCGGATTCTCGCAACGCTGGGCTTGAATAACCGCACCCGGTTGTAAGATAGGGTTCGTTGAGGGGCCGCCCGTCCACCAATCGTACCAAGATTGCATTGGAACGGCCGGTCCAGCGGTCGTCCGTCGTCGAGGAGGATACGAAGGGGAAGGGGGTGGCCTACAAGGACATGCACACGCTCTACGAGGCAGAGCAGAGGAGGGCCGACAAGCTGTCCAGGGGCGAGGCCGCCGGGGAGCTGAAGAACGAAGGGAACTCCGAATAGGTGACGGAGCAGCTGAAGAAGGCCTCTTTATTAGACTCTGCAGGTTGATTCCATGCTTGAGGTCCATCCCAGACATGACGGAAGCTGCTCCAGCGCAGGTCATCTCCTCTCGCCCCCGGGCCCAAGGATCGGAGGCGGCCAAGGAGGCCTAAGGCTATCATGAGCAGGAATTTGGTTCAGTGCAGGTTCTGCGGGGCCTGGATCTACTTTGAGAGAAACGCCGAAACGGGAGGGACGGACGCAAAGAACCCAGACGGCACCATTCACAGGTGCAGTGGTGCATGGGGTTGACGGGCTCGTCGAACGAAGTCACATTGATGGTCATTCATTCAATAGCCCGTCATATCCTTGACTGAGCCATCGGCTCTTGCGAATCGGACGCGACCGCTGGCCCGCCTTCTTCGGTTCCAACACTAGGCTCGAGTATTGGAAAAACAGATGGAGAAAGGGTTCACTGAACTGAAAGGGTTCACTGAACTTTTAGTTTCCTGATCTTCTTTTGAGGCCTGGGCCCAAGCTTGGGAAGCTTCACTTCGAGTATGCCTTCGACAATGTGTGCTGACACTTTTTCCGTGTTTACCGTCTCGCCGAAGCCTATGTGCCTGTGGAAAGTGGAGAAGGCCCTCTCCCTGTGCAGATAGGTCTTTCCCTTCTCCTCCGTCTTCACATCAGATTTGGCGTTCAGCACCATTTCGTTCGGCCCGACTTCGATCTCCACGTCCTCCTTCTTGATCCCTGGAATCTCCGCTTTCACGACATACTCGTTGCCAGAGTCGATGACATCGACGTAGGGTATTCTCGTCGGCAGCTCATATTCAAGAGGCCACTCGAATCCCCTGAATGGATCCCACGGCATCAGGCGAAATGGCTCTAATATCTTGTTGAAGTCTTCAATCCAAGTGGGTTGAGGTTCTCTGACGGCAAGCTCAGGCTTCTTTTCCTTCTTAACGGCTAAGGTCCCTTCTTTCTTCTCAGACATAATTATGCCTCAATTATTTTCATGGCAAGGGCTTGCTGTTATAGTTATGTGTGTTTATTGTTGCGTTTTTTCCAAACATGATCGACCACCCGAATCCGACAAGCTATGTGGATGGCAGGAGACCGTAGGCTCGCTCAAGAGCCGTCGTTTCACGGCCTTGACGCCGGGGTTCTGCTCGGATTCGACTTCCATTCCCTCTTAGTAATAGACATTACTTAGTATATAGATATGTCCTAAGAGAATGGTTAAGTATTACATGCGCCTGTTCTAGATTTAGGTCAGCCTTGTCAAGCAAGAAGGCAACCATCCCTGCCGTGGTGGCATCCATCGTAACCCACAACCCAGCCCTCTATGAGTGTCTCAAACTGAAGATAATCAATTATCACGCCCTGGCCGCGAGCATCAAACCCGAGGTCGAGAGGTTGGCGGAGAGGCCCACCAGCGTCAACACGATTGTGGTCGCCCTGGTAAGGTTCTCCGATACCATCACCGAAGCTGTCACGCCTGAATCACTCCCCATCCTAAGGGACGCCAGAATAACGCTGGCCAGCGACGTGGTGGACGTGACCATCAAGGCCAAGAAGTCAGAGCTGTTTCTCATCGTGAAGCGGCTAGCCGAGCTATCTCCCACCCTGAGCGAGCCCATCCACCTGTTCCAACTTTCCAGCTCGATCAAGCTGATCGCCGATGAAGGCGAGTATAACTCCTTGATCCGGCCGTCCCTTGACAAGATACAGATTGCGAGCGAAACGACCCAGTTGTCAAGGTTGGACATCCACCTCTCCCCCGCCGTTGAAACGACCCCCGAGTTCGGGTTCTTCCTCACCGAATTGCTCTACCGCCAGGGGGTGAAGATACGCCATACCTACATCGGGGAAGAAACGATCTTAATCCTAGGCAGGGATGAAGGTTCGAGAGCGTACGGGATATTGCGGCAGGAGATAGACAGAAGCAGGACAGCTTCGGTTAAGGAAGAAGCCAAAGCATAGTCCGAGGGGCCTGGCCGCTCAGCCCCTCCAGGCATCTCGAACGACGATTCTCTATCCTGCCATCGCCGAATTCGTCCAGGCAAGGTCCTAGGGTCCTTGCTGCAGAATAAAATAGCGACCTTATCTGAATTAAGTTGAAAGAAAGAAGGATTCGTCTACGCTGATACCGTCGGCTTGTAGACGAACGATGTTTCACTTGTTCTTATTCCGTCAATCTGCGAGATCTTCTGAATCGTATTCGCGAGAATCTCTTCGTAGGATTCCCCTTTCACTGTTGCAAGGATGTCCCACTGGCCTGATACGACCGAGGCGTCCGATACTCCGGAGATGCTCATCAATGACTTCAGTATGTCCTGCACGGGTTTGTCCACCCTCAGGAACACTTGACCCATCGCGTGGGCGCCATTGCTATGTGCATTCGCCAGATATTCGTAGGGGTACATAGAGGTAGTCGAGAGTACGCCGTTCATAGATCTGATCTCCTTGATTGCTGCGTAAGTCTTCTGCACGTCATTGCCCTTGAGTGAGGCTACGAGATCGAAGCGGCCGGAAGTGCTTCCGAACCAGTTTATGTAACTGACTTCCTTCAGCTTGTGCAACACTGCGTTAAGCTCGCGCTTTTCGACATTTGCGAACAAGTACGTCGGCTGCATGTTTGCTGTTAGTATATTAGTCATTGCATAGTGTATTAGGCGTGTCTATATATAAGCGTTTCCATATAAAAGGTTACAGCTGCAACACTTGATGCTTGCCTGTCACACCGGCTTCTGGGAGCGCAAGTTCGCCCTGAACGTGGAACGGGACGCGAGAGTCAGGGAGTCCCTCAGACGCGACGGATGGACCCTCCTGGAGTTCTGGGAGCACGAAGTGGAGAGGGA
>JBEKZX010000042.1:0-12925 GCA_049509455.1 Conexivisphaerales archaeon
GAAGCCCTTGGCCTCGAACCTGCTGATGACTTCACCCGTGAGCTTCCTTGCGAACGCGTCTGGCTTCACCAGCACCAGCGTCTTGTTCTTCAGCTCGTCAGACGAGTAGGTCCCGACCTTGGTGATGTCAAATGCGCCGGCGCTCAAATGCCCTTTCCACCCTTGACGTGCTTGGAGGTCCACTTCAGCTTGCGTGGGTCCCTCTTGAGCTTGAGCTGGTTCAGCCTGC
The DNA here is from genome assembly GCA_049509455.1 of Conexivisphaerales archaeon. Taxonomy (GTDB): domain Archaea; phylum Thermoproteota; class Nitrososphaeria; order Conexivisphaerales; family DTJL01; genus DATKKG01. The sequence goes on from JBEKZX010000042.1 coordinate 230, forward strand.
ACTTGTTGGAGCAGAAGTACAACACGGAGCCGTCGTTTCGCACGAACTGTCGGCCAGTCCCCGGTGTGACCTCCTTGCCGCAGAAACTGCACTTCCTAAGAGACAGCAAGAGCCATTCCTCCCTACTTGATCTTCCTAGCTTCGCGCTCGGTCTCACGGAGAATGAGCGTATCCCCTGAGCGGATGGGCCCCTTCACGTTCCTCGTAAGTATTCGGCCTTTGTCCTTCCCCTCCAAGATCTTCACCCTGACCTGCGTGATTTCTCCCGCCACCCCTGTCCTGCCGACTATCTGTATGACTTCAGCTGGGGTCAGCTTCTCTTCGGAGGCCTTGCTGCTCATCTAGGATCAGCCTGCCTGAATCTTGCTGAGGCTTGTCAGTATCTGTTCCAGGAGAGGCTGCGCTTCGCCTGCCTCTGTAATGGCGCATGCCGCCGAGGGGACGTCCATCCCCATAGAGGCGCCCAACTGCTGCTTGGATGCCACATACAGGAAGGGCACCTTCCTTTCGGTGCAGAGCATCGGGAGATGCGCGACGACTTCCGGAGGCTCTACGTCCTCGGCGACTACGACGAGCTTGGCCGTCCCCCTTTCTATGGCCTTGGTCGTCTCATTCGTCCCCTTCTTGACCTTCCCTGTCTGCTTAGCTTGACGTACCGCTTCGTATGCGGCTTCGGCCAGCTCCTTCGGCGTCTCGAACTTCACGAAGTATGGTTTGCCAGCCGCTTTTTCCGACGGGGTCATCTTTTCATACTCACCCTTGACCTCTACCGTGCAGAGAACCTGTTTTAACCTTTTCAGAACTCACAGCGAGGCCGTCAGCGTGAGGTGAAGTACAACCCGACCTTCCCCGGTCCGATGGAGTCCACCCTCGCGAAGAAGAGCCTATCACGGCTACCCTGAGGAGCTCAAGGCCATCAAGCCCATGGAGATCGAGAAGGCGCTGGCCACCAAGCCCGCCGCCTTGTACATAAGCTTGGGCGAGCTGGCCAAGGAACTCGGATATGCCGATGATGAAGAGATGCGCGGTCAGATTTCGACCCTGAAATTCCTCTCGACGGAAGACAAGGGATACACCGTCGAGTATACGGTCAGGAAGTAAGTCCTCTCTTCAATCTCTTGCGCTCATCTGTATAATGCTTCCAATCTCTGAACATAGAAGAAGAAATGATGAAATCGGCAGTGCTTCGATTGCAGGCAATGGGAACGTCATACAGCACCGCCAGACGCAGGAGGGTCTTCACATCTACATCGTGAGGTTGAGGAGTCAGAGGATCCCAGAAAAATATGATTACGTCAACCCTTCCTTCAGCGGTCATCGTGCCTACTTGGGCGTCACCACCTAGAGGCCCAGAGAGAAGGAGGTTCACTGGCAAGCCACTTTCTTTCATGACCATCCTCCCCGTGCTCTCCGTGGCCCATATTTCGAACTCCTTCAAGGTCTCTTTGTTGTAGGCCACCCATTCGACCATGCTTCTCTTCTTGGAATCATGGGCTACAAGGACTATCTTCTTCTCTTTCATGTGTGACCCTTAAAGCTACCGGACTCGGCCTATTATCATTATGGTCGCGACCGATGTGCCTCCTTAAATGAAGCATACTGTCTAGTTTCTCATGCTTGCCGCAGTTCTGCGGGAATCTCGCTGTGAACTGCGTCCTACTAACCACCTTCCCGTCTTCTCTGAGCAGGCTATTACAGGGAGGTAGTAATTGAGGAGAAACACCGTCGGGGGGAGGAGGGGTATCGTGGAGAAGCCGTCAAGAGATTCCGAAAAAGAGTTTCCTCACAGGTGCACAGTCATCCACCCAGGAGTTCTCGTAGCTTCCCTTTAGCTTGATTGCCTTTTAGCGTATGGCCTTCTACGCTTATCCTGTTTTCAGATTCAGCTTTCAGAAACTGTTCTCTGCTTCTGGAACTGTACAGGTGCAGCAACGTGTCGAAGTCAGCGCGAACGGTGACATCTGGAGAACTCGATAGACCCGAGCCCACTAGGACTGAACCATCACCATGGATGATGATAGAACCGTCACCTTGATTGGTCAACAAGTTTGCCGTAAGCGGCGTAAGGAAAGAGAACGCCATCCGTTCGACAAAGCTCCGCCTTGCCAGCTCCGACTTGATTCTCGCCTGGGCTTCCTCCCTAACACGTTCAGCGAACTCGATGAAGGAAGTCAAGGCACTAAGGTATCACGAGATAAACGCTCTTAAGGGTTGAGGGGGAACACCCTTCAAGGTTCAATGGTAGCCCAATTCAATCAAGGCGTGATTCGCGCTGTATCAGCACCGTGACTCGGAACATCACACTCTTCATTGATCGTCCGTCTCTACCTTTCTTATGCCCACAACGGTCGAGACGACTACAACTAGGACTCCGCGCCAACCGGTCCCGTCTAGAATGCACAAGAAGGATCATCATAGCGCTTATACAGTTCCGTCGACACTAGGTCCTGGAGAGGATTATGGCAAAGCTAACTGCGGTCAAGAGAGAGCGATTGCCTGCGTCCCTTTACGCGTGCCCGATAGACCGCAAGCTTCCGATCAATGATGCGGCACACGTCAGAAATGCTATGGCCAGGCTTGACCAGGTGATCTCGGCGACTGTCACCCCGCAGAAGCAAGAAGGAGGATACTGGCTGCAGCCAAGAAGTACGGCGTAGACGTCACAGAGTTTCAAAAGGTAAAAACCTTCAAGAAAAAGTGATAAGAACTGTTAGCGGAGACAAGGCCATGGGAGCTGACGCCAGGTACTGCTCCTCCTTGTTCAGCAGGATTCATGGGACACCGTCCAAATGAGTTTGCGGGCGGCCGTAGAGGTCTTCGAACTACCGTAGATTTAGCCTCACCTAGCCGTCTTCAAAGACGGCGCCGCCAGACAGACAATCGGCTACATGAGATCTGGGGTGTAATCGCGTCTATTCAGTGGTGTTCATCGTCCATACCCACTCCCACCTTCTTCCTGTAGGCTTTTTCACTGCCCATCTCCTTGACCTGTGCAGGGGACTGGACGCCAGGAGTGGCATCGCGTATAGCATTCGTTCGGGCATCGTCGACCTTTCGGTTCCCCTTGGACTTTCCATCTCGACCCCCGTCAGACACGCTCATACCTGTATTGACGGGCGGTCGTACTTATACTTCACCGTTCAATCCCTATGCTTCTTGGTCATCCCTTTCGTCCCCTCAAGTCGACGAGTCCCGACCCGAACTTCCCTTCGACTTCTTCCTTCATGACAATGGGGAGTCCCCTCTCCCTCCTTTCGAAGGACCCACACGACGAGTAGAGGAAGACGTATGCTCCATATTTCAGGCAGACCAGCTCCCTCTCGAAGTCGGCCGCATGGGCACAGACCCTACAGTGGAGCGGGCGCACTCCTCCCCCTTCGAGATGCTTCAGGAAGTCAGGCGGCAGCATGTCTCAGACGCATATCTGCATTCCCTCTTTAACGGTCCACAGATTCGTTGTTCCTGTTGGCAGGGGAGGAGGGGTGTCCTGCCTCTGGGGAGTGATGATTCCTATCCTACGGACAGCTTCTCGATCTGCGCAGCAAGGTCGTAGAGCCTCCATCCCTTCTCCGTAAACCTGTACTCCACTGGACGGTATGGCTCATTCATCACCCGCTTCTCCACCGCCCTCTGGGCTTCCAACGCCTTGAGGCACCTCGACGTTGTCGTGGAGTAACCTACCATGCCCACCAGCTCGGTGTATTTCATGGAGCCGTTCTCCTCTCGGTCTTAGCATAGAGAGAACCCTTACCACATTCAGGGCAGATGGTCATTTCGGGATACTATCCTTTAGCTTCGGTATTCTCTTCTGCAGCTTTTTCACAACTCTGTTGGTGCTGTCAATCTGTTGCTGGAGATTCAGTATCAGCTCCTTCATCTGTTCATGCTCTTTGTCGTGAATCGGCTTCAGGCTGAAGTCGCCATTGATGCGCCCTTCTGATTTCAGCACGATTATCATAGGGTACATTTCCTGCTCGATTGCTTTCTTGCTGCCTGCTCCGACGGCTGGTGCGTCGGCGTAAGACAGAACGAGATTCTTCAAGTTTGAGAATCGTTTGTCTTCTACGGCCTCATTCTCCCAAGTTTCCTGAAACGTGCTTGAAGTCTCGGCAGGTGTTCTCGGCTGTAACGACGAAAACTCGGCAGGTGTTCTCGGCTGTAACGACGAAAACCCTCGGGTGTACCCCATCTGCGGTTCTGGGTTCGGCTTGAAGTGGGTCCTCTTCACCCGCTCCATGTTTGTTGTCCTGACCGTAATGGCCTGATTGATGTAGGAGGCCACGAAGTCCTCCACCATTCGATGTTTAGTAAATGCGTTGAAGTACGAAGGCAGCTGTTCAGCGTCTTCCTTCGGCAATCTCCTTGGCCTCCTTCTTCAGAGCTTTCTGTTCCTTGATCCACAGCTCAATGGCTTCCTCAAACGCTTCCTTGAGTACTCCCTTATGCAATCCCTTTCGTTCAACCACGGCCTTCCTGAACCTCTCGTCCAGTTCATCTGACAGCTCGACTATCTCCTTCTTGCCCATAGCCGTAGTATGGCATATCCCTATACTTATAGTTGACCGCTACGTCCATATCCCAATATACATTACGCGCTCCTACCTAGTGATCGTAGCTGGACTGGTGCCTGCAGTGGGAGGTGTGGTGCTATATCGCAAGGGAAAGCCCGCTGGAAGAACGGCGTCCCCCGCCGCATCGGACGTGCCTGTGCCCGCGGCAGAAGAGTGCGGAGTGGAACCGTCTGATTCTCACGGCGTGCATACTCCAGTAAGGAATGGGGCCGGAGCATACGTGCCCGTCACGTTTGGGGTGACGCCTGCAGTGCTATTCAGGTTGTTGAATAACACCAGTGCGTAGCCACCGCAACCTTGAGTCGAACTGAAGTCGAATGAAAAGGAAGTACCTGTTTCGTTATGGATCGTCGCCACGGGTTTCCTATCGATCAAGTTTGAGAAGTTAGGTCCCTTATTGCGCGAATGGTTCAACGAAACTCACGACGGGTTGATGGCCGCAGCTTCGATGCCCGAATCGGAGCCGCCTACCGGAATCCTTCGTGGAAGCACTCGACATCTGCTGTTCCTGACCCTGACGGTTAGCATCGACTATCAGCGGGATGCATCTCAGCTGTGGGATGCCGCAAGGCAGACCATTGTTGACCCTGCGACGGCCTGGCTCTTCCAGCCGAGGACAGTCGGCTCCAAATCATTAGCAGAGATCCAAGCCGCCATGAGAGTCCACGCGCTTTCAAGGAAGCATGAAAAGGACTCCGTCATCTGGAAGACCATCTGCACATCACTTGCCGAACTCTTCGATTCCGACCTCGCGATTCTGTTCAAGAAGTGCGACAACGACGCCATGATGCTGTACTGCGAAATGAGGAACGTCTATCCCTCGCGAAATCATTGAGCCATCCTGACTTCAAATTTATGACCCTTTCTCTTCAGGATGATAATCTTGCCCTTTAGGCTGTCGCGCCGTTCCGCCAATTTGTCGTCGAGAATAGCAATGCTGTTTGATAGGTCAGCCCATGAAGCATAGAGAGTGTAACGCTTGCCTTGGTAGTCTACTTCGCAAATAGGGGCACGCCTGCGGTATCCGATTTTGATGATGCGTGGGTCCGTCAGGATCTTGAGCCTGTGTTCCTTGCCCTCAACAAGCAGCTTGTTAACCGCTGGAGGGAATGTGGTAAGCTCTCGCCCGTAGGCTTGTTTGTTAATGGCTGAGCGTCTTACCATATGCACTGGACTGTGAACTGCGAACTTATGAACTTTGGACTTGGATACTCTAGAACCGAGATACTAAGGTAATGCGCACTCAGATCCTAGGATCTAACATAGGCCTCATTTCACATTGGCTAAAAGACCGGACGGCATCCTCGTGACCGATGAGGGCCTACCTTGATGTTGAGACGCGGGGAAGACGGCCTCGATCATCCAGGCATCTCGAATGACGATCTGCTATCTTACCGTCTCCGAATTCGTCCAAGTACGGCTGTAATGTCCTCGCGCAAGACAAAGACGCAGCTTTATCTGAACTGATTTGAAAAGAAAACAGCTTCGTCTACGCCAGTACCGGCGGCTCATAGACGAACGATGTTTCACTTTTTCTTATTCCGTCGATCTGTGAGATCTTCTGAGCCGTCTTCGCGAAGCAAGAACGGTTCCTCCAATCCGTTCACGCAGGCGAATTGACTGGAAGTGGCCCGGCAAGAGCCTTAGTGGCTGGCGCTTGCCTTGGTGCTGATTACGGGGTCAGGATACTCAGGTGCATTCTTCTGAGCTCTTTCGCTGCCGACCTCTTCATCTGCACTAGCCCAGGACATCCAAGAGTGACAAAACCGGGATCGATCCGTATGAACTGCCCACAATTCGGGCAACCGTCTGCTTCCTTCGGTATGACTTCCTTGCAGTAGGGGCAGACGCCATCGGGGTTGAAGTAAAGTGGTGCAACTGCGCAGTTGAATGGTTTGGTTTCATGGATCGCGCATCCAGCTTGACCTGACACGCTGCCTCCGAAGAAGGGACATGTTGCCAAGAGTCTGCCGCGGGATGCGTTCATGATGTCTCCACCCATACCCTCGTAAACGTGAATCAGTTTGAGTATGTCGTTTCTCCCCTCGCTTCTCCATCGTTGAATGTCTTCCCACATGATGTGGGCGTCGATCGAGCATGCCCATTTTGTTTCCAGACAGCATCGTCCGCACCGCTGGCATTCGAACTTGGAGAAGATACTGGCGAACTTTTCTGAGTTTTGTTTTGCGAGTCTCTGGTCTTCGATGTCATTGCTGCGTACGTGGTGCTGGAAGAGCCACTCCCTTGCGTCGAGCCATTCTCTAGTAACCCTGAAGTTTAGCGTTTCACCAGCTATTTCCATCCAAGAAGAGTAATAGAGGGTGGTCAGTCTCTCATCTTTTGGATTCAGCTCGTGGGCTACCTTAAGGTGCTTGTCCGATTCTGTCAGTTCGCCCAGTATTCCATAGCTCAACCCAGCACATTCCTGGGCCATCGGTTGGTCGGGGTCTATTTGTATGGCGAGTTTCGCGTAATCTATGCTCCGGAGGTACTCTCTCGTTTGGTAGTGAAGTTGGGATATGAGGACGACAAGCTCCGCATCTCTGTTGTTGATCGAGAATGCGCGGTTAGCGTAGTCAAGCGCCTTTTCATATAGGTGGGAAGTCGCATACGAGAATGCACAATTCTTCTGTGCATCATAGTCCTTGGGTTGCAGGTCTGCAGCTCTGCTGTACAATTCCGTAGCCTCTTTCACTTTGCCTTGAAACATCTTCAAATAGCCGTACTGATCGAGCGCAGGTATGCAGTCTGGGGCATGATGTAGAGCCTCTTCGAACAGGGCCTCAACTTCAGCCTCAACGCTCTTTGGAGGGCGCCCAGATCCGTATTGCGAGGCCTTGTTCACTGCTGTGATTGTCAGCGCAACCGCCGCATTATGGCCCGCAAATCTCTTTGCCTCGGCGCTAGTGGCCATATTCGCGGCCTTTCTGAACAAATCAGCAGCCGCGTCGTGTCTATTCGATTTGGCCAGCGCCAACCCTTCCTGCACCAGTCGGCATGCTTCGATATCCTGAGGAGTCTCATGCGATGACGACGGCATCACGATTGTTTCCATGCCTGAGCCATCGGCCTGAGTTGCTTTCTGCAGAATCGCAACCAGTTAACGTCCTTCAGACTGTGTATCTCGATGCTGGAGCGCTTGAAGACTTGCAAGGCTATGTTTGGTCCACAACTTTGTCTGTTGGTTCTTCCCAGCGCTGAGCGCATCTATGAGGTCTTTGTAGACGGGCTTTGTGAAGTTGTCGGTTGATGGCGAACAATTTTAGGCTAACGGGTCGCCAGCAAATTCACGAATGTACCATGTCGAGAATACGCCTATCCCTGAGACCGGGCGCTTTGCGGCAGGGCGTGAAACGGGTATGTACATAATAGAAATCGTTGACGATATTCTACCTTTTCTTCGATACTGTACATCGACATTATGAACATCTTATATCATCGTTCTTCCGACTTGAACCCGTAATAGGTATTAATACCGCCCCGTCCGACAATACTTACATCGGCTTTGAACACTGTTGAGCAATCTTCGCAAGCTCTCGGGCCATTGACGTATTGAAAGTCTTTAAGTTATGCGTAGGGTTTCTGATGTAGTTAAACGCAATATCATGATGGCTGCTAGAGTGGACGGGGCGCGAGGCCGATTCTTCTAATGCATCTTCTAATTGCTTTTGAGATGCTCGTCAGCGCTGGGAATCTCGAGCCTTCCACAGACGACTTCACAGCTACCATCGTCGTCTGAACGCAGACGCACCCCCCCTTCCCTCTAATTTCCAGGCCAGCTGACGCTGGGCTTTTGCAAATCAAGAGAAATGTGAAAAGAACCTTTCTACATGCCGCCAGGGGGCGGGCCTCCGCCCTCCCTACCCATTCCCTTCGAAGCGATCACGTCGTCGATCCTCAGGATCATTATGGCGGCTTCCGTGGCCGACTTTATGATTTGGGACTTCACCACAGCAGGCTCGAAGACCTCCTCCTTCTCCATGTCGCCGACCTTGCCGTCGGATACGTTGATCCCGGCCCAAGTCTTGTTCTTCGAGTGCGCCGCCCGAAGGTCCACCTGCGTGTCGATGGGGTCCATGCCCGCGTTCGACGCCAGCGTCAGCGGTATGACCTCCAAGGCGTCCGCGAAGGCCTGCGCCGCCAACTGCTCCCTTCCCGACAGCGTGTGAGTCCACGCCCTGATGCGATGGGCGATCTCGGCCTCCGGGGCCCCTCCTCCGCACACGACGGAGGGCTTCTCAATCACGTCCTTGACCACCATGATCGCATCGTGAAGGGCCCTTTCACCTTCATCCACCACCCTCTGGGAGCCTCCCCTCAACAGGATGCTGACGGCCATGGGGTTCTTGCAGCCTTCGACGAAGACCCACTTGTCCTGCTCTATCTTCCTCTCCTCCACCAGCGCGGCGTGCCCCAGGTCGTCGCGGGTCAGGTCGCTCAGGTCGGTGACCATCCTCCCCCCCGTGGCCTTGGCCAGGCGAGTCATGTCGCTCTCCTTCACGCGTCGGACCGCCATTATGCCAGCCTTGGCGAGGTAATGCTGGGCTATGTCGTCGATGCCCTTCTGGACGAATACCACGTTCGCCCCGATCCCGATGACCTTATCCACCATCCCCCTAAGCATCCTTGCCTCTTCGTCGAGGAAGGACTTCATCTGGGTGGGGTCGGATATCCTGATTTCGGCGCTCATCTCCGTCTTCTTAATCTCAAGAGGCGAGTTGAGAAGCGCGATTCTCGCCCCCTCCACCTTCTTCGGCATGCCAGCGTGGACGACCTCCTTGTCTATGATGATCCCGCTGATGAGAGCCGTGTCGCTGAGGGACCTCCCCGGCTTCTTCTCAACCTTGACGTTGTCGATGTCAACCTTAAGCTTCTCTCCGGACTTCTCCACCACATGGAGGACGGCGTCGACCACGATGTTCGACAGGTCCACGCTCTCCTGGGACACCAGCTTCGAAGCCAGGCTCGTCTTCGATATCTTGACGAGCCATTCCTTGTCGGTCGGGTCCACCTTGATGGCGATCTTGGCCAGCACGTCCAGCGCCTTCTCCGAAGCCAGGGTGTAGCCGTCGACGATGATGGTGGGATGGACGTCCTTGTCGAGAAGCTCCTCGGCCTTTTCGAGGAGCGAGCCAGCCAGGATGACCGCGCTGGTGGTGCCGTCCCCCACCTCGCTGTCCGTCGCCTTGGCGATCTCGACCATCATCTTGGCGCCAGGATGCTGGACGTCGAGCTGCTTGAGCATTGTGGCGCCGTCGTTCGTGATGGTGACGTCTCCCATCGAGTCGACGAGCATCTTGTCCATGCCCCTCGGCCCGAGACAGGACTCCACTACCTCGGAGATCAGCTTGGCGGCCTTGATGTTGTTCCTGAGGGCATCCCTTCCCTTTGTCTCAGAGGCCCCTTCTTTTAACACTATTACGGGTACCGAATCGGATTTGTATGTCATCGAATTCACTACTGGATAGAGAATATTACCAGAGTCCATTTCCGGAGGCCTCTATTTAATTCCTCTGTCCATTCGGCCTTTTGAGATGGCCCTCCCCCCGCGTAACTGAACGGGAAAGGGCAGAAGACGACAACCTCGCAATATCACCGTCGAAGATTGAGGGCTTGCTGAAGATCGACAGGGACATTCCATATTCACCCGCCATCCAGAAGACGGCGCGAAAGACGGCCCTCTGGCTACCGGGCAGATCGGTCAACAGAATCCCTCGATACTCGTCCTTATATGTTGGGTCTACCAATCAACTGCCGATTTGGATGCCGAAGACCACCACGCTCATTTCTATCGAGAACGTGGTAGCCACGGCTGGGGTCAACCAACCCATAGACCTGAAGGAGATCACTAGGCTCTTTCCCGACGTGAAGTACAACCCGAAGGTGTTCCCAGGGTTGGCCTTCCGCCTGAAGGCGCCCAAGACGTGCACGCTGATCTTCAGGACTGGGAAGATGGTGTGCACCGGTGCAAAGAGCGAAGGAGAGGCTTTCAAGGCGGTCCAGACGGTGGTGGAGAAGCTGAGGAAGTCGGGAATCAAGATACAGAACGAGCCGGAAATGAAGGTTCAGAACATAGTCGCGTCGGTCAGCCTAGGAGGGAGGGTCAAGCTGGAGGAGGCCGCCCTGAAGCTGCCTCGGAGCTTGTACGAGCCCGAGCAGTTCCCCGGCCTGATACACAGGATGCTCGAGCCGAAGACGGTCTTCCTGGTCTTCGCCAGCGGAAAGTTGGTCTGCACGGGAGCCAAGAAGGAGGAGGAGGTCTACCAGGCCGTCAGCGTCCTCCATACGCTTCTTGAAGACGAAGGACTGATGGTGTACTAGGAGGTAGGCGGGAGTGCGTTACTCGAAAGAGGCTTAATTCCTATGACGTAGCTTCGGGGGAATAGAGTGCAAATTACAAGTTGGAGAAACAGGGAATAGAGCACATCGATCAGGAGAAACGGCACGGACTCCCGTTCAGCACCTTCACGTTGTGGTTCGGGGCCAATTTGACTATCGCAGATTACGCCCTCGGGTCGTTGTTTTTTGGGCTTCCATTTTCAAGCATCGTTATTGCAGTGGTGATAGGGAACATCCTCGGAGGGCTCCTGTTGGGTCTGATGGCTGCCATGGGTCCCACATTCGGATATCCGCAGATGATGATATCGCGAGCAGTGATGGGTCGGAACGGCAACATCCCGTTCGCCCTTGCGAACTGGGTCAGCACGGTAGGTTGGTTCACCGTCAACATCGTCTTGGGAGGGTACGCGCTCCAATTGGCGCTGGGCCTGCCATTCTACCTGGCTGCGGGGATAATGGTCCTGGCGGACGTGGCCCTAGCGACCTACGGCCACGACATCATTCACCTTTTCGAGAAGATCATGTCCGTCGTACTCGCCGTAATGTTCGCCGCGGTGACCTTCATCGCCTATGACAAGATGGGCACCAGCTTTTCATCCTATACAACATCCGCATCATTCAACCTTTACTTCTGGGCGCTCGTCATCGCAGCGGTATTCTCTTACCTCATGAGCTGGTCACCCTACGCCAGCGATTACTCCAGGTATCTACCTCGGAACACTTCGAAGTGGAAGGTCGTCGCCTTCACCACAGCGGGTGGGGCAATTGCAAGTGCCTGGCTTGAGCTGATAGGATTCTTCGTCTACGTCGGCGCCAACAACCCACACCTCAATTCGATTGCCGCCCTAGCAAATGTTTCAGGAGGCTATTCCATCTTCGCTCTTCTCGCAGTTGTGCTGGGCGCGGTTGCCGCCGACGCCCTCAACCTGTACACGAACTCGCTCTCCGCTCTTGTCCTGTACAAGAAAGCGGGTAGAGTTCAGACCGTGCTATTGGCCGGCGTGGTCGGGTTCTTCTTGGCGCTTGCGGGCTCATCAAACTTCGGCACCTTCTACCAAAACTTCCTACTGACACTCGACTACTGGATAACTCCCTGGATCGGCGTCATACTCGGAGCTTTCTATATCAAGGTGGTACGGTCGGGAGTGGAAGGTGCGGGCCCATTCTTGAAGGCGGGCCTGGCCTCCTACGCCGTCGGTCTGATGGTCTCGGTGCCTTTTGTGAATCTTTCGTCATATGGTGTGAACTACGTCGGCCCGGTCGCGAACCTGTTGGAAGGAGCCGACGTGAGCTACTTCGTGGCGTTCACTGCCGCCTTGGTCGCCTACCTCGTGATGGTTCGCCGGCAATCGCCCTCCGCGGTAACGTAGCCCCTTTAGGCTCTGCCAAATCTTCGGCAGATAAGTGAACCTGCCAGAAGTGCCCACACCTCACGGATTGACTCCAGTGTCGGGCAAAGCTCTTCTTGAGCCGCAGATTCCAGCAACAGAGGACTTTACAGCACTCTTGCGACAGTTGTTTAAATATGACTCATTGAAAGCTATAGAAAGCTGTTTGTTTCTTGGTGTTACGATACGTCTTCTAAGGGGGAGGCTTATGGAAGCGACCCCAATTCCCAGGCAGAACGCTGTCCCAGGTGCGGGAGGCGAGCCATGGTCGTCGACTCTGCCAAGGGGGAGATGGTCTGCAATTCGTGCGGGTTCGTAACCAAGGAGCGAATCGAGGAGACGGGTCCAGAGTGGCGATCCTTCTCCGCCGAAGAGAAGGAAAGCAGGAGCAGGGTGGG
>JBEKZX010000043.1:0-12748 GCA_049509455.1 Conexivisphaerales archaeon
AGGTGAACCATGCCGATAGTATCATAATAATGATGCATCTCTTAACCTTATTGCATTTGGATATGGGAATCATGTGATTTGAGGCAGATTGGTGAATTCCTCCAGCGTAGTTGAACAAAAGTTACGCTGCTTGATTACATTACACTGAAGGGTGTGCTGGGGAAGCTTTTTGGCGGACTCGCCAAAGGAAGACTCGAGAAGTTACTAGATGAAGATATGGAAACGGCCAAGAGCTACATAGAAGCGAATAAACCGAGTTAGAGAACAAAAGACCACTAGATTGATTGATTGCCTAGAATCTGTCCTCGTAAGCAGGTCCAAGCCTAGGTCCTCCTCCTTTGGCGTACTTCTTCCAGGGGCGCTTTTCGAGAAGTGCGGAGTCAATAGCTGGAGGTGCTGCATGGTTGCTGGAAGTGGCGCTCTGCTCAGTTGCGGCGTGGCTCTCCCCGTTGAACCTCTGCCTCCCGAGGACGTAGACGATGTTGCTGAACTGCCTCTCGGTGTCGTTGGCCATTGCTTTCCAGGAACTACCCATAGCAGTGTAATACTTCAATATCTATTTCAATATAGGACGCCTTCAGTGTGGTGTGCGCCGTCGATGAACCCATCCGAACTTATTGACAAGCAAATCGCAGACCTTACGGACTGGCGCGGCAAAATGCTTGCCAATCTTCGCAATATCATTCATGATGCTGACCCCGAGATAATCGAGGAATGGAAATGGATGGGCACTCCATGTTGGTATCACGATGGACTAATTTCGGTGGCTAACGCTCACAAGGATAAGGTAAAGCTGACTTTCTTTCAAGGCGCAAGCCTTCCAGATCCGGACAAGCTCTTCAACGCCGGCCTTGAAGGCAATAAGTGGCGAGCAATCGATTTCCACGAGGGTGACAGAATCAATGAGCGCGCTCTGAAAAATATCATCCGTGCTGCCGTGGCTTACAATCGTGCTGGACTGAAGGGGAAAACCCCGGCAGATGCTCGCGGGATTCGGGCTAAAGTACACAAAAAATAGAATACGCCTTCTGGCAATCCCGTATGATTGCACTTACTTTTCCGGCGGCTGGAGTAGCGAGAAATTGTTTCCATCTGGGTCGCTGACATCCAATGCGGTAGCAGTCAAGCGGCCCGGTGAATAGAAGTCACCCCATTTTCGCAGGTCCAAGCCCACGTCGAAGATTGGCGGTCGCTGCTGTTCTTTCCAGCAGCGATAGATATCCAAAACTATCGTGACCAGCTTGGTCTGGGCTCTCGAGCATCCTAGTGAAGAGGGAAAGCTTCAATGTCGTGGGAATTTCGTCAAGCAGTCCCCTGCGTTCTTGGATACGCGACACCCGCCCTGGCGGGCAACCTTTTTCAGATGGTTCCCCCGAACTTTCCAAGTATTGGTCTGCTTTGTGGTTTGCAGGAACTGTGGACCCCTCCCCTTCCCGGTGAACCCGTCGCTATCGCTTCGCCGCCAGTCCGCAGAGCTGGCTGGCATCGTCGCGACTTCGGCGTGCAGCAAGTGCGGCTTGCTGAGCCTTGAGCTGAGGGAGTTCACCGATAAGGACGGCGCCATCATCGAATCCGACCTGAGGAGAGAGGAGCCTGAGTACGGCAGAACGCAGGACCTCCTGAGGGCCTTGGCCGATGCCGACGATGAAGCCGAAGTCTTGGAGGAGATCGATGAGGCCAGCCGTGGCTTGCGGGAAAGGATGGGGATAGCGTATGACTTTGCCCCACGCGGTGAGACTCCCGGCATCGAGAAGGAGCTGATAGATGAAGAGAAGCTGGAGACAGCGGAACCGGAGCCTGGTGTGTACCTGCCGGTCATCCGGGTGGAGGGCTGGGCGATTAAGACCCAGCCAGACCTCAGGACCGATATCTACATGATGAAGGATCAGGGAGACATTCTAGTCGCGTTCAAAGTAAGCCTCGACGTTCGAATCTACTGGTTCTTCACATCCATGACCAGGGACCTGGCATGGCTGAAGAAGGTAGTCGTGGCGAGGAAGGTGGGACTGGCTTTCGTGAACGGAATCCATGTCATGCGTCTGGACGATTCCTCTGCGCGCGAGGTAAACCTGGTCCTCCTTGGCTGGCAGATGGGGGCCAGAGGGTAGGAAGTCATAATGGCGAACGACCAGAAGCAGAGTTGTCCGCGCCCTGACCGAGGCACCGATTTCTGATGAGGCCCAAGACCCCGTCTGGACGAACATGCCGGGCGTCAGCTATTACACTTGGACAAGATGGCCGTAGAGCGGAATGGAGGACACCGTGCCCCTTTCTCCAACAACGGTCGAGCAGCCTAACTCATCAGGAGTATAGCACTCGCTGTTTGAACGACAGAAATGGCGCCCAAGTCGAGATTCGTATTCAGCTTCTCGTCCAGGATGAGGGGGCGTAATGTAGGCATCAATCGCCTAAATGACATTCATTTCTTTTCCAGCAGCAATAGATATCCAGGAGCAGTCGTCCGTCCGATAAAGTATAATTGGCGCCCTGCTCTCAAGATTCCATACACATGAGACCTGGAGAAGGTTGGGCTAGTGGAACGCTCACGATAATCTCTTTCGTTCGCAAGGAGGTGGAGACCTAGTTGTCAGGTCTCTTACAGTTTCTGAACCCGTACGGGCCTGAACTCCTACTCATCCTAAGGCTCGGCGTCGGGGCCGCTATGGCGCTCCACGGTTACCCGAAGGCAAAGGGAGGAAGGGTTCAGGCTGAACAATGGATGAAGGGCATGGGGATACCGCCGCTCGCCGCCGACCTGGTGACGGTGCTTGAGTTTCTCGGCGGGGTCTTCCTGATACTCGGCCTCCTGACGCCCCTTGTAGGCCTCTTCTTCGTCATCCAGTTTGGCTCAATCATCTGGATGAAGAAGTCGAAGATGCACGCCAAATTCATCAGCACGGAGCAGGGGAAGCCCACGTATGAGATCGACGCCGTCTACCTGCTGCTGGCCCTCGTCTTCCTTGTGCTTGGGGGAGGACCCCTCTCACTCGATAGGCTGCTGGGACTGTAGCGGAAAGGATGTCGCGTCCGGCCAATGATATTGATTTCTTTTCCAGCAGCAGTGTATATCCAAAATCATGACGTCTGACAGGAAAGACCTGGCTGTTATCAAAGCCGACGATGACGCGGGCGCTGTGGTAATGGTAGTGGTCGTGGTGGACTCTTTCGGTTTATCTCGGGTATTCGTCATTCGTGCTTCAATGGCCGCCTTTGCCTCACCTTTCGCCTCCCCCACCGGGGAGCATATTAGTCGGGTTGTCAGATGAAGTTCCGTTGAAGGAAGTAGTGCTGGCGGTCGGGATGCCGAAGGGCCCCGCATGCCCCGTCCTGAGTCGCAGCTCCGGCCATTGCAAGCTCATCGACTTCAAAGTGAGCTCCCGAAACGACAGCTACCGGCACCTGGTGGAGCTAGATATGCCGGGGGGAGACGTGCGTTCCATCCTGGCTCGCATCAGGGAGGCCCGCTCCGTTCGTTCGATCGATGTCACCACGGCGGACAGGCACAAGCTCGTCGCCGAAGTCGTGAGCTCGGGATGCGACATGTGCAAGGCCTTCTCCTCCTTCGACTGCTTCGTGATGGGGGCCTACTCCAGGTCTCCAAAGGAGATCAGGTGGAGACTCCTGTTGGAGCAGAGCCAGTCCCTGCAGCCCCTCGTCGAACGCCTGGAGGGGATCGGGCTGAAGGTCGGCATACTCAGCATCGCCAAGCTGGGGAGGATCGACAGGCTCACCACCCGGCAGGAGGAGGTCCTGCGGGCGTCAATCGACCTAGGCTACTTTGACTATCCCAGGAGGCTAAGCCTCAAGAGGCTGGCCGAAGCCATCGGGGTGGCTCCGGGTTCCCTGAGCGAGACCCTCAGGAGGGCCGAGAAAAACGCGGTCAGTGAGTGCCTGAAGAGCCGGAAGGGCACCTAACCCGTAACCCACAACACCCTAACCTAGGTTAGGGCATACCTCTAATTCCCTCTTCGCACGATGATTGTGTAGGGTAGAGGGTTTTGTCTGGTAAGTCTAGGAAGAGGGACCTGACGATGCTGTCAGTGGGCGCACTGATAGGTGTGCTCGTTCTTGGAGCCTTGGTGGTAGTAGTGCCGCTGCTCAAGTTCCCCGCCAAGGCGACCGGCGCACCGTCCAACGTGTCGTTCACCCTGATCGCCGAGCAGCAGCAGGTCCTGATAGCGTCCGGCGTCACTTTCGACGCCTGGACGTTCAACGGCACAGTCCCCGCTCCCACCATCAGGATCACACAGGGCGAGAACATGACTTTCACCCTGATCAACGACGACACCATGGGCCACTCGATCGACTTCCACGCCGCCCAGGTGCCCTGGAACGTGGACTACAGGACCATCGGCCCCGGCGAGAACCTCACGTTCTCGTTCATAGCCAACTATCCGGGCGTCTTCATGTATCACTGCGGCACGCCTCCGGTCCTCGAGCACTTGGGCGAGGGGATGTACGGGGTAATCATCGTCGACCCGGTGACCCCGAGGCCCCCTGCGCAGGAGTTCGTCATCGCCGTCAGCGAGTTCTACCTGAACTCACAGCCGAATTCAGATGGCAGCTACTCAGGGAACTACCCCGAGATGCTGGCGGTCACGCCTACCTACGTCGTGTTCAACGGCTACGCCAACAAGTACGTGGCCAACCCCCTGCAGGTCGTCGCCGGCCAGCTGGTGAGGCTCTACGTCATCAACGAGGGTCCCTCACTCTTCACGGCCTTCCATGTGATCGGAAACATATTCAGTACGGTCTACGTCGACGGCAATCCAGCTAACAAGCTTGTCGGAGTCCAGACCTATACGATCCCGCCGGGAGGAGGGGCGGTGTTCGAGCTGACATTCCCCGGGCCTGGTCAATGGCTGTTCGTCACCCACTCCTTCGCGTACACCGGCCTAGGAGCCGAGGGAATCTTCAACGTCTCGGCCGCCGGCACCACCCTACCCAGCGGCTAGACCACGACCACCACGTCGACGACCACCACGGCCAAGACGACATAGGTCTCCATCCTCCCCGGTGGTGTCTACTCGAACCACACTCGGTACTACTCCCCCGACCCCGTCACGGTCGTGGTGGGGGTGAACAACACCATCACCTGGACGAACAACGACAACATGGTTCACACGGTTACCTCGCGGACGGGTCTCTTCGATTCGGGGCTCATCGAGGCCGGCATGACCTGGACCTACACCTTCGACACGCCGGGCATCTACAACTACTACTGCACGCTCCACCCATGGACGAACGGCACGGTGACGGTCCTCGCGCCCTGACCGCTGTCACGATTTCTGACACGACCTACGACGTCACCGCGATGAACCCGGTGGGCGAAGGCGTTGTCCACGTTGCCCAGCCGCAGCGCCAACGATCTTGATTTCTTTTCCAACAGCAATTGAAATCCAACACTATCATGACCGGCTTGGTCTAAGCCAGCGGACACCCCTAGTGACGACATCTATTCCCGACGAAGTGCGACTCCGTGATTGCGGAGCTCTAGACCGACTTGTGCCCGTTTCTAAAAGGGACCGACGCTTGACCGGGTCAAAGTGGACCCCCCAGGGATATTGCGATGCAGATAGGTTCAGTCGCCAACGCTCCGCACGGACCGTCAACGTCCTCCGGGGGACGGCTTGGTCTGCTTCCGCAGGCCCACCGACAGCGCAGCCGCGACGGCGATCACCGCCAGGACGATCGTTATCGAATAAAGCGTGGGTATCACGAAGCCGAGCTCCCCCGCTATCATCTTGAAGCCAAAGAAGACCAGGACCACCGCTAGGCCCTTGCTGAGGTACTTCAGCTTGTACATGAACATGGCCAGCACGGTGTAGAGGCTCCTCAGGCCGAGGATGGCAGAGATGTTCGAGGTGTAGGCGATGAAGAAGTTCAAGGTTATGGCGATGACCGCAGGGATTGAGTCGAGGGCGAACACGATGTCCGTCGTCTCGATCGCCAGCAGGGCGAGCACCAGCGGCGTCAGGTACCTCTTCCCTTCATCTTGGGCTATGAACTTCGAACCGTAGTAGCGGTCGCTGACGGGAGCGAACCTCCTGGCGAACCTGACCAACGGGTTGCGACCCGGGTCCACCTCCCCCATGCCGCTTCGAGCGAGCCTGTAGCCCGAGTAGATGAGGACCGCGCCGAAGACCCCGATCATCCAGTCGAACCTCGCGATGAGCTCCAGACCTGAGGCGATGAAGACGCCTCGAAGGACCATCGCGGTGATTATCCCTATGTAGAGCGTCTTGTTCTGGTAGGCCAACGGGACGGAAAAGTAGGCGAAGATCACCGCGAAGACGAAGAGGTTGTCGAAGCTGAGGGAATACTCGACGATATAGGCTGTGAAATAGAGCAGAGTAGCGCTCCCGCCGAGATAGAGCCCGACCAGGGCGCCCGTCCCGACCCCCACGGCGACCCAGACGAGAACCCAGGAGATGGCCCTCCTGAAGGTGGGGCTGTCACCCTTCCGGTGGAAGAACAGGTCTATGCCTATGAACGTGAATATGACCACGTTGTAGAGAACCCAAACCCAGAGGGGTATCTCTGGGAAGACCACGGGGGAGGGCAAGACGACGACTCTGGTCGCTCGCGTCGACTTAAATATGCTCTGGCCAGGAAGGCGCCGAAATCGGTTTGGGTGACGTGCAGGGCCATTCGAACGCACCACTCCCAGAAGAGAGGCCTGAACAGCGCAGAGGCATTGGAGCCTTGCTCACGATTCCAGAACTGTATCGTATCGAGGCAGCTTGGGGCAGCGTGTAAAGTGTAGCTTGAAGGCCTTCCAAGAGTTAAATAGCCGTGGAGAGGTCCTAGTTAAGGAATTGAAGGGGCTGAACGCGGAGTCCGAGCTTTCGCTGTCCTTGATAATTCGGGACTTCGCATATGAGAAACTCTCCAAGGTCGTCTCCATCCAGGAGAAGTTCTCCAACCACTACTTCTTCGATCCACCCCTCGACAAGGAGCTCCCCGTCCCCTACCACAACATCCTCAACGCGCTCGCCGCCCTCGAGAACTGGGGCTACATGGCCAGCTTAAAGTCGGTCACGCGCTACTGCGTCGAATGCTTCACCATGGGGCTCAACGTGGCTGGAAGGTGCCCGTTCTGCGGCTCCACCCGCATCAAGAAGGGGAGGATGTTCGCCCACAAGTGCGGCTACAGGGGGTTCGAGGAGATCTTCCGGATGGGAGACAAGTGGGTCTGCCCCAAGTGCCAGAAGCAGCTCTACATGGAGGGGGGCGACTACAAGGACGAGGGAAGTCAGTTCAAGTGCATGACCTGCGGGAACATCTTCGAGAACTTCGCCACGTTCTACCAGTGCCCCAACTGCCACACTTACTATGAGGAGGCGCAGGCTCCCTCCATCGAGTTCGTGACGTACAACCCCACCAACACCATGACCATGAGGAAGGGGACGATCAAGAGCGCCTACGACGTGACCGAGAGGGTGGCCCAGTACCTCCAGAAGTCGGGCTTCGAGCAAAAGATGTATTCGCTGACCGAGATGAAGGAGGAGTTCTACTTTTGGGACGTAGTCGCCCAGAAGGGAAAGGAGCCGGGCACGGCGGTAGGCGTCGGCACCCTCCCGCTCTTCGACATCGTCGACGACGATTTCGAGAAGGAGCTCATCGACAAGAAGGAGAGGTCGGACTTCGCATCGGCCCTCTACATCACTCCGGCCCAGGTGGCCAAGGGGCCCGTCGCCAAGATGAAGTCTAAGAACATCTTCATCGTGGACCCGAGGTTCGAGACGCTGATGAACGAGGATATCCTGAAAGAATATGTGGACCCGCTTCTGAACGTGGGCAAGGGGCGCGGACGCGCTCCTCGTGTCTAGAACTCTGAAGACTTCTTGCTCAGCTGAGAGTAGGCCTTCCGCCCCTGGGGCGTTATCGTGACCAGGCTCTTGAAGCCGCCCTTCTCGCCCTTCTGTTCTACCGTAGCGTGGCCGATCTTCGTCAATATCCCCAGGATCTTCTCGAACTCGCTGGCGTCGAGGCCGGTGCTGCTAAGCAGGACGCTCTGCTCGACGGGGTCGTTGGCCTCCGACAGGCTCTTGAGGATCTTGAAGCTACCGGACTCCAGGAACTTCAGCGGCGGGGCCACCGGCACGGTCGGCGCCGCGAGAGACTTCGCTTCGCCTGTCCTGGGCACCCCAGCGTCGACGACGGTGGTGCCACCTCCCTCGACGGTGGGGACCTCCTTAACCGCCTCCACTTCGATGCCGAGCCTGCGAAAGAGGCTCTTCGCGTCCACATAGTACTCCGTGATGTACTTGAAGACCTCCTTCACGTTCCGGATGTTGTTCCCCTGCATCCACTTGAGGAGCGCCTTCCTCTTCTGGATCTCCTCCAGCATGTCGCCGAAGCTCCTCCCGGTCCTGTACGCGAACCTGTGGAGCATGACCGACCTCTTCGTGTAGTTGTAGTAGAGGTCCTCCGTGGGCGACCATTCGAACACCGGGACGTACTTGTTGAAGTCCTCGACCTCCCAGACGGTGGTGATGCGCCTGCCGAAGGGGACGCCCGCCACGCTCTTGGGGAGCATCACCCTCTCTAGCATGACGGCGACGTTCATGAGGGGGATGTAGCTCTCGGCGACGTTCATGGGCGGGCTGGTGAGCCTCTTCACCGCGGAATCGAACGACTCCCCGTGGATCGTGCAGAGGCCTCCGTGGCCCGTGGCCACGGCCTGGAACAGCACGAACGCCTCCTCTCCCCTGACCTCTCCTACGACCAGGAAGTCGGGCCTGTACCTGAGGGAGGTCTTGACGAGGTCGAAGAGGGACACCTCGCCTATCTTGGAGCCGGTCATGCCGTAGCTCTCCCTGCTGGTGAACTGCACCCAGTTCTCCGTGGGGATGTTGATTTCGGCAGTCTCCTCCACCGTGACGACCTTGTAGCCCGGCTTGATGAGGCCGGCTATAGCGTTGAGGAGGGTGGTCTTGCCCGCGGCCGTGCCTCCGATGACCAGCATGGAGGCCCTGTTCTCCATCATGAGCCAGAAGTAGGCGGCTATCTCGTCGTTGACGGTGCCCAGGTTCATCAGGTCGACGATCGAATACGGCTCCTCCCTGAACTTCCTGATGGTGAACGTCGAACCCTTGGGCGACACCTCCTCCCTGAAGCTGGCCGCCAGCCTGTGCTTCCCGAATATCATGGCGTCGACGATGGGGAAGGCGGACGAGACGTGCTTCCCGGACTTGTGGGCGAGCTTGACGATGAAGTCGTCGAGGAGCTCCTTGTCGACGAACTTGACGTTGGTGGGGATGGACTCGTACCTCCTGTGCCAGACGTACATGGGGGCCATGACGCCGTCGCAGGAGATGTCCTCTATCCTCCAGTCGGCCATGATGGCGTGTATGGGGCCGTAGCCGAGGAGGTCCCTCTCGATATAGTAATAGATCTTGTCCCTCCTCTCGGGGTTCCTGAGCATGGGGAACCTGCCGCTGTACTTGTCCAGGATCCTCTTCGCCTCCTTGAGGACGGCCTTCCTTACGTCCTCCTCCTTGCCGATGGCCATGGGGTTGATCTCGACCGACACGAAGGAGATGACCTTGTCTAGGAGCTTCTGCTCGCTTGGTGTCAGCTGGACCTCCTGGACGAAATACTCCAGAGAGCCACCCTGCTCCGGCATCTTGGCGATGGCGATGCCCGCGAACGGCTCCCTCACCCAGTACTTCTCGATCACCTGTGCGGACTCGGGGAGAGGTTCGGAGATGTATCCGTACGGGGCCGACTCCTTGAGCTTCTCCATGGGCGTCATGTTGGCCTTCGCTTCGGCTGCAGCCGCGGCCACCTTCTTCTTGTTCGCGAACATGCCCTTCAGACTGGCCATCGCTATCAAGATAACGATAATCAGTGGTCGATAGATAAGGATGCTGTTAAGATAGGACTTGAGCGGATGGTCTAATCTGGTTCTGGCTCGAATTGAACGGCCTCCAGAAGCTGCCGCACGCCCGTGAGAACCTACGGCCGGCTCCTAAGGGCTGTCAAGGATGCGCGTGTCTTCAGGAGGAATAGGGGACCTTTGGGGACAGAGGTCCTTGCCTGCCTGCTTTACATGAGTGGACTCTCCTACGGGGGATGACGTACCAGAGGGCTCTGATAGATACTAGCCACGTGGCCGTGCATTGCTGGGTCCACGCCCTGAAGGATGGTATTCCGCCCCCCGAAGAGGGAAAGGAGGGTGGTCGCCGGGCGAGGTCTTCAGTGCCCGAAGGTGATCTCGGCGGGCTCGTAGTCCTTGAGCTTGCCCTGGTTGAACTCATCGTAGGCGCTGAGGTCAAGGAGGCCGTGGCCGCTCAGGTTGAAGAAGATCACCTTCTTCTCCCCCGTCCTCTTGCACTCCAGGGCCTCGTCGATGGCGACCTTTATGGCATGGGCCGACTCCGGCGCCGGTATGATGCCGGTCGCGGAGGCGAACATGGTTCCGGCCCTGAACACCTCATTCTGATGGAGCGCCCTCGACTCCACCACCTTCTGGTTGACAAGGAGGCTCAGCGACGGGGCCTTTCCGTGGTACCTCAGGCCTCCGGCGTGGATCGGCGGGGGAGTGTAGTCGTGTCCCAGGGTGTACATCTTCAGCAGGGGCGTCAGGCCGGCGGTGTCACCGTAGTCGTAGGCGTAGACGCCTCGGGTGGTGGAGGGGGTCGCCTTCGGCTCGACCGCGACGTACCTGGTCTCCCTCTTCCTCCCCTGCAGCTTGTCCTGAAGGAAGGGGTACGACGCACCGGCGAAGTTGGAGCCTCCGCCGATGCACCCTATGACGACGTCCGGGTAGCGGTCCAACATCTCCATCTGCTTCTTCGCCTCCTGCCCGATGATCGTCTGATGGAGGAGGACGTGGTTGAGCACGGAGCCCAGGCTGTAGCGGGTGTCCTCTCTTGAGAGAGTGTCCTCGAGGGCCTCGCTGATGGCCACCCCCAGCGACCCGGGGTGGTCGGGGAACTTGGCGAGGAGCTCCCTGCCGAACTTCGTGGCGGTGCTGGGTGAGGGGAGGACCTTCGCCCCCCACGTCTCCATCATGATGCGGCGGCCGGGCTTCTGCTGGTAGGAGACCTTCACCATGTAGACGCCGCACTTCATCCCGAAGAAGGTCGTCGAGAGCGCGAGCGCCGAGCCCCACTGGCCGGCCCCCGTTTCGGTGACCAGCCGCTCCACCCCCTGCTTCCTGTTGTAGTAAGCCTGGGCCAGGGCCGTGTTGATCTTGTGGCTTCCCCCGGGGTTGACCGACTCGTTCTTGAAGTAGATCTCCGCGGGGGTGTTGAGGATCTCCTCCAGCCTCTTCGCCCTCATCAGGGGGGTGGGCCGGCCCACTGCCATGTAGGCTTCGAGGACCTCCTCGGGGATCTTGATGTGAGATTCGGAGGACATCTCCTGCCTTATCAGCTCCCTGGCGAAGATGCGCTCCAGCTTCTGCGGGGACACCGGCTCCTTGGTCTCCCCATCCAGCGGGGGAGGGA
Organism: Conexivisphaerales archaeon; assembly: GCA_049509455.1. Taxonomy (GTDB): domain Archaea; phylum Thermoproteota; class Nitrososphaeria; order Conexivisphaerales; family DTJL01; genus DATKKG01. Next base: position 11,460 of record JBEKZX010000043.1, read on the forward strand.
GCGGGACGGGGAGGTCGGGGAGTATGTTGTACCACGAGGTGGGGATCTCCTCCTGCGGAAGGTGGACTACGACAGTGACGGCCATGCTTGTTCTGCGTCGTCATTTACTGGGCGTTATATAAGTTTTATGAGGTGTAAGGTACGTTAATGCGCACTGCCAAGCCGAGGCCAACGGTCTGAAAAGGAGGATGGATTTGGCGATAACTTCCCTGGAAATACCCCACTTAGCGTGGGGTTTAGCGGCCTCTTCGGTAGGTTTGGCTTCCTTGAAAAGCATCCACTTCGTAACGGCGAGCTTCGAGCCTGCCTCTGTGTTGATCTTTCCGCCTTGCTCGTCGGCCAGGTCAAGGGGGTTTCCCGCGCTTTCCCGCGCGAGTAGGGTCGGCTCTTGGTTATCCGGGTGGGCTTGAGAGCCGAGTGAAGCGTCTCCTTGAGCTATGCCTAGGTTAGGTTCCGACATCTGGACCACTTGTGGAAAAAGGAGAGGGGTCAGGGTGTTACCAAGTTATACCGCATCCCACTCCGGCGTTTCCAGCGGATTTGTTGGGGAGGGGGGTGGCCTCGGTTCCCTGACAGGTCGGCGGGACCAATTCTTCTGCCGGACCTGCGCCTGTTTCCCCTCTGTGCGCCCTATGGCATTAGCCTGACCCACCCCCCCTCCCCCCTAAAATCGCTGGAATCGCTGGCTTCTCCCCAAGTAGGCCGCTGGAAACGCTGGAAACGTTGGAAACGCTGGTCGCGGCTAATGGTATCGTTTACTTAACCCGTTATCTCATTAGCGCGTGAGCATCATGTCGGAGCCACTTGACAAGCCAGCGGGGAACGCCGAGGCAACCGCTGGCCCTCCCGCTGGAAACGCTGGCCACCCAGCGCACCCGAAGAAGACCAGCGCTGGAAGCCCTAAACCCGCGCTGGAAACGCTGGCTCCGGGAAAGGACGGTAGCGAGACGGCCAAACCCTCAGGGGGACCGGAAACTGACAAGGGTGGGCAGGCAGGAGGACCCGCGGCCTCCTCGGAAGAAGGGAAGCAAGCGACTCTGCCACCGCTCGACGACAATGACAAGCAAGCAATAGCCTTTCTCCGTGTGAAAGGCGTCTCACAGAACGCAATTGTCGGCATCTATGGTCCCGGGAGGAGGAGAGGGGTCGGGGTGTTACGAAGTAATACCGCATCCGGCGGAGTGGCCCTGGACGATTTGTTGGGGAGGGGGGGTGGCCCCGGTTCCTTGACAGGTCGGGCGGTCGAATTCTTCTGCCGGGCCTAAGCCTGTTTTCCCTCCGGCTCCTCT
>JBEKZX010000044.1:0-12708 GCA_049509455.1 Conexivisphaerales archaeon
ACGAGCTCGTTCCTTCGAAGACCCGTCTTCGCCAGGAGGACGAGGACGGCCCTGTCCCGCGGGTTCAAAACCGAACCGATCAAGCGGGACATCTCCTCCACGGAGATGAGCTTCCTCGGCGGGTCGTCCTGGTCGTCCTCCTTGTACTCCCTCAGGAAGCGCTTCCTCACCGCTAGGACGGGGTTCCCCGGGACGTAGCCCTCGAAGGAGAGGAAGCCGTAGAAGGTGGAGAGGGCCGTGAAGTTGTGATCAAGCGTCTTGTGATCCAGGCCCAGCCCCCTGCGGTAGTGGAGGTACTCCCTGAAGACGAACCGGTCGGCGTCGAAGGGATGGAGCCCCTTCTTTGAGAGGAACTCCAGGAAGTCCTTCACGGTGTGCCTGTATCCGACGATCGTCGAGTCGGCGAGGTTCCTGTCCTTGCAGTCCTGGATGAAGCCCTCCAGGAGCTTCGAAAGGTCGACCCTCTTCTTTACGCCGGACTCCTCCTGGGTCAATCCCTCCACCTCCAGCCTCTCGCCGTGGCCTCCAGGAGGCCGTAAGCCTCCAGCCCCGCCAGCTGGGCGTCGATCGCTTTGACGGTACCAGTCTCCCTGGGGTCAATCCCCAGCTTCTGGAGGAGGCGGTCGCTGTCGATGATGCCCTCCCTCTTGAATAGCTCTACGAGGCTCCGGTCATACGAACGGATTCCCTGGAACCCAACCTGCCCGAAAGGCTGGAGCCTGTAGCTCCTCAGCTCCTTGTCGAGGCGCTCCGCCAGCTCCTTCATCAGCTTGTCCTCCCGCTGGAGCTTGGAGATCTCCTCGTCCTTCTCCCTCAGGAGCTTTACGAGATCCGCCCGAGACTTGTACTCCGCCCCTTCCTCCTCCTGCTTCAAGGAGTTCTCCACGTGCTCCGATACGAACTTGGAGATGGTCCTCCCCGACTTGTCTGCCAGCCCCTTCCACCGTTCGGCCATGCCGACCGAAGGCAGGTAGACGTAGATGGCCCTCTCTTTCAGCTCATTTTTGTCGACGACCAAGTTACACGCAGCCCCAGTATGGAGGTGGCCATAGATAAGGCTATACTAGTAAAATGGCGCCGGGAGAGGGATTCGAACCCTCGCGGCCCATGAAGGGCCACGGGCTCTCATTCCGACCGGCGGAAGGAGCTCCGCCTTCGGCCTCAAGGCCCGCGCGTTAATCCACTTCGCTACCCCGGCGAGAACAGACCTTGTAAGCAAAGCGCGCGGTTTCCTTTAAAACGTTTCCCGATCGCCCATTCCAACTTTTTAAGGGCTTAAGTCCAGCCATGTGTAAGGGTAAGCTGAGGCTCTTGCGGACCGGGAAGTCTTTCAGGAAATTCCGTCTTCTGGACTACATGTCCGACGCCCTCGTCCAGAGCTACGGCCGGACCCTGGAGGACGCCTTCTCCAACGCCGCATCGGCGATGACCGCTGTGATGGTCGACCTGCGCAGGGTCTCCCCCGCTCCACTGACGAGGGAGGTCGTCGCAGAGGGTTTCGACGAAGAAAGCCTTCTCTACAACTGGCTGGAGGCGGTCCTCGTTAAGAAGGACATAGACCAGGAGATCTTCAGGTCGTCACATGTAAGGATCAAGACAACACCCAAGGGCCTCTCCCTTCGAGGCACCCTCCACGGTGAAGCCGTGGACGCGAAACGCCACGTGTTCAAGCGCGACGTCAAGGCCATCACCTACCACGAAATGTCAATCACGAGGAAGGACGGGAGATACACCCTCAGGTTCCTCCTGGACCTCTGACATAGGGGCAGGGGAGATCGAGCCAGCCTGCCAGCCGGACAACTACTTTTCAGCCGCGGGTCGACTTAATTGACGCTATCCCTATTTCTTCCCGGGAGGCACTCTCCGGCATCGGGATGAGCGACAAGCCCGAGCCGGGCGACGACCTCATGTCGATGAGCACAATCTCCAAATACGCTAAGATGATCGAAGACCTACGCTCCGGTCTGGACCCGGAGATCATCAAGACATGGTACGAGAAGGTCGAGCATGACGCCCGTGAGCTGGCCCCCGCGAACGTGAAGGACACGATCGATGTCATACAGGACGACCTCCTCCCCATGAAGTACAACTTCAAGGCTTCCAAACGCGCGGTCCCATTCGTCGTGGAGGCCATCGAGAAGAACCTCCAGGGGATGCCCTTCGCCACCAAGCTCTACTTCCAGAAGGTTGAGGAGTCCATCTGGGAGGAGTACGAGCGATACATCAAGCAGACCCCGACGCCATAGCCCAGTTACCTTTTATAGCCGTCTCATGGATTCTCAAGACATCGTCATCCAAAGGTGCCTGCATAACATGGATTCATATTATGGTGAAAAGTGCGCCAGTTCCGCCCTGAAGTCCTTCGTTACTCCCTTCTCCAAGCCGCACTTCACGCCTGACCGGCCTCTGAACCTCGAACACATCGTCTTGAACGTGGTCCCCGATTTCGAGCAGCAGAGCATCGAGTGCACCGCGACCCTCAGCCTCAAGGCCCTCGCCGACAGGGTGGAATCGGTCTGCCTCGACATGGCGGACCTCAAGGTGAAGTCGATAAGCCTGAAGGACAAGGGGCTCCTGCTCTTTCACAGCGAGGACGGCAAGGTCGTGGCCCAGCTCCCAGACGAAGTGTCTTACGGCTCAACGATCGAAATCGCCGTGGAATACGCCGGAAAGCCACGGAAGGGCCTGTACTTCAGGAAGCCCGACAAGGACTACCCCAGCAGGCCCGTCCAACTCTGGACGCAGGGGGAGGACGAAGACAGCCATTATTGGTTCCCTTGCATAGACACGCCCGCACAGAAGGCCACAAGCGAAGTCCTGGCCACCGTCCCGGCGAGCTTCACCGTCATCTCCAACGGCAAGCTGGCTGAAGTGAAGGAGGACGCCGCCAAGGGTCTGAAGACCTACCACTATGTCCAGGACAAGCCTCATTCCATTTACCTGATCACCCTCGTGGCCGGCGAATTCGTGGAGCTGAAGGATGAGGCGAACGGAATCCCGCTCCTCTACTACGTACCCAAGGGTAGAGAAGATGATGCCAAGCGCAGCTTCTCGGAAACCCCCAAGATGGTGGAGTTTTTAGCCGAGAAGACGGGGATGCCCTATCCCTGGGACAAGTATGCGCAGACCTGCGTCAGTGAATACATCTTCGGGGGGATGGAGAACACCTCCGCCACAACGCTGACAGACACGACGTTGCACGACGAAAGAGCCCATCTAGACTTCTCGAGCGTGCCTCTTGTTTCGCACGAGCTGGCTCATATGTGGTTCGGCGACCTCCTCACCTGCCGGTACTGGAAGCATGCATGGCTCAACGAGGGGTTCGCGACCTTTTGCGAGGCCCTGTACACGCAGTTCAGCAAGGGGGACGACGAATACCTGTTCGAGATGCTCCAGAACCAGGACATCTACCTCGGCGAACTGGACCGCTACGCGCGCCCGATAGTCACAAACGTCTTCGAGACGGCCTCAGAGCTCTTCGACAGGCACCTCTACGAGAAGGGCTCCGTCGTGCTTCATATGCTTAGGTCGATGGTGGGTCAGGAGACCTTCTGGCGAGGCATCCAACTCTATGTCAAGGACAACGCTTTCAAGAACGTGGAGACCTCCGATCTGAGGGCCGCTTTCGAGAAGGCTTCCGGGATAAACCTGGACGCCTTCTTCGCCCAGTGGACGGGTCGGCCCGGTCACCCCGACCTGTCTGTGAATTATGAATCCAAGGCTGAAGACGTGGCCGTACTGAGGGTCGTCCAGAAGCAGGCTGAGGACGCATTCAACTTTAGGTTGAGGGTCAAGGTCCAATATCAGGGCTCCGCGGAGGAGACCTGCAGCGACATCACCTCCAAGGACCAGAGCATAGCCCTGCATTTGGCCAGGAGGCCGCTCTACGTCTCTGTGGACCCCAAGTTCGAGGTCCTGAAGACCATCGAATATGTCCGGCCGAGGGAGATGATGCTGGCCCAGTTGTCGTCCGACACCGTGCCTGGTCGGATACAGGCCGCGAAGGGTCTGGCGAAGGATGCCTCGCCTGACGCGGTGGAAGCTCTCAGGAAGGCCCTGGGCAGCGACCCCTTCTGGGGTGTGCAGGCTGAGGCAGCAAAGGCGTTGGGTGAAGTCGGGAACGAGTCCTCCCTTAAGGCTCTAATCGGAAGCCTTTCCGTCAGCCATCCTAAGGTGAGGCGGGCAGTGGTCTCCGCCCTCGGACAGTTCAAGAAGGAGGAGGCAGCCGACGCGTTGATCTCTCTCTTCGCAAAGGGAGACCCGAGCTACTTTGTTGAGGCCGAATGCCTGCGCAGCATCGGAAAGACGAAGTCGGAGAAGGCATATGAGTTCATCGTTAAGGGGATGGAGAGGCCGTCATGGCAGGAGGTCGTCAAGATCGGTGGGGTCGACGGCCTGGGCAGCCTCGGCGACCCGAAGGCCGTTCCCGTGTTGCTAGAGAAGGTCAAGCTGGGGAATCACCTTCGCGTGAGGGAGTTTTCCACTGTCGCCCTGGGCAAGGTCGGAAGGGATAACGTCGAAGTCATCGGTCGGCTCACGGACCTACTAAGCGACTACTGGTTCAGGGTCAGGGGTTCCGCGGCGTCTGCGCTGGCAGAGCTGAAGGCCACCGATGCAATGCCGGCCCTTACTAAGGCAGCCGAGAAAGAGCTGGACGGAAGGGTGAGGCGTTTGATGCGAGAATCGATTATCCGGCTGAGGGCGAGCAGGACGCCGGATGACGAGCTCAAGCGCGTCTCGGATGACCTTGACAAGCTTCGAGAGGAGAACCGCCTCCTCAAGGAACGCGTTGATCGGCTAGAGCTGGCAGGAAAGCAGAAGGGTTAGAGGCGCGGATGCCGTCGGCGGTCAACGGCATCTATGCTCTGAGCGGTTAGACGTGTCCATGACCAAAGAATATCGTAAAGTTAGCACCTACCGGACACTGTTGTTGAGCGTCATCAGGAGGGCTCTACGGTTCAGAATGCACAAACAATTCGCACGCACGTCATTCCACTCCGCTAATCAGAGGCCTACGTGAAGGTCGAACCCATTCGAGAGGGCGTTGTCGACGGTCAAAGCTTTGTTCAGTACAGCCAAATTGGTCCAGAAGGCGAGGAAATGGTTTAGCGCATCTCCACAGAACCTCTGAAGCGGGTGCCCCAATGGACCTAAATACTCATACAGTATAGAATCCATGGAGTGACGGCACTGAGAACTCCCATTGTTCTAGGAGCAATCGCAATCGCCATAGTTGCGGCAGCCGGTATAGTATCAATGGCAGGCCAGTCAGGCTCGAAGCCTGCATGTACATCAACAAGCACATCCTCCAAAGTGATGATCAATGTGGTGTCGGCAAAAATGGTCCAGCCGCTTACGGGAGCAGGTCCAACGGTCGAACTGACCCTCCAAAACCAATGGGGATGCCCTGTGACTAGCCTTTCAGCGATACTTGAGCTGTACAAGAATTACACCTACTATTTCAACGACGTGAATAGCTCACACCCGCTTGGCCAAGGACAAACGGTCACAGCCAATCAAACCCTTTTTGAAGGCGAATTCGATTCCACGGTAAGTTATCCTCTCGTTATCGAAGGAACAATTCAAGACACATTATTCACTGAGACGGTCATGATACAGATTCTTCCCGTATAAGTTAACGGATAAGACGGGAGTTCACACGTGTGGAGCACAAGAAGAGGACAGAGGACGTAGGGTGAAAGCCCGGTGATGCGAAGGTATCACGCCGGGTTCGGGAGGTAGGGCGCGTGCTTCCTGCCCTACGTTTTGGACGGGCTTCGGCCTCCTTCAGATGATCAACGGGATATGTGACTTCGTCGAGCTTCGTCGTAGGCATCCTTTGGACGCTGGTGTCGTCGACTCCGCCGACCAGCGAGTCCCCTCCTGTTAAAGGCCTCAGGAGAAGATGGGCCTAGTGCCGCCTCGATGGACGCTCTGAAATGGCCGGTATCTCAAGAACAAGTGATGGCCACCGAAGATCCATTGGTGGTCAAAGGCGCCGCGAGACAAGCCGTTCTGGAGGGTAAAACACGCATAACACTTGAGTTACTCAAACAATCGACGTTCGGCACTCAGCGCCATGTTCTAAACGCAATCCCGAATCTCGTTACGTCATAGGCACAGAATCTATACATTGAAGAAGGGTTTGGCCGAATTGAAGCTCACTTTGGCCGATTGAAAAATACTTTAACCATCGACAGGCGTCTACCCTCTCTGCCCGAGAGTCTCTCTCTGTGCGATGAAATGATATGGGGCCGGCCGGATTTGAACCGGCGATCTCTAGCGCCCTTGGCCTCGCACGGCGGCAGCCGCGCGATCAGGCTAGTATCCTAGTCCAAGCTATCCACCGAACAATTCGAAAGCACTGGTTCGGCTCTGGACGACGGCCCCACACTCACTCGAAAGGCTCGAAGCTCTGTTCTATATATGTATTGGAAGGAGGCGCCCTCATCGCCGCCTTCCTGACTCAGGGTCAAGTAGATACTCACCCCTTCATGCGCGATGACCTCGTCATAGAGCGCCTAGCTCACGGACGCTCTGCCAGCTTCATCGACCGCAGAATCGTCCGATATGAATCATCATCAGGAGATCTCCTGTAAGCCCTCAACGCGGCCAGCACTTCCTCTCGTTCCGCTCCCAACCTGGACAAGACGATGGGGCCATATGGCCTTGATAACGTCAGGTACTGAAGGAGGTCGTTGACGTTCCTCCTCCTCCCGCCTGTTGCCGCGGTCTCGAAATCCAGCACACGCGCTCGGCCGTCCAGCTGAATTATGACGTGGCGGCGTGGGTCCGAGAGCTCCTTGTGGTCGACACCGGCGACGTCCAGGAGGCGGGCCAGCCCGCAGATGTCGGTCAGGATGCTCCTGAAAGCGCCGTCGGCAAGGTCCTTCGACCCTTTCAACCAGTCGACTAGATTGTTGCCCACCAGTTCCTCCATCACGATGAAATCTCGTGACGCGGCGAACAGGACAGGTCCTATCTTCGACCTGTTCGATTCCTTGAGGATCTCCCCCTCTCTTTCTAGGCTTTCTCTGTCCGCGTCCGTCCGCCTGATTTTCAAAGCAGCCCTCTTCCCCTTCCAGAGGCATTCGACCACCACTCCCACATGTCCCTTGCCGAGCACCTTGAGGCCACCGACCTCGATACTTCCGACGAAGACCAGAGCCTCCACTCCCATTTCCTTAAGAGAGATAATGCGCCGCTGAGCTTCAGACTGCGAGCCCGAAGGGTAGCAGAGCACACTCACGAAGGGAGGAACGCAGAGCCCGTCGACGTCCACCTTCCTAGAAACGGAAGCCGGCAAGCTCCGACAACGCCATCCTGTCGACGACCCGCCTGCTGGAGTATGCTTCTCGGCCGACTAGCACCTCATGCGTCTCCTTGGCCTCGGCCGCCAGGCCCTTCGCGAATCCGACCCTCGTCACGGGATCCTCCATATACTTCAGCAGGAGGTCGGCAGGCCTGGACATGTCGTTCTTTGAGAGGGCGTGGCTCCTCATATCGTCGCCTAGCCACCATGAGTCAGACCGACCATTCGACTTGGCCAGGAACCTTTCATTCGCATCCTTCATGAAGATCTCAGGCCCAATCCTTTCGAGCGTTCTCGGCAGCACCTCGACCGAAACGAGGAAGGCCATCGAGACGCGCCCTCTTTCTGCGGCCACCCTGTGCCTCAAGACTCGAACCCCGTCCTTGGCCAGGTGCTCGGCGACGCCGTTGGCGCTCTTCCATAGCTCGCCCCACAGGATGTCCTCGCTTCGATCCTTGAAGGCGAACCTCAGCATGAGCGTGTGACTCTTGATGTGGCCCGGTGGGGCGCTCACGGGCTGCAACTGCCTGGCGCCAAAGAACTCTAAGCTGGGCTTCTTCAGGAAGAGCCTTGACAAGTGAACGAACTCCGCCAGCTTGGCCGGAGAGACGGCTAGCCCGAGGTTTCTGGTCGTGTCGACGGGGTCCAAGAGTATGAACGCTTCCCCTTCGAAGAGGGACCTGGCATTTTCTTCGCCTCCCTCCAGGCTGATGACTACGCCTTTCTTCCAGGAAGATGCTGAGCGAAGGAGCTCGACAAACGATCTGTACTTCAGGACGAGCACCTCGCAGGCGTAACCGCTAAAGCCTCGCACGCGGATTTCGGCGCCGTAGAGCGCTTGTGCCTTGAGGAATCTCTTCAGCATCCTGACTTCGGATCTCAGACCTTCGTTCAAATGGGCCTCCAGGTACTTCGTGTGAAAGGGCGAACGGTCAGCGGCGCTCTTCCACTCTCCCTTCGTTACCCCATAGCACGGGACTACGTTGACGGTCACAGAGTCCACGTCGGCTTCGACGTAGGGGTGCTCGGCGTACCTCCTCCTGGGCGAGCGCCCTTCCAGGGCGGCCTCGGCCAGGGAGAGCCCCAGCCCCTCGAACTGCGTCCGATTCACCTCCTTCGGGTAGACAAGGAAGAAGTCCACGTCCGTCTCAGTTTCCAGCCAGGTGTCGTGCGCGTAGGAGCCTCCTATCTCGATTCGCGGCGAGATCTTGGCCCCCTTTGAGGCTTCTTCGAGGAGCTGGATGACGTTCTCCACAGCTAGTGCGACGGCCCTCCGTCGTTTCAGGCTCGGCATCGATTCCTTCTTCGCCTCGGCCAAGACTTGATCTAGATTCAAGGGCTCACCCCAGGGGGAAGACGGCCAGGTCGCTGTAGAGCGGCCCCGAAGACGTTAGCACGCTCTTCTTCAGCTGGAACTCCCTGAACTCGACAGTCCCTCCATCCTCCTCGCCAAGCTTCCGCACCGACTCGGACAGCTTGGTAACGTTGCGCTCGCCCTTGACACGCAAGATGGTCAAGTGAGCCCGAAAAGCCTCAGGCTTGCCGTAGGACGCGAGCTTCTCGTTTACGATCGAACTAAGGGCCTTCATCGTCTCCCCGCCTTCGGCGACGCCCAACCAGACCACGTTGATCTTCGAATTCGAGGGGAATACACCCAAGCCCTTGAAGTGAGCGGAAAAGGGGGGAATCCTGATCGTCTTCAGTGATTCGACGACAGTCTCCACGGAAGCTTCGGGGAGGTCCCCAATGAACTTCAGCGTAATGTGGAGATTCTCCGTCTCCACAGCCTTCAGTTGCGCTCCGGTGGCTATGAGGACCCTCTGGAGCTCGGCTATCTTCCTCTTGAGCGCCTGTTCTTTCAGCTCCAGGGCCACGAACGTCCGCAAACTCACGAGTTGTGTATGTCTTGTCGAGGTAGATATGTGTATTCTGATGAAGACGCACGAAACGCCTTTGCTCCCCCGTCCTCCTTAATACCAAGTCGATGAGACCCTCTATCCAGAGGAACGACCTTTGAACGGCGGAGACGTCTTCATAGTCTGCGTGACGGGCATGCCCGGAGCTGGGAAGACCACCGCCACGAAGGCCTTGGTGGGTTCCGGCTTCACCGTCTTGAGCATGGGTGACGTCGTCAGGCGTGAAGCCAAGAAGAGAGGGCTGGGAGTGGGCAAGGAGGGGCAGAAGCAGATGATGTTCGCTCTCAGGGCTGAAGGAGGGCCCGCGGCCGTAGCGAAGCTGTGCGTGGAGGAGATAAGGTCGAAAAGCCTTCAGAGGGTCGTAATAGACGGCGCACGTTCCGTGGACGAAGTGAATGCATTCAGGGGCGTGGGTGAAGTCAAGGTACTGGGAATCCACGCCTCCCCATCGCGTCGTTACGAGCTCCTCAGTTCGCGCGGACGCGACGACGATCCCTTGTCCCGTGCCGAGTTCGAAGTCAGGGACCAGAGGGAGCTGGACCTCGGCCTGGGCAAGGTAATAGCGCTGGCCGACCGGATAATCGAAAACGAGAGCACCTCCATTGAGATGCTCGATGACAGGGTCAGAGGGGTCGTGGTGGAATGGCAGGAGAACGCCTGAAGAGCCGTTTCGGCTTCGGGTGCCAAGTCACGGTCAGGGCACCGGTCAACCCGTCCGAAGACCCGGTGAAGGTCCTGAGTGCTGTGGACCAGCTCTTCGGGTCCTCCTCCAGAACGGGCCTCTCGTCCTCGGCTGAGTTCGTCGTTGCGGAGTACGCGGGGGATCAGGCGCTCACCAAGGTCTACGAACAGGCGAGGTCCAGGATGACGATCAGCGTCCTGAGGCGGCTCCTGAGGCAGCGCCAAGAGGAAGGTTCCACGAGCTTCATGCTTAACAAGCAGGTGGCCGCAGGAGGGATCGTCGTCTTCTGTGAAAGCGAAGCGGAGTCCCCTCTAGGTCCGATTACCGTCTACATCGAGACGCCGGAACTGGAGCACTTCATCGACTGGATAGCGCCCGACCTGCGGGGCCCCAGACGTTCATTCAGGAAGCGCTAACTCGTAGCTGCTGAAGTCTTCGCCTATCGTGACGTTCTGGAAATGTTTCGAAGCTTGTTTCAATAACAGCGCAGAATCGTTAATGCGAGCGCTGACGTGAGTTATGACCAGGCGTCCCACCTCCGCTTCTGAGGCGAGTTGCGCGGCCTCCCCTACCGTCGAATGGAGGTATTCCTTTGCCTTATCCACGAACTCTTCGCTGTAGGTCCCGTCGAAGACCAGGAGGTCGACCTTTCGGAAGAACCTCACCAGGTCCTTCGTGGGCCTGGTGTCCCCCGAATAGCCGAAGCTCCTCCCTTTCCTCCTGGGGCCTGACACCTCGTCAGGCCGGATGGCTCGCCCATCCAGCTTTACGGTACAGCCGTCCTGGAGCCTCTTCCAGAGAGGGCCCTGCGGAACCCCTAAGGCCCGTGCCTTTTCAGGGAAGAACCTGCCGGGCCTGGTCGATTCGTCGACGCGGTACGCGTAGCTGTCGCCTATGTGAAGGGTTCTTTCCGCTCTCAACTTGAACTCCCTCTCCTTCAGCACGATACCGGGGGAGACTCGGTGAAAGGAGATTTTGTAGGGAACGTAAACGTGAAGGGCGGAGATGTTGAATTTGATGATCTTATCTAGATCTCGGGGGCCGTATACGTTGAGAGGCTCCTTTCTGTTCTGGAGTGCGAGGCTTTGGATGAGGCCGAGGAGCCCGAGGAGATGGTCGCCGTGGAGGTGCGTTACGAAAATATGCTGGGGGTTGGAGATCGGAGGCTTGGCCAGCATCATCTGCCGCTGGGTCCCTTCGCCGCAATCGAACAGCAGCAGCTTGCCCTCTCTCTGCAGCGCCACGGCTGGGAGCCCCCTCTCCCTAGTAGGGGCCGCGGCCGCGGTTCCCAGCAAAGTCACCTTGAACACGATCTTATGACCTCCTCAGCACCGATATCACCCTGGTCAGGCTTCGGTGCGCGTAGAAGTCATATTCACCTAGTACCTCAAATCCTTTTGGCCCCTCCAGCGGCACGCTCTTCTGGTGCATCGCCACCAGCCTTCCCCCGCGACGCAGGCACTCTCTGCTTTGTGCCAGAAGCGCTTCGAGGAGGTCCTCCGTCCGGGCGCCCTTCGTCGAGCTGGCCCTGCCGTAAGGGAGGTCTCCTGCGATGGCGTCGACCTCCCGGAAGGGCAAGAACCTTGCGTCGCCCCGCAGCACCTGGCTCGCGGAATCTAGGCTGAAGCCACGCAGGTTCCTCCGTCCGCCGAAGACCATTCTCTTGTCCAGGTCTAACCCGAGGCCGTAGGAGCCCACCAGGCACGCCTCGATGACGGTGCTGCACGTCCCCGAGAACGGGTCTAGGAAGGTGCCTTCCTCCGCGACCGCCGTGAGGTTGACCATCAGCCTCGCCAGCTTGGGGAATAGGGCCGAAGGGTGAAAGAAGGCGCGTGCCCTCGGCCTTCGGGCCACCCACTTCCCCGCGCCCTTGGAGGTCGTCAGCCCGATGAAAGCTCTCCTCCCCCTCTTTACGACCCTGATGACGGCGTCGGGGTCCTTCATCTTGACCGACGAGCCGTCGGCCTCCCTGAGGACACGGTCACCGACGGCTTCGTCGACGGCCCTCTTTACCGAGTCGTCGAAACCTTCGGCGTCGACCTTAAACGTCCTCCCCGTCAGCCTAGAGAAGTCTACAGATCTGGCTTCTCTCAATATATCCTCAGCGTCGGCAAAGAGGAGAAGCTCCCCTACGTCCTGCAGGAAAGCCGCCCGCGTAGCCACTTCACGGTGGAGCTCGCCTACGTTGCAAGTCACGAGCCACTCTTTCACGCTCACCTTGGCCCGCTGGCCCGAGGCCTCTAGGAGCGCCTCAAGCTCACCCTCAGCAACATCGAGCCTCCCGCCGCTGGGGTCGCCATAGACTATCAAGAAGGGCCTCTCGCCTTGCCGGAGGCTTCGGCCATATTTAGGATGGTGGAGTTAGAGTTGTTTCATGAAATCGGCGATCAATGGAGCCACCGATACTTTACTGTACGGTGTGGGTATCGTGTTCGTCGCCACCAGCTCCTTAATCCCCGCCTTCCTCATCTTCTCCATGGCGCCTTCAGCCAACAGGGCATGAGTGCAAGCCGCCAGGACCTTCTTGGCCCCCTGCTCTCTGGCCAGCTTGGCCGCCTTCGCGATGGTCCCTCCCGTGGATATCACGTCGTCAATGATCACGATGTCCTTGCCGGCCACGTCGACGCCTTGTGGGACCCGTATGGAAGTTTCGCCCGTGACCCTGTCTCGGGTCTTCTCAAGGGCGGCGAACTCGCATTTCATCCTTGTCGCCATGGCCTCCGCCCGGACGGTGGCCCCCACGTCAGGGGCCAGCACGAAGGGCTTGGCCAGCGACCCATTGACCAACACATAGTCTG
>JBEKZX010000045.1:0-12463 GCA_049509455.1 Conexivisphaerales archaeon
CGGCATCTATTTCAGGGACAAAGAAGCGGCTGAAATGCACCTAAGGATCGCACACAAGTTCAGAGACCTCGACGAGTCTCTCATCCGAGAAGTCGTGTTCGGACCTGAAATAGCGCCACAGGCGCGGCCGCACTCTTGAAGCCCCCGTCAGACCGAGCCTCAGAGGGTGAGAAAGAAATCAAGCGACGGACAGGCGATTCTTGACCCTGACCCGCTCGACCATCTGAACTAGGGCAACATGGTCCACGGCTTTGATTTGCTTCCACTCCGCCTCACCGTAGGCCAGCTCGCCCTCCTTGTCAGCCATCGCTTCGTAGCGGTGACGGCTGCAATCCGCTCCCGCATGAGGACATAAAGAGAAGATGAATTCATCGAGGCACACGGGGTCGAGGATGCAGCTCATCTCGGCAATGTCCGGCGACGGCGCGACGGGGAGGCTCCGCTGAAGCTTTTCAGTCCTGTCCTTCCTTCCCTCAAAGACCTCGGAGATGTCGGAGCTGGTCGTGTCGCCCATGCATCTACAAGTAGGCGCGTCGTCCCATAAGGACGTTATCCCCGACTTCATCTTACGGTGGGCCCGCCATCGACGCCGTAGCGGGCCGCCTTCTCTAGGTCCAGCCCACCCTTTCTGCAAATCGTCGAAATGGTGTGGAGCATAGCGCGGGCTCCCAGGGAGATGAGCAGACCGGTTCCGACCTTTGAAAGCAGATCGCCTCTCGCGTCCTGGAAGGCATCCCTGGAGGCCATCTTTGCGAGGTGCCTGTACGAGGCGTAGTATACGGCCAGCTGCGATGCGTCCAGGGGCATTGACCGGAAATCCCTGCTCTTTAGGAGCCCGAGCGGGATGTTCTGCATGGGCGTTACGGTGAATTCGAAGGGCCTACCACCCTCCAGCTCCGAATTGCTCATCCTGTTTATCAACGCCACCGTCGCCCAGTTATCCTCGGGAGTCTCCTCCATCTGCCCCACCTGTAACGTAAGGGCAGGCCTCCAGTAGCACCTGTTCATCGCATACGTGCCCTCCCGGACTATGTCCTCCCATGAGCCGTCGGGGCCCACTCTAAGCGGAAGCGTCTTGTTGGGCATATGGATCTTGGCGAGCCTGTCGCTCCCCGTTTCGATCCCAACCTGCATCCCCACCCAGTTCGATGGCCCCGCCTTCACTATTCCTGAAAGCCTTGCTAGCAGCTCCGGATACGCGGCGGGCACGGATATCCTTCCGTGGGTGGGGTTCATGCCGGCGACTCCCTCGGCGCCCATGACCGCCCGGAATAGGTCTTCCAAGGCTTCGGAGTTGGGTGAGAAGTTCCTTCCGTGTTGGTAGGTGAATATTTCGTCACTGTGGAGCCACGGGTGAGAGATCCCGGCCCTGACGTTCACTTCAATTTCCCTCTTGATCTTCTCTGTCGGGTAGTAGCGCGGTGGCCTCAACGTGACCTCGCAGAAGTCGCAGCCGATGCCGCATCCTCGCATCACCTCCACCAGGCCTCTCATAGATGGATTCACTATCTCAGGTATGTCCTCCAAGGAGGGGAACTGCCTGGAGAACCGGTGGCGGGATATGAACCTGTCATCGTCTACCCAGCGCTTTCGAGACTCGCCTTCAGAGGTCTGAAAACCTCTGTAGAACTCGTTGCTCCCGCCCTGCTGATCAGTTACAAACCTGAAGAGGTCTGAAACTATATCGTCCGCCTCTCCTTGGAAGGCGTAGTCGATGCCTAGGTGATTCATCTCTTCGGGGAGGACGACGAGCTCCCAAACGCCAGGACCCCCCACGATCAGCTTTGCCTTCTTCCCTGCTCGGGCTCTGTTGACTCTCCTCGTCAAGGCCTCGAACTCCCTCCTGACGTATGGCGGGTTCTGAGTCGCGAAGAGGACTGCGTATGACGCCGCGAGTGGGCCCAACCCTAAGGGGTCCATCGTCGTGAGGCCGATCACCTCCGTCTCTTCATCGATGAAATTTTCGATGTAATCTTCGTGGGCTACGACGACCTCATCGGGGGAAGACTCCTTGAGCAGAGAGGCCTCTAGCTTCCTTATGGAGTACGGAGCCCTAGAAGCTCTCCCGTCTATCGCTGCAGCGGGGCTCCCCTTGAGGTACCGGTACACCGCGGAGGGGAGGATCTCCGTTGGCGCACACGGGAGAAAGTAGAGGAGGGGGAAGTCCCTGTAGGCGCAGGACAGGGTAGTGTCAGATATCAACACGAACCTGGCCATCAGGATCCGCTCCGCCGTGCTTTGATTGGTTCCTCTGCGGGTGCTCTCGCCTCGGTCGCGCCGAGGCTCCCTGGCTCCTTCCTAAGCGACCGCAGCATGGCCATCGAACCCACCCTCTTACTCCTCCCTCCCAATTAAAGACCTCGTTCGAAGGTAGCCTCCTTGTGGCAAGTTCCCTCCTTCCTCACTAGATCAGTGAAGGTCCATCTTGGTGACGCAATCCGCGACGGAGTTCTCCGACTTATCGTTCACGCTGGCTCTCGCGCCATCGGCGACGGCGAAACGAAGAGAAGGCCGGAAGGCCTAAACAGGTGACTCGACGCCCGCCGAAGGGAATCCGCCATCCATTACGGTCTTCCCCAGAAGCACGGACATTCTTCTCCCGGCCATGGCGCGGGAGACTTAAATCTCTCCGGGGAGCAATTAAGAACGATGGAAGCAGACCCACCAGGCGATTTGGTAGATGCTCTGAGCTCGACGGCATTGTTCGTTGGCTTAGGGAGGAAGGACCTGCTGACGGTCGTCAAGCTGGGCAAGGAGCTGTCCTTCCGGCCGGGCGAGAAGATCGTCGAGGCGGGCGAAGGCGACATCGCCCTCTACCTGATACTTGAGGGGAAGGTCCAGATGAAGAGGGAGGGAAGGGTGCTCTCGGAGCTTAGCAGGGGAGACTTCTTCGGCGAGATGGCTGTGGTCCATGGCCAGCCACGGTCGACCGACGTCACCGCCGTTGAGCCCACTCGATGTTTCGCCCTCTCGCGATGGTCCTTCGAGGCCCTCGTCCGCCTCTTCCCCGAATTGCCCATGATGATCGACGGGGAGTTGGCCAGGCGGCTGCGGGATACGGGAGAGGCCTCGAGGTAGCGAGCCCGTCGGTTGATTGGGATTGGCGATGTGACTTCAAGCCCGGGAATAGCAGGCCCTGCTCAGCCGCGGTTCCATCTTGGCTACCCCGATCCTCAGGAGCTCAACCTCTCCGCCCGACGAGTGGCAGGATAGGCGGCTTCACACGACCATCCTAGGGTAGAGCTTGGCTCCGACCGCCACCAAGACGATCACGCCAGCCAGCAGAGCAAGGAAATCCAAAGTGATTCCGTACGTGCTGGATGCGCCCACGATCATCAGGGCACGGAGGGCATCCACCATGTACGTGAGCGGGTTGGCCTCCGCAATCCCTTGGAGCCACTTGGGCATCATCGAAATGGGGTAGATGGCGTTGCTGGCGAAGAACAGGGGCATGGTCAGCACCTGTCCTATCCCCATGAAGCGCTCTCGCGTCTTCACTAGGGTGGCTATGATCAGGGAGAACGTGGAGAACAGCGCCGAACCCAGTATCACTATCACCACGACCATGACTAGGTTCAATGGGTTCCAGTTGATGTTCACTCCAATCGCAAGGGCAAGCGCATAGGTGATGGCCGCTTGGGATAGAGCTCGGACTCCCGCCGACAGGGCCTTGCCCAGGACCAGCGCTCCCCGGGGTGTGGGGCTGACCATGAACTTGTGGATGATCCCCAGGTCGCGCTCCCAGATGACGGCGATGCCGTAGAAGATCGCGATGAACAGCACGCTCTGGGCCAGGATCCCTGGCGCGATGAAGTCGATGTAGGACAGGCTTCCGGTGGGGATGACGTGCATAGCTGACATGACCTGTCCGAAGACGAGCAGCCAGAGCGCGGGCTGCACGGCGCGCGTGATGAGCTCCGTAGGATCGTGGCGGAGCTTCCTCACCTCCATCTCCCCGATGTCCACGCTTTTGCCGAAGAACTGGACGAGTGAAGTGGTCGCGTTCCCTACTGAGCGAGTCCCCATACTAACCCACTCTCCTCGCCGTGCGCCTCCTCCTAGCCGTCTCCCGATAGCTTTCGCCCGTCTCAAGGAGCTCCCCCGCATAGAAGATGAACACGTCGTCCAGGGTCGCGCTCGGCCCCACGGACGCCTTGAGATCGGCGGGCGACCCGACGGCGGCCAGCCTTCCCAGATGCATGATCGCCACCCTGGAGCACAGGATGTCCGCCTCCTCCATTTCGTGCGTGGTGAGGAGGATGGTGGTGCCGTAATCGTCGCGCAGCCTCCGGATGTGGTCCCAGACCGCACCGCGTGCCGCTGGATCAAGGCCGAGCGTAGGCTCGTCCAAGATGAGGACCTTGGGGTGGTGAAGCACGGACTGAGCTATCTCTAGACGCCTGATCATGCCGCCCGAATAGTTCCTCACCATCTTGTTGCCAGCGTCGGTCAGGCCCATGAACCGTAATGCGTCATCGATCCGCCCACTACGCTGGGCCTTGGGGATGTCATACAGCTTGGCGAAGATACCGAGGTTCTCGCGGCCAGTGAGAGTGCCGTCGGCCGAGAGCATCTGGGGCACGTAGCCGATCAATCTCCTCACCTTGCCAGCTTCATGCACGACATCGAAACCTCCAACGCTTGCCACACCGGAGGTCGGAGGCAAGAGTGTGGTCAGCATCTTGATGATGGTCGACTTCCCCGCGCCGTTGGGACCGAGAAGGCCGAAGATTTCGCCCTCCTCCACCGACAGTGTCACGTCACGGACTGCTTCCAGCTCCCCGAAGCGACGGGTGAGGTGTTCCGTCTTTAGGATGGGCATCCTTTCACTTCACCACTGTCTGCCGCGCTGCGCCCGCCGCGAAGACTGTGCGAAGGGTTTCCATGGCTCTGACGATGGCCTCCCTTTCATCATCGCTCACGCCGCTCAGCTTTCCTGCGAGATAGGCCAGGGTCCCCCGCCTGGAGGCCTCCAGAATAGACAAGCCACTACGAGTGATGGTCAATCTGACGCGACGCCTGTCGACTGGGTGCCCCTCACGCGCAACCAAGCCACGCGCGATGAGCCCGTCTACCAGATGGCTCGTGGAGGGAGGCGTCAACCCCATATGGCGAGCCACATCCGAAAGCGACGCACCTTCGTTGCGGTCGAGGAATCCCAAAGTGCGAAACTGGGGCACAGTTAGGTCAGGAGACCTTCGGCTCCGCATCTGAGACCGTATGTCTCTCATGACAGCCGGAACCACTTCGAGCAGCTGCCGGGCAGATACCTCAGGAGTTAGACTCATAATAGTTGCATCGTCTAACAATTAGATAAACTAACTGCTTAAGGATTGCTCGTGTATGTTCGGCGAAGCCGTCGGCCTTGAGCTGGCCGCCCGCCCCTAGCGCAAGACATGTACCTTGCGATCCGCATGATGTTTTGTCGCTCCGCAGGAGGAAACGCTTTTCAAGGCTCGGCCTGTCATCACAATGACATGGAGCATTCGGTCAAGGACGTTTCTCTCGCGCCTGCAGGAGCCAGGAAGATGGCCTGGGCCAGAGCGAGGATGCCAGTCATCAACGCCCTGGAGGCGAGGTTCTCCAGGGAGAAGCCGCTGAAGGGAGTCGGGGTGGGCGCCTGCCTCCATCTCGAGGCGAAGACGGCCGTCCTCTGCGCCATCATGCAAGAGCTGGGCGCCCAGGTCTCGGTCACCGCGTCCAACCCTCTCACCACGCAAGACGACGTCGCCGCGGCCCTGACCAAGGAGGTCAGCCACGTCTATGCGTGGAGGGGCGAGACGGCGGAGGAGTACTCTCTGAACCTCGGCATGGTCCTTGACTCAAAGCCCGACGTGCTGGTCGACGACGGAGCCGACCTCTCGGTGATGGCCATGGAGAGGGGGAGGGGGAAGGGCATCATCGGCGCGACCGAGGAGACCACGACGGGAGTCAGGCGCTTCAGGAACCTCGAGAGGGACGGTGTCTTGGGATTCCCCGTCATACCGGTCAACGACGCCTTCAGCAAGCACCTCTTCGACAACAGGTTCGGCAGCGGCCAGAGCGTAGTGGACGGCCTTCTCCGGTCCACCAACATGAACATTGCGGGCCGACGCTGCGTCGTCGTCGGCTATGGCTGGGTGGGTGAGGGCGTGGCGGAGAGGCTGCGCGGCATGGGCGCGCGGGTCGTAGTCTGCGAAGTCGACCCTTTCAAGGCGCTCGAAGCCCACTTCGAGGGCTTCGAGGTCATGCCCATGAGGGAGGCAGCCCGCGTCGCCGACGTCATCGTAAGCTGCACGGGCTGTGACGACGTCGTGGGTAAGAGGCACTTCGGCCTGCTGAAGGATGGAGTCATCCTGGCCAATGCCGGTCATTTCGACGTGGAAGTAAACGTCAAGGAGCTTAGGAAGGCTGCAGTGAAGGCAGAGGAAGTCCGACCCAACGTCACTCAGTTCACCCTCAAGGATGGCAGGAGGCTCTACCTCTTGGCGGAAGGGCGCCTTGTGAATATCGCCGCCGCTGACGGCCATCCGATCGAGATAATGGACATGAGCTTCTCTCTGCAGCTCCTCTCCGTGCTGTATCTTGTCAGACACAGAGGAAGAATGGAGAGGAAGGTGCTGCCGGTGCCGCCCGACGTCGACATCGAAGTCGCCCAACTGAAGCTGGAGAATGAAGGCATCAGGATCGACACCCTCACCAAGGCTCAGAAGAAGTACCTCGACAGTTGGGGACAGTAACCTAACCCAGGGAGGCCGCGATCTCCCTGACCTCTTGCGCGACCGAGGCCTCATCGACGGCCAATACCTCTCCGTCCCTCTGAACGACGTTCCCACCGGACACGGTCAGGCGCACGTCATCGGGCCTCGCACAGAAGACGAGGTTTCCCACTAGGTCCATGGAGGGGACCATGTGGGCGCGGTCGAGCCCGACCGCTATGAAATCCGCCTTGTAGCCTCTCTTAAGGCGGCCCACGTCGGAGTAGCCGAGGGCCGACGAACCGTTGGAGGTCGCCATGGCGAGGAGCTCCCTGGGCGGCAGCAGGGTGGCGTTTCGCCTCGCCGACCTCTGCAGATATGCCGCGGTCCGCATCTCTTCGAAGAAGTCCACGGAGTCGGCGCTGCCCACTCCGTCCGTCCCCAGCGCGACGTTGAGGCCTCCCTCGGCCATCTCCGCCACCGGCGCGACCCCCACTCCAAGCCGAGAATTCGACCGTGGGCAGTGCGCCACCGACGAGCCGGCCCCAGCGAGGCGAGCTATCCCCCACCTGTCTAAATGCACGCAGTGGGCCGCAAGGAACCGGGGGCCAATGATCCCCGTTCTGGTCAGCAGCGTGACTGGCGTAACGCCGTAGGAATCCTTGATGGCGGCGACCTCGGTGGACGCCTCAAGGAGGTGACCAGTCACCATAAGGTCGTAGGTGGAGGCCGCTTCGGCCACTCCGCGGAGCATCTCCTCCGAACATGCGTAGGACGAATGAATCGCTAGAGCCAGAGACCTGAGCCCCGCAGGTTCCTCAACCTCCCGGGCATACTGACCAACCTGGCCGAGCCTCTTCCAACTCTCCTCCTTCATGGCCGGCACATGGTCAATGAAGGCCAGCGAAAGCGTGCATCTCATCTTAATCTTCGAGAGGGCCTTCAGAAGGGGTCTGACGTTATAGAAATCGATGAAGGAGGTGACTCCGCTCCTGGCGTACTCAATCATTGAGAGGAGGTTGCCGAAGACCATGGCGTCCTCACCTATGTGCTCTTCGAGAGGCCAGATCTTCTTCCTTAACCAGTCGTCCAGGCTGAGGCCGTTTCCTACGCCACGAAGGATGCTCATGGCGGAATGGCAGTGAGCGTTCACGAACCCAGGGAGAATGATGGCCTCGCCCAGGTCCACGGTGTCTTCGAAGGGGCCGAACTCCTTGGACCCGGCGAACGTGCCCACGTACGCCAGCCTGCCGCCGTCCACGACCACGCAGCCTTCCTCCACAATGCGTCCGTCGGAGGAGGCAAGGAGGTACCTTGACTTGTAGCGAAGGGACGCCACGATGATTCTATCGTAGGGGAGCCTGTTAAAAAGCTAGCTCGAAGGCTCCCCTCGAGTCATGGATAAATAGCGCCTAAGGGCATTCAGCCTTTGATTCCGTTTGAAAGCAGAGATCGGCATCATCGGCGGCTCCGGCGTCTACGACATCTCAATGCTACGGGACTCCAGGGAGGTCAAGGTTTACACCCCCTTCGGGGACACCTCGGACAGGGTGACCCTGGGCGATTACGACGGAAGGAAGATCGCGTTCGTTCCGCGCCACGGCAAGGGACACAGGATACCTCCTCACATGGTCAACTACAGAGCGAACATCTGGGCGTTGAAGCAGCTGGGGGTCTCGAGGATCATAGCCCCCTCGGCGGTGGGCAGCCTACAGCCTGATGTCAAGCCTGGGGATCTAGTCTTCCCAGACCAGTTCATCGACATGACGAAAAGGAGGGAATACACCTTCTACGATGGGGGCCAGGTGGCCCACGTATCTCTTGCGGACCCTTTCTGCCCCGAGCTGAGGAAGGAAGCGGCCGCCCAGGCCCAGGGGATCTCCTTGGGTTTCAAAGGGAGCGGGACCTACGTCTGCATCGAAGGTCCCCGGTTCAGCACGAGGGCCGAGTCGGCGCTCTTCAAGAGCTGGGGCGCCCACGTGATAGGGATGACTTTAGTGCCCGAGGTGAACCTCGCGAGAGAGCAAGGGATCTGCTACTTGACGGTCGCCATGGTGACAGACTTCGATGTTTGGGCGGACAGGCCCGTAAGCGCCCATGAGGTAGTGAAGACCCTTCGGGACAACGTGGAGAAGGTGCAGCGCCTCATGGCCGCGCTCATTCCGAACCTGCCGCAGCATAGGGGCTGCTCCTGCCATGAAGCACTAAAGGACTCCACTATTTAGAAGGTTTCGGCTGCGATTTAGAAGGTTTCGGCTGCGCCTGCTTCTGCTCAGGCTTCTTCAACACGTCCAGAGGCTGGGCCGACGCCTCCAGCTTCTCTATCTTGGCCTCGAACTCTCCCTTCGGCAGCCTGTTGGCGATGCACTCCTCCAAGGCGGCCTTGCCTTCCCTGTAGATCGCCTCCAAGCGGGCGTCCTCGGCAGCAATCCTCTCGTACAGGGCCTTCTGTGACCTGTCTTTGAGGGACTTCGCCCTGAAGTCTTGAAGGCGGAGGGCCACCTTGCTCTTCTCCTCCTCTAGCGCCTTGCGCCTGGTGGAGTATTCTTCGAAGGAGGAGAAGCCCTCGCCCCTGAGCCTGCACTGCTCCAGTAGAGAGATGATCACGTCTGACTTCGCCTTGACAATAGAGATGCCCTCTTCCTCGATGGGCTGGATGTTCCTGCGCCTGTAGAGGAAGAACACGAATAATCCGGCTATGAGGATCCCAACTATGACCGGCGTGGCCAGGTACAGGTTCCATCCCAGAGGGACCTTGGCCGTGATCACCACGGAGGGCATCGTCGTCTGGTTGACGAAAGAGGTGGGGGTGGAGGCCTGCGCGACCGTCCCTGAGGGAAAGCCGAAGATCACCGAGTAGTCCTGCACGAGCTGGGAGTAGTTCAGTGCCCCAGCTCCCAAGTTTATCGTGAGAGTCCCCCCGTTGTCCGAAACGGCGCTTCTGGGAAGCTCGTAAGTGATCACGAAGTCCTGCATGCTGGTGGCAGCGATGGAGACCGGCAAAGTGATGGTTCCCGCGCTCAGGTCGACTATTCCGCCATTGACAAGGCCTTCCCGCATCTCGTACTGGCCGCTCGCGGGAAGGGTCAAGTTGATTTCAGACAGGGCCTGTGTGTCGTAGTTGGTGATGGAAAGGTGGTCGGTGACCAAGACAGAGCCGTCACCAGCCAAGCCGATTGTGCGCTCGAGGCTAGTAATCTGAAAGAGGTTGAAGTCGGGGGATGACGCCGTGAAATTGACGGGGATGACCATGGTTGAGGGAGCGATGTAGGTAGTATTCCAGATCTGCTCATAGACGGGGTTGGAGGGGGGCAGCTGCACGAAGTAGTATGGGGAAAGGTCCGAGCTTAGGGTGGCACCTGAAGGGAGCGATATCGTAGAGGTGGCGTTGTAGAGCAATGCTCCCTGGATATCTACGGTGGGGAAGGTCGTCAGGTTGTAAGTGTACGTGCCGGCCGTGTATTCGTTGACCGTGCCCCACGTCTTCATGTGAAACAGGAGCTGTCCGCTACCTCCCGCCACGATGCTGGGGAGGTTGAAGATATAGGACTCAATGCCGTTGCCCAGCTGGGTCGACGACACTGGAACGCTGGAGCTCTCGTTCCATAGGTATGGCTGGTACGACCCGTAGAAGGTCATGTTAAGGGGGAGAGTGCCCGTGCCAGATTGCCCCGTATTATTGATAGTGACGAGGGTGTCGATGTAAACCCAGCCAAAGTTGTCAACCGTCACAGTGTTGTTCACGAAATACAAAAGGTCAGATTCGGGGTAGCTCACCGGAACATACTCCACCTGAGGCACGGTGTTGTTGTAGAACTGCTCGTAGTAGTACTGCACCGGAAATTCAAGCTGCGTGTAGCCGTACTGGCTCATGTTGGTTGTGGGTGTCACGCCCCCTGGAAGGGTCAATATGGCCGTCGCGTTCGAATACACCCCTCCTGATACCTGCACGTCGGGAAAGTTGGTAAGGTTGTAAGTCCTGACGCCAGGGCTCGGCTCCTGCACCATCCCTGCTAGGGTCAGGGTGAACGTCAAGACAGTATCGTTTCCAGCCCCAGTGCTGTTCAGGTCGAATGAGTAGGTGGTCGTGCTCACGCCCATAGCCACGTTCGTCACGTTAAAATTGGAAGTCATGTTCGTCACGAATGGAGTCAGGGCCCCTCCGTAGGTCAGGCTGACGGGGAGTGTGCCCGTATCGGAGGTGCCGTTGTTATGGAAGTCAACAGCAGAGTTGATTGTCACGCCTCCGAAGTAGTCTATGTCGACTTGGTTCGTGACCGTGATGAGTATCGTTGGCGCCCCGTCCGCATGAGTGGTCACCGATACGACCGGGAGCACAAGGACTAGCACTACCAATAAGGCTGCGAGCCTGTAGTTCAAAGCAAACTCTCGACCACCGTCAACTATGGTCATTATTTATCCTTTTGGATGAGATGGGTTGATTGCTTTTGCTCTGGGGCGGGAGGGGAAGAGACGACCAGCTCTACAAGACCTGGCGACGCCCCCAAGATGCCTGGTCCTCCCCACTTCGGGCATCTCTCGGTCGTCGTTGGACGCGGTTCGACCGGACTTTCTCCTAGGGGCTGACCTCAGGAGGCATTAAGTTTAAAAAAAGCCAGAATCCATTTAGAGGGAATTGAAGCCCTATTCTCACCTCCTCCCTAATTCTGACGAGACCGACAGGGAGAAGATGCTGAAGGCCCTGGATGTAAAGGGCATCGACGACCTTTATTCGGATGTTCCTGCGGAGGCCTTCGCCAAGCGACCGATTGAGATGCCCGGACCCTACACCGAAATGGAGATCGAGCGTATCATCGACCAGAAGCTTTCCGGCGACAGAACGATGCCGGAGACACCCTGTTTCTTGGGAGGGGGGGCCTGGCCTCACTACGTGCCGCCGGCAGTCCAGCTCATCATGTCTCGCTCCGAGTTCTACACTTCGTACACGCCATACCAGCCTGAGGCCAGCCAGGGGATGCTCCAAGCGCTATTCGAATACCAGAGCCTAATCTGCGACCTCACCAAGATGGACGCCGCCAACGCGTCCATGTACGACTGGGCCACGGCGGCGGCCGAAGCAGCCCTGATGGCCATCCGCGTCACGGGCAGGAAGACCATCGTCGTTAGCAGGGCGTCCGGCTACGATCGGCGCAACGCCGTCAGGACATACGTCGAAGCTGCGGGCGGAAAAGTGTCAGAGGTCGATTTCAATTCAGGCACCGGGGTCACCGACATCGCCGCTCTAGGAGCCCAGGCCTCCGATGACGTCGCAGCCTTCTATGTAGAGCAGCCCAACTTCCTGGGCTGCATCGAGGAGTCCGTCTTCGAGATGGCGGAGCTTGCCCACAGGAAGAAGGCCCTCTTCATAGTGGGAGCCGAGCCGACCAGCCTCGGCCTGCTCAAGGCGCCTGGCGAGTATGGAGCCGACATCGTCGTCGGGGAAGGACAGCCGCTGGGCATCGCCCTGAGCTACGGAGGACCGCTGCTTGGCATCTTCGCGGCCAGGGGAGACTTGACCTTCATAAGGCAGATGCCCGGGCGCATCGTGGGGGAGACCACCGAGAAGGAAGGTGGCCGCCGTGGATATGTTCTTGTGCTTCAGTCAAGGGAGCAGCACATCCGCCGCGAAAGGGCCACCTCTAACATCTGCACGAACCAAGCCCTGATGGCAGTCGCGGCGGCCGCATACCTATCGCTCCTTGGCGGGGATGGCCTCAAGGCCCTTAGCCGCACAATCGCTTCCAACGCCCACTATGTCGCAAAGAGAATAGCCGAGCTGAAGGACT
>JBEKZX010000046.1:0-12064 GCA_049509455.1 Conexivisphaerales archaeon
TAGGCATCAGCGAAATCGACCTCTATCAGATGCACTGGACGGACCCCTGGGAGCAGGTCCCCCTCCGGGAGACGATGGAGGGATTGAAGAAGCTGCACCGGGACGGGAAGGTAAGGTCGGTGGGGGTGAGCAACTTCGCGGTCAGGGACCTCAAGGAAGCTCGCGAGCTCTTGGACGGCCTGGATATCGTCTCCGACCAAGTGAGGTACAACCTGCTGCAAAGGGAGGTCGAGGCTGAAGTCCTTCCCTACTGCATGGAGGAGGGGATCTCGGTCATAGCATGGAGCCCGCTGGCGAAAGGCGTGCTCACTGGGAAGTACTCGACGGGGAAGGTGCCGAAGGACCAGGTCAGGGTGGATGGGAAGCTCTTCAACTCTCGCAACCTGAAGGAGGCGGAAGGCCTCTTGGAGGCGTTGAGAGAGGTGGCGTCAAAGCGGGGCAAGACCATGGCCCAGGTCTCTTTGAACTGGCTGCTGAGCAGAGGTGGGGTCGTGGCCATTCCTGGAGCGAAGAAGCCCAGGCAGGCGGAGGAGAACGCAGGGGCCACAGGCTGGAGGCTCACGCAGGCGGAGATCCGAAGGATAACGGAAGCCGCCGCGAAGACGCACCTTTCCTACTTTTGAGTTCAGTGACCGTGTCGGCGTCGGTCGCCAACGCTGTAAGTGGTTACCGCCCAGATGAACTGCGCATAGAAGTGCTTTGACCGTGCAGACGAGTTAACGGTCTCCATCAGATGACAATTTCGATAACCTTGTCTCTGGATCTCGCCCCACTCACAAGGCGGATTCTTGACTTAGGGACCTTGAAGTGCTTGGCCAGAATCTCCACAAGCCTCTTGTTGGCCCGGCCCTCTACAGCCCTTTCGTCCACTTTCACTTCGAAGATGTTTTCGCCTATTCTGACTACATTGGCTTCCCTTGCATTGGTGCTCACGTGAACCGCGATTAGCACACCATTGGTGCCACAATCGCTTCACTCTAAACCTTGCGGAGGCTCCGCAGTCGATGCGCCCGGTTGCTGAATCTAAGGTCGCACCAGGATTCAGTTGAATGATTCGAGTCCTGTCTCCATCTCACGACTTCGAGCGCGCCCATTCGCAAGTCCAAGCCTACGCCTGAAGTCCACAATCCGAGATCGCCAAAGGCTCTGTGATCGGTTCCTCACTCGGTTGGCTCACGGGCTTGGTCCCGAAGAAAAATACGTACTTCCTGAGCGGCGGCCCCATGGCAATGACGAACTGAGGGACGCTCCCACCTCGAAAGGAGCTCACCCCTTCGAAACCCGCTGCCCTGAGAAGCAACTCCAACGTTCGGTCGGGGAGCAGCCTCCACACGACGAAGCTGCTCTTGAAAGGAAGTGGGATGTGTCGAATTCTTCTGGGCTCGTCGCCGCCAGCCATCTCCCTCACTCCCAGGTGGCCGTCTTCTTTGAGGATGCGGAAGGTCTCGTGCATTGCTAGGGCCGGATTGGGGAGGAACCTCAAGGTCCCCGTGCATGTGCTGGCTCCAAAACTTGAGTCTCTGAACGGCATCGCTTCCACGTCTCCCAACACGAATTCGCTCGCTTCCTTCTGGCCAGCCCGCTCGATCTTTCGACTAGCCCTTTCGAGCATCTCAATGGAGAAATCCAGCCCAACCATCAGGTCCGGATGGCCTTCGCCGACCAAGCGCAAAAGCGTGCCGGTGCCGCAACCCAAGTCGAGCAACCTGGAGGGCTTCGAATCACCCAGCGCCCTCAACAGGGTCGTGTGGGACCTGGCAATCAAGGGCCCCAGAAACCAGCAGGTGATGAACTCGTAAACTCGGCTCATCAGAGTGTCATAGCCTTCCTTTACGGTGGCTTTGTCAATGGCAGCCGAAGGCTCGACGGGAAACGACATGGTAACATCCGCCCCCTTAGTAGATTCGTCTGCCGTCGCGATCTGCGAGGTAATACGCGCAGAAGGGCACAAGCTGCCCCCCCGGCCTGATTATGTGGACGCGGCACCTCCTCATCCTCTCGACGTCGAGCGTCCAGCCGTCTTGAAAGGCCATCATGGAGATGGAAAGTATCTTCTTTGACTCAGCTCCCTCGATTTCCAGGCCCAAACCCGCAAGATACCTCCTGAGCCTGTCGAACGTCTCCCTTTCATTCGAAACGTCCCAGAGCTTGGGGATGGCCTTGGTGACCGTGCAACACGGATTCTCGAGGCGGTTCACGACATCAACGGCGTCCACGATTCTTGAAAGGGGGATTAGCCCCTCCTCTCCTGCGAGGGCGAGGGTCACGGCTGAACAGGAATGGTGAAGCGACGGTATAGGGAAGAAGTCCCTAGCCGCCACTTCACCCCCGGTCTGGGCCTCGATGGCCCGGACGACGTCGGGGATAGTGGTCCTGTCCTCGGAGTTCTTCAGGTCGTCGGGAAACCTTCCAAGGTAGGTGGCTGGCTGGAAGTTGACTCCCTTGATCTCTTCTCTGGCCGCGGCGAGCCTTATGAGGTCGCCAAGCTGTCCATCGTTAACTCCCTTTACAACCGCTGGCACTAGCACGACTGCCAGATGGCTCCTCCTGCAGTTCTCGAGGGCTTTCATCTTGACGTCAAGGAGGTCGATACCTCTGAGCTTCCGGTACACTCTGTCATCGAGGCCATCGAACTGCAGATAGATGGCACTCACTCCGGCCTCGGCCAGCCTTTCGGCCACCAACGGGTTGTTTCCAAGAGCCACCCCATTCGTATTGATTTCGATGTGGCGTAAGCCCATCTCTCTCCCCATGCTGACGATCTCTGCGAGGTCTCTTCGGGTCGTCGGCTCTCCTCCCGACAGCTGGACGGGGCGGGTCGCGCCACCGTTGTCGACTACGGTCTTGAACTCTTCTGCCAGGGCTTCCAGTGAAGGCTCCTCCCTCCTTCCTTCATTCGATGCCGCGAAGCACACCTTACATCTCAGGTTGCACCGGTTCGTAACTTCGACGATGGCCACGCATGTCCCCTGCTCATGCGACTCGCACAGGCCGCATTCGAAAGGGCACGCATCCTTCATCTCTCCTGCTTGGTTAATGTCGAACATCTCCTTGTAGGAGAAATACATCCCGCTGTCGCTCCAGACTAGAGCCCGGAAGGACCCATGTTTCTCGCAGGTCTTCTCCATGTAGATCCTGCCGCCCTCCTCGGTCAGCGTCGCCGATACAGGCTGGAGGCAGACGGGGCAGACGCTCTTGGTTTCGGTCCTGCCTCGCAAGAACGGCCCCAGTGCGGGGGTTTGAATCAAACCTGAGCGGACAACCTCACGAGGTTCTCCACAAGGCAGAGGCCGCTGAACTGCGACTTGCTACGCCTATAGATGGATTCGTAGTCAGGCAAGCTCCCCTGCTCGAGAAGGTCAAAGGCATGAACGACCCTGACTCCTGATTCCTTGGTGACGGCGCCGAGCTGGACGCCGCACGAATTGCAGAAGGTGACGATGGTGTCCGCGCCATGCTCCTTAGCGTCCCTCGTTCTCACCCTCGCTCCTTCCTTGGCCAAGCTCTCGTTAGCATAGCTCACCGCCCCTCCCGCTCCGCAGCACAGGAGCGAGTCCCGGGAGTACTTCATCTCGACCCGCTTCCCCCCGTAGAATGTGTCCACGAACTTCCTGGAGACGTCGAAGAGCTCAGGGTTCTGCCTGTAGGGGCAGGAGTCATGTATCGCCACGGTCCCCAGGTCCGTTCGGCCCCCAGGTTTGGAAGGAGCCAAGGTGTCCAGGAGCGCCTCGGCCGCGAATGTAACTTTGGCAAATCCGATGTCGGGCTTGAAGTTGTTATAGCAATTGGGGCAGGCAGTAATGATCTCATTGGGCTGGAGCCTCTCAAGGAGTTCAACCACGGATTTGTGGTGCTCTTCATACTCCTTCCTCGCGCCGATTATCTTGAGGGGCTTCCCGCAGCACTCGTATTTCATGATATATGGGTCTCCCAGCAGATGGCCCACTTTCTCCATCAGTTCAGGCCTGTATCCCCTTAGGGAGCACCCGGGGAAGAAGACCCTGTCGGCGTGCTCGGGATAATCGATCTTCCTGTGGGCCGAGCCGTCGAGGAGGCTGAAGAAGTTCACTTTCCTGTTCACGTACAGCGGCGTATGTGCGGCCAGAGGCCCCTGGCCGCTGGCGACGTAAGATTCGCGCACGGCCAACATCAGGTCCTTGACGCTGACGTCGTAGGGGCACTGCGTTTCACAGAAGCCGCAGAACGTGCACCTGTAGGCCACGATGGCATCGTCCACGTCCACCGTGCCCTCCTTGAGGGACTTCGACAGCCCCTTGAGGAACCTCTTCTCGAACCCCTGGTAGGAGGGGCAGTGCCTGAGGCAAGCGAAACAGTCGGTGCACTTCTCGAACTCTTTGACGACCTCCTCTTTGCTAGGATTCATTCTATAGCACCAGGCCCGCCATCCTCAGGAGCGCCCAAACATCATTGAATATAAAGTAGGCCCCGATGAGGGCGAGGACGGGGCCAACGACCCACTTGACCTGCACTCTGTGGCGTCTCAGGAGTCCTGCTACTGGGACCGCCAGGAGATAGGCCAACAGGGCGGCCCCTGCGACGGTCAATCCAAGTCCGAATGCATAGGCGACGGCTTCGTAGGTGAGAGAGGAGCTCGTAGCGGAGAAGAGCTTGCTGTAAATCTGCAATACGGCCAGGTCTCTGGTCGAAAGGTAGTTCATCCAGAGTGCTCCGAAGAGTATGCCCATCATGAATGTTCCGTAGCACCAAGCCAGGAAGTTCTCCCTCGCCGCGCGAATCACGAAAGCACCCTCCCTTCGGGCCACGGCATAGCCCAGCCAGACTAGGAGCAGTCCCCAAATGATGTCCAGTTCGTGGGCGTCTAGGAGGAAGACCGTGGGAAAGGCGCGAATGAGCACGATGCTGATTCCGAAGATGAAGACGACTCCGGCCGGGAAGAGGAGCAGCCTCGATAAGATCCTCTTCTTCCCTAGGTCATCTGCGACGTTGAAAAGAATGAGAAGGAGTAGACTCGGGAGGACGACCAAAGAAAGTCCCCCCGAGAGCCCCGCGATCAGCGCGTCCAATCGAGTTCACGGAACCTAGGATGCTATTTGATAGATGAAGGTTACGTTTTGCCCTGGTTGTATGAGGTTCGAGTTCAGGGTCCACATCAAGGGCGATTCCCAACCGTTGACGTTGCTGCTGACTATCCCTATCGCGCAGGAGAAGAAGCAGGCCATGCATCCCGTCCCCACCGCGGTGTTGGTGGCTAGGTTCCCGCCGAACCCGAATGTGCCAACTCCGGAAGTGAGATTGTAGTTGTTGAACAGGTCCGTGAGCAAGTACTTCTTGGGGGCTCCGGTCCAAGTCACGTAGATGGTGATGTGGGTTCCGGTCGTCAGCGTGCCCGCCGGCGAACTAAGCAGGACATTGTTGGACGGCACGGCGCCCAAGCTCACCAGCGCGTTGTAGAGCTCGGTAGGAGTCACCACAGTCGTGAATGCTGCCTGGTCTGCTATGCTGCCGCCTTCCCAGTTCAAGCCATGCATCGTCGCGTTGACGAAAGCCGCAGGGTTGGCCGTAGCTTGTATCATGACCTCCTTGTTAGAGGATTCGACGTATATCGCCAGGCTATTCCGGGCGTTCGTCAGGCTGATGATCGTCTGCTCTTGGAGCAGCCAGCCTCCCGAGAATCCGATGGCTAGGCCGACGATGAGAAACACCGCCAGCGCCACAGTTTTCGAAACGGCGCGTCTTGATTTCAAGGTAATCAAGACTGCTTACGAGCTATGGGCACATATTAATGCTTTGTATGTTGAATAAGTACGTGTAAGTAGCTTCGCTTACCAAGTCTTGGATTTGGTGGACCCGACGTCCCATTCTCAGTCAATTAACCTATTGTTTTCAATAACATAAAGATGATTAAGTGATAGTCGTGTGTGTCGGTCAGGTTCATAGAACAAGCTCTTTCCGGCAGCGACAGATATCCAAAAGTATCGAGCGACCTCATATGCACAAGCCGTGCTCTGCCCCGTCGGTAGGCAGGCCAGAACCCAAGGTATGCGCTTGTTGGAAGCGCCGCCTTCATCGAGTTCTGCGGTTGGACCATGAAGACCATCTTGAGCAGGATCCGCTGGGAAAGGCTCAGCCTGCGTAGAATCTCTTGAAGACGCGGGCGACGGCGTAGGAGACCCACAGCCTCGTGTCCTTGTCCCTCCCCCGGAGGAGCCTGAGGTCCCAGGTGCCGTCCGGGCCCTGCCGCTCAGCCAGCCAGGCCAGACCCTCCACTATCTTGGGCTCGTCCCGGCTGAGGCCTAGCAGCGAAAGGGAGTCCGTGGCGGAAACGAGGTCCGTGAACCAGAAAGGATAGGAGAAGCCGGTCCAGAAGCTGGGGTCCCCCCTGTCTGGGTAGTAGTCCCTTTCCAGGATGCGGGAGCACAGGAACCGTGCCGCGTCCAGCGCGACTTGCGACCTCCTGTGAACCTGGTGGGCGGCGTACGCCCTAAGGACCATTCCCGTGACCAGGTGTGAGGAGGGCTTCGAGCGGAGGGGCTCGACGGTGGGCTTGTTCATCCAGATGACGTTGAGCTTCAGGTCCCTGGTGCGCAGCGGGAGGGCCCATCCGCCGTCGTCCTGCCGCATGGAGGCGAGCCAGGAGAAGCCCCTCTCGACCCTGGAGTCGTCGCGGTAGCCCGCCTTAATCATGAGCTCAAGCATTGCCGCCGTGTAGTAAGGCGCGTACTGGTGTCCCAATATGCCCCGGATATCCCCCTCTTCGGTCTGGTGAGAGAGCAGGAACTCGCATGCCTTCTCCACAGCCGGGTGCTCCCGAGTGAAGGCATACTTCTCGACGAGTTCGCCCAGGGACCGGAAGGTCTCGATCTGGTCGTAGTCCTCCCCCGAGCGAATCTTGGGGTTCCCTCCCGGATAGCGCCAGCCGCCACTCGGCCTCTGTCTCCTCAACAGCCTCTCCGCACGATCCTCCGTCCAGATCCGGCGGAGGTCTACGTCCTCGTCTTGGAGGTCCCGCCTCGCCTTTAGCGCCAATGCCTGGTTTCGCGACGCGACAGGTGGCGCAACGGGATCGTGTCTCAGAGTCCTCCGCCAGTCTTTCGCCAAGAAAGCTTCGGTCCCGTGTCGCAAGGGGAGCGAAATAAGGGTTGGCGTCCCTCGACGGGAGCCGACAGGTTCGCTTGGGATGGTCATTACCTGTCGGAGGCAACAGTCCTTCCAGTTGTCGAACTGACATCGATATCTACGCGCTGGGCAAGCTCAAAGATGAGGCGTCGATGGAGGATATGCAGACGCCTGCGACATTGCGGGGTCTAGCTCGCTGCCTTGGGCTCGAAATGACTAGTGTTCAGTATCGTTTCAACCATGTGGGAGACGGTATCAAGATCGTTTCACCGAACCTATTTACCCCATCGTTTCCACATAGCATCCGTGGCCAAAAAGAATGACACAAGACACGACATCCGGTTATCCGAACACCGCTTCGATACTCGCCCTAGTGGGCGGTATCCTGATAGTGTTATGCGGAATGCTACTTGCGGCCGTCGGAGCTTTCATCCTACCGTACATCGACTACACGCATCTGCGGGCCCCCGCCAATATCACCAATCTCCCCGGGCTCGTATCTGGCGTTGTCACAATGGTAGGGCTGTTCGGGCTGATATCGGGAATCATAGTGCTGGTATCGGCAGTGATGCTCCGAGCGTATCCGAGTCAGAGGAGAACATGGGGCGTGCTCATGTTGGTCTTCTCTGTCCTGAGCTTCTTGGGGGTAGGAGGCTTCGTCCTGGGGGCGATTCTGGGGATAGCGGGGGGCATAATGACCCTGACATGGAAACCACGGATTCAGTAGTGTCGGTTATCGGGGAACCTTGACGATCTGTTGGGCTCGGATGAGGTAAAGGATTTATCCCATAAGTAGAAGTAGGAAGCAATAGAGATGGAGAAGCTCAAGGTTCTGCTGATATTGCTCTTGACGGCGACCTTCGGGCTTGCGGTGTCCATGTACGTCCTTGCGATGAGCCTCGCTCCGACTGAGTCGCCGTTGAGCGTACTCGCTCGGATTATGATGCGGGGTTTCTCGTCGGACCTACCCTTCTTCATACCGCTATCGTCTCTCCTTTTTCTTTGTACCGTCCTCGCCAGCATGGTAGGGGTCATCTACTTCCTCGTCCTTCCTGAGATGAAGGACTATGTGTCGGGCAATGGGAAGGACACCATCTCAATAGTCCCGAGGACCCTCAAGCCCGAGGAGAGGAAGGTAGTCAGCGTGCTTGACGCCCACGGAGGCACCTATCTACAGAAATTCATCACAAAAGAAGCCGCTCTATCAAGACTGAAGACACACAGGGTCGTCGCTGCGCTTTCGGAGCGAGGCATTGTCCACGCTGAGAAGCGGGGAAACACGAACGAGGTCTCGCTCGCGAAGTGGTTCCAGGACGGAATGCATTAGTAGCGCAATTTCAACGACCTTTTTGAGACTCATTGTACCTTTGTGAGAAATCAAGGCGTCGGTCGGCAGCATTGGTTTGCGGGAAGAGCCCTAACCAGGCCCAGAGCCGGACGGCAGAGGGCTCGGACTAGACGGCGTTTCATGGAAGGGACGGCAGCGGCTCATTCCTTCTTCTTCATGGCCTGGGACACCATTTCAGGCATCTTGGACGCCATCTCCTTGCAGAGGTCCATCAGCGCCTCGTTCACCTCGACGTCCACGGTGACCCTGACGTGCCCCTTCTTCTTCTCCTCGCTCAATCGCTATTCACCTCCCTTCTCTGGATCCAGGAAGAGGTCCACCTCGAAGACGTAGTGATACTTCTTGACCCTCTTCGCCCTTATCCTGTAGTCGGAGATGGTGCCCCTCTCCTTGTACTTCTTGAGCTGACGCCCCATGTACAGCTTGACCAGCCTAGGGAAGAACCTCTCAAACCTGAACGAGGCCCTGACCAGCCCCGATTTTGCCCGACTGGCCAACTTCACAGAGGCGCACCCTCCGCCTGACTTGTCGGTGTCCAAGGCACCTCTTAAGCGCGTCGGGTTATCCGCAAAGGGACAAAACCCATGAAAGCGCGATTCATGTTTGTCTAAGCTACAGGTTGCGCAGACTTAAGCTTCTGAAATCTTGCCTACGTCTGCCCAAAGCTCAAGGTGAAGGTACCTGCGAAATAGGTCTGTAACGTCAACCCAATCACCCTGACCGGATAACCTTATTTCATATCGCCTCTTAACTGCTATTCATGGCCGCAAAAGTCGTCAGCTCCCTGGCTTTGGAGAACCGTGCCCACCCCACTTTGGCTTTTGATGTTGAGGATGATTTCGGCGCAGGCCAACAGGCATTTGTAGGGATTGAAGGATGGTTGAAAGCCATGACAACTGCGCCTGCAGGCGGCAAATCTCACACTGGTCGAAATATTGGCATCGTAGTAGTGGTTCTGGCTGTTGTGGTCGTTGGTTATCTACTCCTGACACTGGGCACATCTCTGGGTCATCTGACACCGTCCACGGTCACAGTCACAGGTTCTGTAAGCACCACAGGAGTTGGCACCCATGCAGTGAGCGTCGGTTTTAGCAGCGATGACGGCCAAGTATTCAACGCTGCGGTAGTGAACGGTCAGTACAGTGTTAGCCTTCCGAACGACCATACCTACTCGGTTCAAATTGGGTGGTCGGGGTTTGGCTTTTCTGGAATTTGTAATGCGGGGTCCTTACCCGTGAACCAAGGACCTGGGAGCTCGGGTTTAACGAACAATTGGTCTTGCTGGCCTGAGAGCTGACAAACTCAGAATTGAACTGGGCCCATTTCGCAGGTCCAAGCCTACGTTCGAGATTGGCGGTTGATGTCATACTTTGCAGCAGCAAGAGATATCCAAGATTATGAGGTCTAACAGGAAAGACGGGGTTGTTATCAGACCGATGACTGCTGAAGACGCGCACTGCCAGAATTGCTCTTTATGATTCCTTCTTTGGTTCGGTCTTTGCTGTTTCTTCTTCGACTGTCTTCGAAGCTCCCTTTATCTCGACTCTAATCTCCCTCAACAGGTTGACGCCCAAGGATGCAATTCTTCCACCACCCCACATGACGAAAGCCATTAGAACATACCAAGCAGCCATACCAGCAGCCTTGTCCAATTCTTGGCCTGAAATCAGCAGCATGCTGTTTAGAGAAATGTCAGAGAAATTGAACAGTTTCGGAGGGGGGCTGCCGCCTGTGAAGACGAACATCATCTCGAAGATTGAGAGGAAGATCATGATGACGCCCCCGGCCAACAAGACGTATCCCACAGTCTTTTCGTCTTTCAACTTTACACGTTTCAGCCTCACACGTTACTGAAGTTACTTGCTATAAAAGCTTGAATGCAAGGTGCTGCTCTGAATGTGATTACGAACGAAGGGGAAAATCATGAAATACTTCATGACAAACCAACGGTCCGATTGAAACAACCGATTCTCCAGCAAGATGATAACTAGCCATGGTTCCATAGCAGAACCGATACCCAAGGATAGAACGAGTTGCGGGAAAAGAACTTTTCAGAGAACCGCGAAAGAAGTTGCAGCGGACCAACGCTCAAGTAGCCGGATTTGACATCTGCAAGACTCAAGATTCAAGAAGAGAGCTAGTAGAAACTGACGGAATCGCCACGGTTCAAGAAACGATTATAACATGACGAAGTGCATGGTAGGGCGGAGAAACGATGAAAGGAACTCGTCTTTTCAGCATAATCGGAGGGCTGATTCTGATCGTTGCGGCATTCCTCCCGTATGGCTACTCCACATGGGCTTCGGGGTCGACCTTCGATGTGACGATGAAATTGCTGAACAACTTGAACAGCGACAACGTGATGTTCAGCGAGCTGACGCAGATAGGCCTCTCGAATACAATGTCGGCAGTGGTACTGGGCATGGTCATCGTCGCGTTCTTCCTGTTCGTTGTGGGTGGAGTTCTGGCACTCGTTATGACTGGCGGAGGGTCTGTCGCAGGACCGGTGGGGGCAGTCCTTCTTACAATCGTGCCGTTCCTAGCCGGAGGAACAGCATCAGCCATCACAGGGTTGGGGGTAGGTTACTGGTTGGGATGGGTTGGAGCCATCATTTGCGTAATAGGTGCCGCAGGCAAGTCCAAGCTCGAAGGGATGAACCTGTTCGTAAACCAGACCGTCAATGTCCAGCAGCCACCGCCCGCTCAGCCCTCCCAGGGTAGCTAGGCGCTCGCCTTCGGTTCCTGGACGATTCGACGAGCGCTCCTCCTTTTTATCTGGTACCACCGAGAGCATGCCAGAATGGAGTCGCGGTGGCAATTCTTGCAATTGAGAGTGAGTTAGTTCAATTCAGTCGGCGATCCCTCTCAGATAGAACCCTGAATGATATGAGTGCGGACTCGGACATGAAGTCCGGCGCCCCAGGGATTCGT
This sequence comes from Conexivisphaerales archaeon, assembly GCA_049509455.1. Taxonomy (GTDB): domain Archaea; phylum Thermoproteota; class Nitrososphaeria; order Conexivisphaerales; family DTJL01; genus DATKKG01. The sequence goes on from JBEKZX010000046.1 coordinate 11,378, forward strand.
AGACGGGCAACTCTTGTGCAGTAATGTCGATTTCCTTTCAAGCTGCTATGGAGACCTAGGAATGGGGATGCGCTGACGAAAGTGACGCACCATATTTGCTCCACGGGGGAGGCGGCCATCTCACCTCATCGGAAGTGGGACCCGCACCCGCCGCGGCCCTTTGGTGGTTCCGTATGACCCCTTGTGATGTTGTCAGTTGAGAATTGACTCGCGTTCAGCATTGCATTGTGAGGGCAAACGAAAGGGTGACTTGAGGCAGATCCGCAACCGAGTTGTTGGCGACGATGCGGCCATCCATTTCTGTGAGTCTCTCATGTGGAGAATCTCTTTCCGCAGCTGCGGCAGAACTGAGCGGACGCCGCGTTCGCAGTGCCGCAGGCCTGGCAGTACTTTGTGGTCTTGACTTCTGCCTTGGCCGAGGGCGGCGGAAGCACATTGACCGTCTGGGTGATCGACATCCCCTTGGGGGGCGCCTGTCCCCCTCCACCTCTTCGCCTCGTCATGATGAGCCCTAGGACCACGATCGCGATGACGACTATTAGGACGACGTAAAGCGTATTGCCGCTGAGAAGGTTACGCATCGAAAACGCATTGGCAGAGGTATTGGTTGAAGTGACGGTGGACGTACCGGTGGAGGTATTGGATGAGGATGTCATGACGGCCGTCCACCACTGATCCACGGTCGTC
>JBEKZX010000047.1:0-11869 GCA_049509455.1 Conexivisphaerales archaeon
TTGAAAACAACTTTACTTTCCTATAGCAAAGGAAATGTCTAAATACCATCCGCCTGATGCTTGTCTGACGTGAGATACTAGATGGAGTATGTATACGCTGCTCTCATACTTCACCGACTTGGAAAGAAAGTGGACGAAGAGAGCATAAACAAGATAATCACCGCCGCAGGTGCTAAGCCCGACGAAATTAAAGTCAAGGCGTTGGTAGCGGCCTTGGGCGAGATCAACATCGACGAGGCGCTGAAGTCCGCGGTGGCCTTGCCTGCCGCGCAAGCGGCTGCACCGGCCGCGGCAGCGGCTCCGGCCAAGAAGGAAAAGAAGGAAGAGGAAAAGAAGGAAGAAAAGAAGGAAGAGGAAGCCCTCGAGGGCCTAGCCGCTCTCTTCGGTTAGTCTGACCTGAGTCTCCCGTATATGTTCTGTTTCATTTCACTAACGGCCTTAGCCGAGGCTCGGGGCATGCCTAATTAATGGAACCTGGCAGGCTCGCCGCTGCCCTATTCTACCATCCCACGGATCGAAACGGAAGCGATGGCCAGGAAAAGCAAGGTGAAGCCCCCCAGGACGAGGGCGTCCAACGGAAGGGTGGAGTAGTCGCCCGTGAGAATCATGGATCTGACAGCGTCCACGCCGTAGCTGAGAGGATTGAACACGGAGACGGTCTGCAGCCAGGCCGGCATCAGAGAAAGCGGGTATATGGCGTTGCTGGCGAAGAAGAGCGGCATCGTGATCGCCTGTCCGATGCCCATCATCCGGTCGCGCGTCTTAAGAAAGGACGCCAGTATCATGGAAAGGGCAGAGAAACACATCGCGAAGACGACTATCGTTATGAAGACCCCCATTACGTCGAGTATGTCGAACCTCAGGTTAACTCCGATGATCAGCGCCAGGGCAAATATCATAATCGCCTGAAATATACCCCTCACTCCTGCGGCTAGCGCCTTGCCTACGATGATAGAGGACCTCGGCGAAGGCGTGGAGAGCAACTTGCTGAGCAGGCCGGCGTCCCTCTCCCAAACCACGGTGATTCCGTAGAAGATAGCTACGAAAAGGACCGACTGTGCTAGGACTCCCGGAGTTATGAACTGGATGTAGGTGTAGTTGCCTTGCGTTATGCCGCGGATAGATGTGAACACCTCGCCAAAGACCAAGAGCCAAAGCGCGGGCTGGACCAACCTGGTCCATAACTCGGTCGAATCATGGCGAATCTTCCTTGCCTCCATCTCAGCCACCGTCAACGAGCTGTGAACAAAACGAGTAATCGAGTTCATCATCCAGCATGCCTCATGAAGCTTCTGCGAGCCTGACGCGCTTGCGAATAGCTCTCTACTTCCTCTATCCTGACCTTCGCGTATTTCAGGAAGACGTCGTCGAGGGTGGGCCTGTTTAGAGACATCGAAAGAACGTGGAGGCCGTTCTGTTCGTAGTAGCCAACGATCTTGGGAATGGCTGTTTCGCCATTGAGGGTCAAAATGCTGACGGTGTCGTCCAAGACATGGACCACTTTGCCCAACTCCGCCGGCAAGGGCATTTCAGCACCGCCGGACAGCTTGACGGTCACCATGTCCCCGCCCATTCCTCGCTTCAGTTCTGACGGAGTGCCGGCCGCAACGAACCTCCCCTGATTCATTATAGCAATGTTGTCGCAAAGCTCATCCGCCTCGGCCATGTCGTGCGTGGTAATCAAAACGGTCATGTTCAGCTCCCTGTTCAGGCGCATTATATGATTCCAGACTTGTCTCTTGGATGAAGGGTCGAGGCCGATGCTAGGTTCATCTAGAAAGAGGACACGGGGACGGCTCACCACGGCCTCCCCGATTTCGAGTCGCCGCATCATGCCGCCAGAATAGTGCTTTACAAGATCGTTCGCCCGGTCCGTTAACTCCATCTCCGCAAGCGCCTCCTTAATCCTGACGTCGCGATCCTTCTTCTGGACGTAAAATAGCTTTGAGAATATCAGCAGGTTCTCGTATCCTGTAAGGTCGCCGTCCGCGGAGATGGCCTGGGGCACGTAGCCCATAAGCTGACGGACCTGAGAAGCAGACGACAGGGCGTCGATGCCGCATATCCGTATGGAGCCTGAAGTGGGCCTCGTCAACCCCATGATCATCTTGATTACGGTGGTCTTGCCTGCTCCGTTGGGTCCCAGCAGCCCAAAGATTTCGCCGTCATCGACTTTGAAGCTGACCTTGTCTACGGCCGTGAAATCAGGTGGGTACGTCTTGGTGAGGTCGGTGACTTCTATGGCCGTCAACGCCCGTCACACCAAGTCCCGCGCAACCAAGCCATGATATTTAAACGATACTTCGTGCAGAATGCCCCCAGACGATGCTTCCTCCGCGTCAGGGTAGCAAGATCCTTCGAATCATTGATGAATAGACTTCTGTGCCCCTGAGATAATCGGCGGCGCTCACCGCCTCCCGGTTCGTATGTGAAAGGGAGGCGTCACCCGGCCCGTAGGCCACGCAGGGAGCCTTCGTGGTCAAGTAGAACTGGTTCATGTCGCTCGTTCCGACCTTGACGAGAGCCCTAGGCTGGACCCCGGCGGCTCGGACGGCAGCCGACGCTGCCCCGAACACGCGGTTCGTCCTTCCTACATTGATCGGAGGCGTCAGCTCAGAGACTCCGACTTTGACGCCCTCTGAATGCTTGCGCTGCACGACTTTCAACGCTTCGGCGGAGCGGACATCTGTAGGGATCCTGACGTCGAGGGCGACCCTGCACCTGTCGGGGATGATGTTCTCTACCCTCCCCCCTTTGATGACCGTTATGGAGGCCGCACAGCCAAGAGCGTTGAGCTCGTCCTTGAGCCGCGACGCGAGCTCGATGCCGATTTCCACAGCGTTGACCCCTAGGGCTGCGCTCGATGCATGAGCGGCCCTTCCTTTGACGTCGAACTCTACGCCCAGCCGTCCTCTGTAGCCCACCACGATGCCTCCTCCGGAGGGCTCCCCGAAGACTCCGCCTACGTAAGGAAGTCCCTTGGATAGCACCGTTTTCATCCCCCTCCCGTTGGTCTCTTCCCCTACCACCGCCGCGTACATGATGCCGTCCATGCAGTCGGAGGCTGAACGAGAGGCAGCCACGCACATGGCCGCCAGGGAGGCCTTGGCGTCGACCGCCCCCCTTCCTCTGATGACGCCGCCGTCAAAAGAAACGGGCAGCTTCCCAGGCACCGTGTCCATATGGCTGCAGAGAAGGAAGTATGGTCCGGCCCCCTTTCTGGCCACGACGTTGCCAGCCGAGTCGACCTCGACGCTGTCGAAAGACGAATGGGTCACCAACCATCGACGAATGACCGATGCTATCTCGTCCTCCTTTCCGCTTGGGGAATATATTTCGACCAGGTCTCTCAGGAGGCCCAGAGCGTCCCGCTCCGATGACATCTCATGCATCCTCTTTGAAGGCCGTTTCGATTATGGGGACCGCCTCGGCCAAGACCGTGGCATCGATGTTGATGGGAGGCAGCATCCGCACCACGTTGAGCCCCGTCGGGATTGGCAGGAGCCCGCTGGATAGTAGCTTCCTGATTACAGGGCCGCTGGGCTGCTTGGTCTCCACCGCGAGCATGAGCCCGACGCCCCTGGCCTCCCTCACCACCGAGTGCGGCAGGCGTTCGAAGACCTCCATGAGCCTGGAGCCCATGTCGGCCGCGTTGAGCCAGAGCTTCTTCGATATCACTTCGTTGAGAGTGGCGGCACCGGCGGCGCAGGAAATGGGGTTGCCACCGAAGGTCGTGGTATGCTCTCCCTTCGACCAAACAGATGCGACCTCCGTTGTCGTCAGGACGGAGCCAATGGGGATCCCTGAAGCCAACCCCTTCCCGAAACACATGATGTCAGGCCGGATGCCTGAGTGCTCGTGAGCCCATAGGCGGCCTGTCCGTCCCATGCCGGACTGGATTTCGTCGACGATTAGCAGCACGCCAGCGTGCCGACAGGTCTCCTCGACCTCCTTCAGAAAACCTGAAGGTGGCACCCTGATGCCGGCCTCTCCCTGGACCGGCTCCACCATGACAGCCGCCGTTTCGCCATCAATGAGCTGGGCGACGCTCGACGAGTCACCGTATCTGGCGAATTTGGTCGGCAGCAACACGCTCTGATATGGCTCCCTGTACTTCGAGCCCCATGTGAGTGAAAGCGCACCGAGGGTCTTGCCGTGGTAGGCACCTTGGAAGGCGACGAAACCCTTCTTCCCCGACTTCTTGACGGCGAGCTTCATGGCGGCCTCCACAGCCTCGGCTCCGCTGTTGCAAAGGAAGGCCTTGTCCAGACCCTTGGGGGCCGCCAAGCTGAGCGCCTCCAAGAACCTCTGACGGGCGTCGTTGTAGAGGCTTCCATGGCAGACCATGAGTTTGCCTACCTGATCGACGATGGCCGCGGTGACCATAGGGGGGCGATGGCCCAGTATGGCCGTCCCATAGCCCGTAGCAAAGTCGATGAGCCTTCTATCTTCCGCGTCCCAGATGTAAGATCCCTCCCCCCTTGTGATCTTGAGGGGGAGCTTGGCGTACGTGGGGATGAGCCACTGGTCTTCGACGTTGAGGGGCTCGGCGCTCATTCGATGACCGTCCCCTTTCCTTCCGACAGCGCGGCGCTTATCGGCCGTTCAACCTTTCCGTTGGATATGATCACTTTGGAGACGCCGCCCTTCAGCGCCTTGGAGGCCGAAAGGAGCTTGCGATTCATGCCCACCCCAGTATTCTTAATCAGGGCCTCCAACTCGTCGGCTGAGACCTTGGAAACGACCTTTCCGTCAACGAGCAGGCCGTCCACGTCAGTGAGGAATAGCAATGAGTCAGCTTTCAAGGCTGATGCGATGGCTGCCGCCGCGGAGTCCCCGTCCATGTTCACTAAATCCTTGCTCGCGTCCATGCCCAAGGGGGCGACGACGGGAACGATGGACAATTCGAAAAGGCTCTTGATCAGCCCAGAGTTGACGGCGATAGGCCTCCCGGAATGGCCTCCGTCGATGGCCATCTTCCTTCCCTGGTTGACGACCAGAATCTTCTCCCGCCGCTCTGCCTGCATGAGTCCGCAATCGGCCCCCGTAAGGCCCAGCGCTTGGACGCCTTGACGCTCCAGCGCCTGGACGACGCGCGTGTTCACCAAGCCCGCCAAGACCATTAGACAGGCTTGAAGGGTGTCGTCGTCGGTGTACCTGCTGCGGACTCCAGAAGGGGCGGTGACGAACTTCTGCTTTATCCCCATGCGCTCGCCGAACCTGGTAACGAGGTCTCCCCCTCCGTGCACGATGGCTAGCGGACCGAGGCTGCGGTTGGACGCGATGTCAGCCCCGATTCCGTCTAGGAAGGGGCCTTCGGTGAGCCGTCCGCCTATCTTTACGATTGTCACCAAACGCGATCACACTGGAAACACGGGAACCAAGTCTAGGCCGGAGCTCTCCGGGTAGCCGCCCATCACATTCAGACACTGCACCGCGTTGCCTGCAGCCCCTTTCATCAGGTTGTCCAGGGCGGCAACGACCATCAGATGCTTCCCGTCGGGCTCCAGCTCGAAGCCGATGTCACAGAAGTTCGAGCCGATGGAAAGCTTGGGATCGGGGAGCTTGAAGCTGCCTAGCTTGTCTTTAACGAGCCGGATGAAATGCTCGTTACCGTAGGCGCCGCGGAGTCGCTGCCAGACGTCTTTGGCTGCGATGGGTTCCTTGGCCGTGATGTAGAGGGTGACCAGGATCCCGCGGACCATGTTGACAGCATGGGCGGAGAAGAGGACGTCCACTCCGCCCTTATCGCGGGACCTGAGGAAGGTCCTGACTTCTGAGCCATGGCGGTGGTTCCCCAACTTGTACGGTCTGACGGTTCCATACCTGATGGCATGCATCCCGGCGGGCGACGGCTTGGAGCCTGAGCCCGACGAGCCCACCTTGGCGTCGATAATCAGGCCTGCCTCATCATCCATGAGCTCCGTGAAAGGGGCCAAGGCTAGGATCGAAGTCAGCGCCATGCAGCCGGGGTTGGCCACAAGGTTGCTCGAAGCTATCGACGCACGGTATAGCTCCGGAAGGCCATATGCGAAATGGGACAGCAGCTGCTGGTCGGGGTGCACCATGCTGTAGTGGAGCTGGAAGTCCTCGGCCTTGGGGAGACGGTAGGCGGGGCTCATGTCTATCACCTTCACACCCGCGGACGCTAGCCTGGGGACTGCGTCAAGAGACGCCTTGAGAGGAAGAGATGTGAACACGAGGTCGCTGTTGCTCACGATCCTCTCGAGGTCGTACGAAATGAACTGAAGATTGGAGACGCCCCGAAGGTGTGGATGAGCCCTGTGAATGAACTCGCCCGCGTACTCTCTGGAGGAGATGTTGGCAATTTCGACGGAGGGGTGCCGCAGGAGTAGGCGGAGCAGCTCTCCGCCCACGAAGCCGGAAGCACCCATGATGCTGACCTTCATTTGGCAGCCTTCCTTAGAGCGTAATCAAGTATCCGCCCGGCTATATCGACGCCGGTTCCTCCTGCGGCGCCCCTGAACTCTACGTTGGAGTTGACTTCATGGACCATCAGGCCCTGCGGACCTTCCATGGAATCGACGCCCACTATTTCACCGCCGACGACCTCCGCTGCCTTAAGCATGAGCTCCCTCCCCTCACGGTCGAGCTGGCATGGCTTCGCAGTACCGCCGAGGGCAACGTTGGACCTCCAGTCGCCTTCTGGGGCATAGCGATAGATGCTGGCGACCACCTCGCCGCCCACGCAGACGGTGCGTATGTCCCTGCCGGGGTTCTGGATGAACTCCTGCAGATAGTAGACGTGGTCATCGGGGTCCCCGGAACCCTCCTTCAGCTCGAGGTAGGACTTCAGGGAGCGTGCATCTGAAAGGACGGCCACCTCCCTCCCCCAAGAGCCGTTGAGTGGTTTCATGACAATCGGGTAGCCCAGCTTGTCGGCTCCCTGGAGGGCGGATTCCACAGAAAATGCTTCCGCGGTCCTGGGATGCGGGATGCCAGCGCCCAGGAGCCGGAGGCCGGTGGCGAACTTGTCGCCGCATATCTCGGAGACTCTGCTGGCGTTGATGACGGTGGTCCCTCCGAGTTCGAAATACTGGGCGGCGCGTATTCCTCTGGTGTGGCTGACGCATCTTTGTAGGGCTATGCCGGGAAGGTCACGTTCGCGTGGAATCTGGTACAGCAGCCCTCGGACGTCTACTAAGTCGAGAGGTATGCCCCTTTCAGATGCCCTCGCGTGGAGCTGCTTCTCTTCCCACCGAACGCGGTCGTAGAAGAGGGTTATCTTCGTCATTTGGCCGGCTTATTCTCCCCAGTCTTCTTCAATCTTGGGTGCAGCCACCAGCTGAACGGTGGAGCCCATTTCTTTGACCTCGAACTCTGTGCCGCAGTCGGGGCAGGAGACGATTTCACCCTTCAGCGCATCGTCGGCTACGGGCACGCTGCCGCCACATTCCGCGCAAGTCGCGTTCATGCTAACACCTCCTTTGTCTTCAACAGGCTTCTTCTCGCAGCCATAACGGACGGAAGCCCCCAGAGCTTGATGAATCCCTCGGCAGCCTTCTGGTCGAAGGTGGAGTCGACGCCGTATGTGGAGAGCTGTTTCTGATAGAGAGCAAAGGGAGACGACCTGCCCACAACGCGACAAGCTCCCTTGAAGAGCTTGACCCTCGTGTCTCCGGTGACGAACTCCTGAGTTGAATCGATGAAGCTCTGCAGGTCTTTGAGCAGCGGGTCTATCCAGAGCCCAGAGTACACGAGCCAAGACCACTGCTGTTCGACCGCGGGTTTGAAAGCAGCCTCCGACCTCGTCAGGACCAACTTTTCCAGCTCCCTGTGGGCTTCAATCAAGACCGTAGCGGCGGGGCATTCGTAGACCTCATGGGATTTTATTCCGACCGACCTGTCCTCCATGTGGTCGAGCAGCCCCACTCCATGGCTGCCGGCTAAGCGGTTCAATCGGATTATGAGATCGGAGAGCTTCATATCTTGACCGTCCAAGGAAGTGGGAACCCCTTCCTCGAAGCCGATTGTAACATATGATGGCTCAGCGGGCCAGAGGCCGGGCGCTCGAGTCCACTCCAGGGCTTCCTGTGGCGGCTCGTCGGCAGGGTTTTCAATGCTACCTCCCTCGACGGACCTCCCCCACAGGTTCTGGTCAACGCTGAACTCCGACCGCTTCATTGGTGCGTCGAAGCCCTTCGACCTGAGATAGTCTACCTCTTCGTTCCGGCTGAGGTTCCATTCCCTCACGGGAGCCACCACCTTAAGGCTGGGGTTGAGGGCGCTAACGGCAAGATCGAACCTGACTTGGTCGTTGCCCTTCCCGGTGCAGCCGTGCGCCACGGCCGTCGCCCCCTCCTTCTCGGCGACTTCTACCATCTTGGCGGCGATGAGCGGGCGAGCCAAGGCCGTGCTAAGAGGGTACTTCCCCTGGTAGAGTCCGTTGGCCTTGATGGACTTGGCGATGTAGGCGTTGGCGAATTCCTCCTTTGCGTCGATCTCGAGGTGCTTGACGGCACCGAGCTCCTGGGACCTCTTGGCGATGGGAGCAAAGTTCTCCTCTTGCCCGACGTCGACAGTCAGAGTGACGACATCGTAACCATACTTCTCTTTGAGCCATAGTATAGCCGTGGTCGTGTCAAGACCTCCGGAATAGCCCAACACGATTTTGGAAGCCATAGATGCTGCATCGGTTCGGAGGAGCAACATTTAATTATTTCGGACGACGCTGGTCAGAATTAGCCATGAACCGACCAAAACTGGTCACAGCCTCTATATCGAGGACGGTGAGGGAGCAGGTGAACAGCGACTCCCTGATGCAGGAGGCGTTGGCGAGGGGCATCGTGAACATGAGTGCGGCGGCCAGGCTCCTCAAGCCCGCCGTGGTCTCTAGCCTCGGCAGGAGTGTATCTGAAGAAGCCATCGTCACCTCCCTCAAGAGGATTAAGGGCGCGTACAACAGGGGTGCCCTAGGGTACCTGAGGGTCCTTGCTAAGAGCAGCGTCGAAGTCAGGACTGATTTAGCCTTGGTCTCCGTCGAATTGGACCCCGAGGTCTCCGCAAAAATCAGAGACGTCGCATTCAAGAACTATGATGCCTTTGTGCAGATTTCTAGCTCGCCCAACGCCTACAGCTTAGTCTTTGAGAGAAGCCTCTTCGGTTATCTGAAGGGCCGCTTCGAGGAGGAGCAGGTCATGGAGGCCAAGACCGAACTGGCCGCCCTCATCATCCACAGCCCCGAGGAGATAATGGAGACTCCTGGCTGTATAGCGGCGATCTACAACCGCGTTGGCAGAGGCGGGATTAACGTGGTGGACACTGTCAGCAACTATACTGACACCATACTAGTGGTCAAGATGGATGATGTCGTCAAGGCTTTCACGGCGGTGACCGATTTGATTTCGGAAGCTCGGCGCTTGGGAGGGAGGCAGCGTTGAAGGGCGGCCTCTACCGTTCAAGGTTGGGCAAGGACATCAACTCCAGCTCTCAGCGCTTCATCGGCTCGCTGGGCGTCGACGTAGAGTTGCTGCAATATGAAATCGACAGCTCCCTAGCCCACGTGGTGATGCTGAAAGAACAGGGCTGGCTGAGCGCCGAGGATGCCAAGAAGATTGCCAAGGCTTTGAGGAAGACGGCAGAGGTTCGCGTCCCGGCCGAAGGGTTCGAAGACATACATGAATATGTGGAGACGGCGGTGACACAGATGACCTCAAAGGAGACCGGAGGGCGCCTCCACACGGCACGCTCGAGGAACGACCAAGTGGCTACGATAACTAGGATGATGTGTCGCGACCGCCTGTTGCAGCTGACTGAAGCGGCCGCAGGTCTGGCGAGCACCCTCCTTGAGCTCTCCCGTCGCTACTCGTCGACCCCCGTGCTGGCATACACCCACCTGAGGCAGGCACAGCTACAGACGTTGGGCCATCACCTGCAAAGCTATGTCCAACCTCTGGTCAGGGACATCGAACGCCTTTCGGACTGCTACGGTAGGACCGATCAATGTCCGCTGGGAGCCTCTGCTGTGGCCGGCTCTACGATTAAGGTCGACAGGAGGAGGACAAGCGAACTCCTGGGCTTCTCCTCGGTTCTCATAAATTGTGAGGACTCTGTGGAGAGCCGGGATTTCGCCGTCGAATCAATGTTCGTTCAGTCGCTGCTCCTGGTCGGACTGAGCCGGATCGCGGAGGACATGATAATATGGTCTACATCGGAGTTTGCATACTTCGAGCTCCCTGACGATCTGGTGTCTCCTTCGAGCGCCATGCCCCATAAGAAGAACGCCGACGTCTTGGAGATGGTCAGGGCAGATGCGGCTCTTCAAATTGCGCAGCTGGTCCAGATGCTGGTGACGCTCAAAGGCCTCACCAGCGGATATAACAGGGACCTCCAGAACGTCAAGGCCACGTTGACGGGTTCCTTTTGGACGACGCTGGATGCCATATCCTCGGTCGACATGTGCCTCAAGGGTGGCTCGTTCGATGCAAAGGAGATGCAAAGGAAGGCGGAAGGAAGCGACGTCTTCGCTCTGCCGTTGGCCGAATGGTTGGTCAGGAAGCGTGGTGTGGCCTTCAGGGAGGCGCACAGGATCGCAGGGAGAGTCGTTTTCGAGCTAGCCTCCAAGAAGAGGAGGTTCGCTGACCTGTCGCCTGGCGAACTGGCCAAGATGGTCAAGCTAGCAGGTTCGGGCTTCACATTGAGCACGGCGGAGAGCATGCATCTGCACGCGTACCTTCGACCCGCCATGGTGCTGAAGGAAACGGCGACGGAAGGAGGGCCATCGGACGCTCAGGTACTGGCCAACTACCGCCGGCTGAAGGGCGAGCTTGCTAATCTCATGGAGGAAGCTCGGAAGAGGGAGAAGGGGCTCTCCGAAGCCCGCAAAAGGCTTTACGCCTCCGTCTCCTCCATCGAATGAATAGCGTCAATTGATAACGCTATTGCGTATATCTGAGTCCGGAATAGATGGCCATGTGCTTACCGAGAACGCCTTATCGTCATCAATAGACGAAAAACGTCTGCCATTCGCAAACATTTAATACTTGCCTGCCTGGTGCTTGGCGTGTTGCACAATAGCCTTGTAGGTTGCTTCACCGCCATTATCACTCCGTTCAGTAAGGACGGCCTGTTAGACGGCGACGGCCTGAATCAGCTACTGGACTTCCAGCTGGAAAACGGTGTCGACGGTATCGTCGTCGCGGGGACCACCGGAGAAGGTCCGACGCTTGATCACCTCGAGTTTTTGAAGGCACTCGCGCTGGTTTTGGATGGCTCAAAGGGCAAGTCCCTGACGATCGCCAACACGGGCGCCAACGATACACGAAAGGCCTTGGCTGGAACATTGGAGGCCTGGGAACAGGGGGCCAGCGCAGCGCTGCTCGTGGACCCTTATTACAACTGCCCGAGCAGCCTAGAAATACGCCGTGAATACTACGAGCCGATCGCGAAGGCGGTCAGCGAGATGCGGCTTATCCCCTACATCATTCCAGGGCGAACCGGTACCCAGATTGCTCCCGAAGACGTAGCCATCCTAGCCAGAGGCTGCCCCAACGTCAACGCCGTGAAGGAGGCAACAGGCAGCAGCGAGAACGCGGCGGCAATAAGGTCCTTGTGCGGTGGTTCCTTCTCGATCCTGTCAGGCGATGACGAGAAGACATACGGGTTGATGACAGATCCCCGCGTCAAGGCCAACGGGACCATCTCGGTGATGTCCAACATAGCGCCGAAAGCCGTTGCCGACTTGGTCTCCTCCGCCTTGAAGGGTGATGCAAAAAGAGCGGCCGCGATAGCTACCGCCATGAGGCCACTGTTCGAGCTGGTCACCGTCAAGACAAACGAGATAGTCTCAGGTACCACGCTGACTGTGAAAGCGAAGAACCCCCTTCCCGTCAAGACCATGGCCGCAGTC
>JBEKZX010000048.1:0-11693 GCA_049509455.1 Conexivisphaerales archaeon
TGCCGACCCAGGAACCGGCGACCCCTTGAAGGACTTCGAAGAGATCGAGGGGGAGCTCGTGTCATGGTATCAGAAGATTATCGAGAGTAATCACGATAGGATAGTGAAGCGCCTCGATGCTCACCGAGCTCCGCTGGCCATCGCGGAGCCGCTAAAGGGAATGCGCGTGTCGGAGGACGACGTCTCCAAGGCGCTGGAGCTAACGAAGCTCAATGGCTCTGAGTTCGACTCCTGGACCGGCGAGCAGCTCTGGAAGTTTACGGGGTTCCTCAGAGAAGTGTCCAAGCCCACCATATTGGTAGCCAACAAAATGGATCTCCCTGGCGCCGTGAAGAACTATCGCAGGCTCCGGGACGCCAACCCGGACCTGATTACAGTGCCCGCCAGCGCAGAAGCCGAGCTGGCCCTCCGGAAGGCTGAGCTGGGGAAGCTGATCAAGTACAACCCGGGCGACGAGAGCTTCGTCGTCTTGAATGACAAGGCCATGACGGAAAGGCAGAAGTGGGCGCTCCAACACATCCAGAACATGGTTTTCAGGGAGTTCATGAGGACGGGCGTCCAGTTCGCCATAAACACGTCGGTGTTCAAGCTGCTGCGGATGAACGTCGTCTACCCCGTGTACGACCCCGAGAGGTTCTCCGACAAGCATAGCCACGTGCTCCCTGATGCCTATCTCGAGAAGGACGGTTCGACGGTGTCCGACCTGGCCCAGGCCGTCCACACGCAACTGGCGAAGGGTCTGCTGTACGCCGTGGACGCCAGGACAAAGCTAAGGCTCCCCAACGACTACCACCTGAAGGACAGGGACGTCCTCAGCCTCGTCACCGCCTCCCAGAGGTAAGCTGCCCGCCGGCCACGACCCTTAGCCTCCGTCCCACGGCGTAGGCCAGCGCAGCCTTGATTGCATCCCAGGCCATGAAGGGGGAAAACGAGGTGGCGACCGCCAGGACGTCGCCGGACCTGAAATAGAGAAGGAAAAAGGCTATTCCCAGCGTGAAGACGATAGTGAAGGCGCCTGCCAGGGCAATGATGTCCCCTCCCCTGCGCCTCCGCCCGGCAAGGATGGATTCCGCTAGAGCGGCGAGCGGGAACGCCAGCAGGAATCCCCCTGTCGGCCCCAGCAGAACCTGCGGGCCCCCTCCTCCATTGGCGAAGACGGGGAGCCCCGCCGTCCCCAGCAGGACGTAGAGGACCTGGCTTCCGGTGGCAGCCCATGGGTCGAGCACCAACCCCACAAGGTAGACGAAGAAGGTCTGCAGCGTGAAAGGCACCTCTCCGATGGGTATCGCTAGGTATGCCCCCAGGGCCATAAGCACGGCGAAGAGCGCCGAATAGGTCACTCGCTGCGCTCGCGACGCCACGTCGGGTCCTGAGGAAGGACTCATTTAATATAGTTAACCGGAGTCGTCCTCCTTGGTTAACATGGAGGGCCCTGTTCGTGAGCGGCTCCTCCCCCTTCTAAAGGTGGGCGAGGCCGTCTCCGGCGAAGAGCTGGCGGCGCGCCTGGGCGTGTCTCGCGTCGCCGTATGGAAGGGGATTAAGGAGCTCAAGGGTAGGGGAGTTCAGGTCGCTTCCGGTAGGAGGGGTTACTGGCTGTCGCAACCCGCCGACCTCATCTCCATCATAGCCCTGGAGGCCCTGCTGAAAGGGTGCCTCGTGGGGGGAACGATCGTGTACCGCGAATCGGTTGACTCCACCCAGTCGCTCGCCAGGGCCCTCGTTGAAGGAGGCGCCCATGATGGCCTCATCGTGGTGGCCGAACGGCAGTCGGAGGGCAGGGGAAGAATGGGCCGCAAATGGGTTTCGGACGCTGGCGGACTGTGGTTCACCATCGCCATACGGCCGAAGGTTTCGCCGGCCTTCCTCCAGGCGTGCACCTCTATGGTTTCGCTCAGCGTCCGCGACTCCATCCGCGCCCTTCTGGGTAGGGAGCCCCTGCTCAAATGGCCCAACGACGTTCTCGTCGGCAAGGGAAAGGTCTGCGGGGTCCTGAGCGAGGTGGCCGCGTCGGCGGACGAGATACGCTACGTCCTGCTGGGGGTCGGCGTGAACGTGAACAACGATGTAAGGTCCATAGGAGCGCGAGGAACTCCTGCGGCCTCGCTCAAGGAGCTCCTTGGACACGCGGTGCAGAGAGACGCTCTCCTAGTCTCTATCATCAAAGGTGTGGACATGAGGTATAGACGGGCGAGAAAGGAGGGTTTCGGCGCCCTCTTGGACGAGTATCGCGCCAGCTGCTCCACCGTCGGCAAAAGGGTGCGCGTGGAGTACACCGATTCAGTGATTGAAGGGATGGCAGTGGGCATCGACGAATTGGGGGCCCTGGTCGTGAAGTCGGATGGAAAGGTGTTCAAGGCGCACAGCGGAGACGTGGTGCACCTCCGGGCCAGACGACTTAAGCTCTGAAGAGTCTTCTGCAGCGTTTATTAGGGCGCCAACGGCTTGAGGCGGGAGACTACTCCTTGAGCATCACCGTGAAGCTCTACGGAAGGATAAGGGACTACTTCGGGACCCAAGAGATCGTTGTGGAGGACGAGGTCGAGACGGTGGGGGATCTAGTCGATATCCTAAACAGGAGGAGCGGTGGCAGGCTGTCCGACTTCTTCTTCGACCCAGGGACGAGGGAGATCAGACCATCCTTCATCATGCTCGTCAACGGCCACAGCATACGCCTCTTGCACGGCCTAAAGACGCATCTTTACGGGAACAACGACATCGTGATCGATAACATAGACATCTTAGAGACCGAAGGCGGGGGCTGACGGCTGCCGAGGGCAAAGCAGCTCCCATCAACGCCTAATGCGAGAAGGTTTTATAGCCTAATTGCGGGTAAAGTGCTATCATGCCCTCCAAATGGTCACCTCCGGAGAACGTGACTCTCAGCAAGGTCGAGATCAACGTCGAGGATCTCGAGCCCATCCTCCGTGGCCTCGAGTCGCCTCTTCTGCAGAACGAGTACCCAGCTAGGTATCTGACCCTCCCTACCGGCGACAAGCTGGTGGTAAGGAGGGCGAAGAAGGAGGAGGCGCCTCTTGTGATGCAAACGTGCCTCAAGCTCTTCGATAAGTCCACCGACTTCTACGACGTGGTGGCGCCGAGGGTCTATGCCGAGTTCGTCGGCTGGTACCGCAGCCGCGTCAAGGACCACGTCGCGCTGCTGGGGATTCTCAATGGCGAGCTGGCGGCGATCGCCAACTTCAGGCTCTGGGACGACAAGACCGCCATCAGCCTTCACACCCTGGCCTTCAAGAGGGGCTCCGGTATCGGCGCGCTCATGTACGTCGCCAAGATGGAGTATGCATTCGACTTCATGGGCGTCAACGAGTGGTACGCCTGCTACGAGAGCTACACCGGCTTTCGCTACTGGGGGCTCAAGCTGGCGCAGCATGAGAAGCCCTTCCCCACGATGCAGCATGAGCTGGGCGGCTCCAGAATATACTTCAACACCAAGGACGACTGGGAACGCTTCGTCAAACCGCTCTTCGCCGAAAGGCTGGGCACACGTCCGGTGCCTCCGGATGTCCTGGCCGCTGCGGAGACCGTGAAGATACCCGACAAAGTGGAGATATAGAAAGCTGCGGGAAGCCGAGGCCTGTCCCTTCCATCTTTTTCATCCTCCGTTCCCAGCGCGAGCTGTCAGTCATCGTACTCCGACAAGACTTATGAGGACATGCACTTCATAGCTAGGTCCGTTGAACAACGGCCTGCTCGCCGGGCTCCTCTTCCTTTACATATTCGTCATCCAGTTCGTCCCATTAGCCTATTCGGTCAAGCTGGCGGCGCAGCTATCGATTGGGCTGGCGGGAGTCCTCCTGGGCTTCTACTTAGCCAAGCTGAACCTCGTGAAGGCCTCCACCTTGTTCCTGCCCGTAGTCGCCTACTTCGCTTTCCTGATCTACACGAATTATGATGCGAGCTACATCTTCTTCGCGTCCTTCGGGTTACTCCTGGTCGTCGTGTTCGCCTTGACGTGGAGTATGAGACGCAAGTAGCGGCAAGTTACGCTTATATACGTCTGCAAATCCTTCCACGAACGTAATGACATCCGATGTCGTTGCACCCATCCCCGGAAAGGTTCTTCGCATAAATTGCAGAATTGGAGACAAGGTGACGGCGGACACTTCGGTCGTCACGCTTGAGTCCATGAAGATGGAGATCGACGTGTACCCCGATGTGGCGGGGACACTCTCCGAGGTTCTTGTCAAGGTCGGGGATTTTGCCGAGCAGGGGAAGGTTCTAGCCAGAGTCGACTAGGTGGAGATGCCTTGAGTGAGCTTGGGACGGCGCTCTACACGTCTGGCATCATATTCATCGTCCTCTTCTCCATGTCTGCCGCCGTGGCAGTGATAATACAGATCATCCACCGGGTGGTAGGTGGAAAGCGGCAGGGGAAGTGACGGGAATGGTGGCCTTCGATCCCTCGCAGTTCTTCCCCGCCCTCCTCTCCTTCTTCCAGACGTCTCTTGAATACTCCCTCGTCAGAATAGGCCTCATCGCCGTGGGCGCCTTCATGGTCTGGACCGGTTACAAGCGCATCACGGAGCCGCTGATCATGATACCCATGGGCATAGGCCTGCTCTTTGTCAACACGGCTCTCTTCTTCATCACACCTCTCCCTCCTCTTCTCGCCGGCATCTCCAACCCGGACGTCAACCCGCTGGTAGGGGCCAACGCCACGAACTACGTCAACGCCACCTTTGAGACCAGCGCAGCCAACTCGATCTACTGGCTTCAGCCCATCTATTCCTTCACGTTCACGAACGGGCTCATCGCCTGCCTTGTCTTCTTGGGCATCGGTGCCATCACCGACCTCGACTTTCTGATCGCGCGGCCGTTTACCTCGATGATCCTCGCGGCCTTCGCCGAGCTGGGCACCGTGCTGACCTTTCCCCTAGCCATCGCCGCGGGGCTGAACCCTGGGCAGGCGGCTTCCGTCGCCATGGTCGGAGGAGCTGATGGCCCCATGGTCCTGTTCACTTCTCTTGCCCTGGCTAGGGATATCTTCGTCCCCATCACCGTGGTGGCCTACATATACCTCTCTGTATTGTACCTCTTCCAAGGGAGGCTCAACGAGCTAACCATACCGGAGAAGCTGCGGGCCACCTTCATGGACTCCAGACAGCTCCCTAAGATATCTCAGCAGGAGAAGTTCCTGTTCGCGGTCATCGTGGGGACGGTGCTGAGCCTCCTCTTCCCGGTGGCGTCTCCGCTCTTCGCGGCTTTCTTCCTGGGCAACGCCATCAAGGAGAGCGGCGTGGAGCGCTTCAAGAAGCTAGCCGACGAGGTCATACTGAGCATCTCGACACTCTTCCTGGGCTTCGTGCTGGGGATGCTGCTCACTCCTACGACCGTGCTGGACTCAAGAATCTACCTCATCCTTGGCCTAGGCATAACGGCCCTGGTCCTCTCGGCGATAGGCGGGAACATAGGGGGGATCATCGCCTACTACTACACGAAGGGGAAGGTCAACCCTCTCCTGGGCTCGGCGGCCGTGTCGTGTGTCCCCACTAGCGCGAAGATAGCCCAGCTCAACGCCAGCAAGCTGAACAAGAAGAATTACATCGTCCTCTTCGCCATGGGCCCTAACGTGGCCGGAGTCATCACGACGGCCATCGTGTGCGCGGCCTACCTTACGTTGGTGCCTGTGCTCTTCCACTAGCTGGCGCCGAAATGAGGCCCGAGGCTCCTTAGCGCAAGGAAGGCCTGGTGCCACTGGCCACATAGACGACTGAGTCGCCGATGTAGCAGGCGTGGTCGGCCATCCTCTCAAGGTACCTGATGGCGAGGGTTACCGCCACCGTGCACCTGGGGTTCGTTATCTTGTTGACGGCTATCCTGTGAATATGCTTCCTGTAGGCGTCGTCGACTTCGTCATCCATCTGCAGCAGCCCCATGGCAGCGGTGGTGTCCTCGTTGAAGAACGCCTCTACACCGATGTGAACCATCTTCTTCACCTTCTCCCCCATCCGCGTCACTTCACCGCTATCGCAACCTGATAAGTCTCCGAAGGCGTCGATGATCTGTGCGACGTCATACGCGTACCTCCCCAGCCTGGAGAAACCATAGGAGATTTCGAAGCAAGATTCGATGTAACGCAAATCTCCCGCGAGCGGCTGGTACCGTGCGATCAGCTCAACCGCCAAGTCGCTGGCCTGGCCGTGCAGTATGTTCAGTTCCTCCGACCAGCCGAAGATCTCCTCCGTCACGGGCTTGCTTTCGGTGTAGGCCTTGATCGCTGTTTCGACCGACTGCTCTGAAAGAGTCGCCATCTCCCTCAGCATATGCCTGAGCCTTTCCAGTCCTGGATCTATTAATCGTGTCAACCTTGATTACCCGAACTTGCCAGTGATGTACCTCTCAGTGAGCTGCTCCCTGGGGTTTTCAAAGAGTCTATCCGTGACACCATATTCGATGAGCTCGCCCAGATATAAGAAGGCAGTGTAGTCGGAGACCCTTGCCGCCTGCTGGAGGTTGTGGGTCACTATCACGATGGTGTAATCCTTCTTCAGCTCAGCCATCGCCTCCTCGATCTTGGCGGTGGCCGTGGGATCCAACGCGGATGCCGGCTCGTCCATGAGAAGGACTTCGGGCTGAACCGCCAGCGCCCTGGCGATGCAGAGCCTCTGCTGCTGCCCCCCCGAAAGGGCGGCCCCGGACTTCTTGAGCTCGCCCTTGACCTCGTCCCAGAGGAAGGCCATCTTCAGGCTCCGCTCGACCACTTCGTCGAGCACCTTCCTGTCCCGCACACCGTTCAGCTTCAGGCCGGCCGCGGCGTTGTCATAGACGGACATCATGGGGAACGGGTTGGGTTTCTGGAATATCATCCCTATCTTTCGCCTGACTGCCACCGAATCCACGTTAGGCGCGTAGATGTCCTCCCCATCGAGGAGGACTTCACCAGACACAGTGGCTCCCGGGGTAAGCTCATGTATCCTGTTCAAGCATCTGATGAACGTGGTCTTGCCGCATCCGGAAGGTCCCATGATGGCGGTTATGCTCTTCTCTTTGAAACTCAGGCTGATGCCCTTCAGCACCTCTGAGGTGCCGAATCCGGCCTTCAGGTTCCTCGTTTCGAGCTTGGCAGCTCCCCTATCAAGCTCAGGCGAGATGTCCACTTCGACCTTCTCTTCAACCTGTCTACCATACCCCCCTTTCTGCATTTCCATGATCGTCACCTAGATCTCCGCCCGCACCGCTGCGAACTTCCTCCCGATAGTGAGCTTGGTCAGGAGATTGATAGCCAACATCAGCAGCACAAGGATTAGGGCCGCACCCCAGGCGTCAGCTTGCCAGTCGCGAAACGGCGAAATGGCGTATGTGTAGATCAAGAGGGAGAGCGCGGCAGTGGGCTGCATGAGGCCACTGGCATAGTATGTGCTCCCCAGGGCGGTGAGGATCAGGGGGGCTGTCTCTCCAGCCGCGCGGGCGATGGCCAGCAGGATGCCTGTGGCAAGGCCGGCCCTGCCCGTGCTGATGACCACCCCGGTGACGGTCCTGGCCCTTGAAACGCCTAGCGCCATTGAGCCCTCCCTGAGCGTCCTGGGGACCAGCTTTAGAGATTCCTCCGTGGTCCGCGCGATTATGGGGGTCATGATGATGGCCAAGGCCAAGGCGCCAGCCAGGGCGGAGAACGTCTTGGTCGTGAGGACCACGACGATGTAGACGAATATCCCGATCACTATCGAGGGGAACTCGGCCAGCACGTCGTTCAGGAAGCTGGATAGGAAGGAGAGCCTGGACTCAGGCCACTCGGAGAAGAAGATGCCCGCGCCTACGCCCAGTGGGACCGAGATGAGCGTCGCTATCCCCACCATGGTGAAGGTCCCCAGAAGGGCGTTAGCTATCCCACCACCGGCGATTTCCGGGGGCGTGGGGAGGCTCGTCAGGAACTTCCAGGAGATGACCGGTGCACCCCTCGCTACCACTTCGCCCAATATGAGGATAAGGGGGACCATGGCGAGGAGCACCGCCAAGAACACCAAAGCCGTGAAAATCAGATTAACAACCCTGCGCCTGCGTGCCACACCCGTCGGCAGCTTAAGCTTCTCCAATCCAATTCCACCTACACCCTGAAGCGCGAGAACCGCGTCATCCGCCAGAGGAGAAGCCTCGCGAAGACGTTTATCACGAGGGCTAGGACGAAGAGCATCAAGCCCAGCTCGACGAGGGATGAGACATAGAGCGGAGAGGTAGCTTCGGTGAACTCGTTGGCTATCACGCTGGCTAGGGTATAGCCCGGGGAGAACAGGGAGGAGGAGATCCTGGGGGCGTTCCCTATCACCATGGTCACGGCCATCGTTTCGCCCACGGCCCTCCCTAGGCCCAGGATCGTTGCCCCGAACAGGCCCGATCTGGCGTAGGGTAGGACGCCGTGGCGGATGACCTCCCAGTCAGTGCCACCGAGAGAGTAGAGGGCCTCCCGTTGGCTGTTGGGAACGGCATTCAGCACGTTCCTTGAGATGGCGGAGACTGTCGGGATTATCATGGTCGCCAGGATGACGCCCGCGGTGAGGAAATCGAGGCCGAAGGGAGTCCCCGTGAACAGGGGAACGAAACCGAGGTAATGGCTGAGGGGCTTCTCCACGTAGTCGCGGATTAGCGGGCTGAGGACGAACAGACCCCAGAGCCCGAAGATTACGCTGGGAACGGCCGCAAGTAGCTCGACGATTGTCCCGAGGACGTATGCCAGCCCTCTTTTTCCCCTCAGCTTCTCGACAAGGCAGATGGCCACCCCGAGGCTGATGGGGAGCCCGATCAGGAGGGCGATGGCCGAAGTCAAAAGAGTCCCATAGACGAAGGGGAGGGCTCCGAAGACAGAATGGACGGGATCCCAAGTGGTGGTCACTATGAATTGGAAGCCGAACGCCTTCAGGGAAAGGCGAGAGCCAGAGATCAGTTCGTATGCCAGGAGGATCAGAAGAAATAGAACGAAGGCCGAAGCTGCCGCCACGGCCCCCTTCAGTATGACGTCACCGGTGAGCGACGCACGCCGTACCCTGGGCTGTCCACCCAACAAGCCCACTCTCCAGCGGATGGAGGAAAGGCGTCTATCCTCCCTGATGGAGCTGCTGCCCGTTGTAGGTTATCGACTTTATCGTGGCTTCGTCAAGGGCAACTATGTTGGACGGAAGCGCTGCATAGCCGTATTTCGCTCCAGCAGTCTGCCCGGTGGTAACCACCCACCAGAGGAAGTTCACAAGAGCCGTGCCCTTGGCGTGGTCCGTCTGCTGCTGATAGGCCAAGAGGTATGTGAGCGTTGTTATGGGGTAGGCTGTTGTAGCTGTCTGGTTGTTGACGATGGCATCGATGATTGAAACGTTGGTCCACTGTTGATTTCCCGCCGGCAGTGCAGCTGACCCTCCTGCCGTCAAGGCGTTGGCGATGTTCGTCAGGTTCGCGAGGACATATGTGCCGGCAGCGTTCTGCACGGCCCCGTATGAGATGAGCCCTGAGTTGATGATTTCATAGGCTATCTCCAGGGGGCCGATCGAATATTGGTTGCCCTCTATATCGCCCGCCACTCCTTCGTTGCCCTTCCCTCCCAGGCCGACGGGCCAGTTCACTGAACTGCCCTTACCCACCTGACTCTTCCACTGAGGGCTCACTTGTGAGAGATAGTCGGTGAAGGCGAACATCGTGCCGCTGCCGTCAGACCTGTGCACAACTACGATGGCGTGGTTGGGGAGCGTCACGTTCGGGTTAATGGCTTGAAGTGTCGGGTCGTTCCACTGGGTGATGTTGCCGAGGAATATCTGGGCCAGTATGGGCCCTGTGAAGTTGAGACCGTTCCCTATCCCGGGTACGTTATACGCGGGCACTACCGCGCTGGCCGACTCAGGTATGGTCACCAACGTAGCCGGGAGAGCCGCGTACTGTGCAACCGTCAATGGGGCGTCGGACCCGCCGAAGTCCACGGTGCCGGCCGTGACCTGCGCGATCCCTGCGCCGCTACCCACGCTGGCGTAGTTGATGTTGATGCCAGGATTGGCCTGTCCGTAGGCGTACGTCCAGAGCTGCATTACGGGATTGATGAGGGTGCTACCCGCCCCATTGAGATTTGCCGGCACGACCGTGGTCGTCGTCCTCTCACTGCCGCCGTAAATCTCATAGACACCGATTCCCGCTATCGCAAGCAATATGACGATGCCAACAACAGCGATGCGGCTGATGGCGTTCCTCTTTCTGAACTTGTTCAAGTCCTACTCTGACGCCTACAGCCTTCCAGGCACTATATAGACAAGGCGCATATTGACTATATTGCAAATGCGATGAATATAGATGTCTTGTCATGATGCTTTAATATGCGCATCGAGTACTCACACTCATGGATTCTGAGGAAGAGATACGCAAGGTGCAGTTCACAGGTCGCGCGTCTTACATCGTTAACCTGCCCAAGAGGTGGATCATCAAGCAGAACGTCCATCAGGGCGACTCCTTGGTTGTCATCCCTCAGGTTGACGGCTCACTTCGCATTGCCCCGAAGTCCATGGCCAGGGGGGATGGATCATTAGAAGCCGTCATGAAGGTGCCGGCAGACCTAGACAACGACGCTCTGACTAGGAGGCTCGTCTCCCTCTACCTCAGCGGCTACAACACCGTCAGGCTGGTGGCCAGCGGTGGCGTGACGATGGTGCAGAGGGAAGCCGTCAAAGACCTCATCAGGACGCGTTTCGTCGGCACCGAGATAGTCTCCGAGTCCTCCGACAGCATGACGCTCCAGGTCCTGATGAGCCTGCCCGAGCTTCCAGTCGAGGACGCCCTCAGGAGGATGTCCATCATAACCGGGTTCATGCTCAAGGATGCGTTCAGGGCTGTTGAGACGCTAGACAAGAGCCTCGCCAATTCTGTGATGAGGGCGGACGATGAGGTGGATAGGTTCAGCCTCTACGTCATACGGCAGCTCGTGAACGCCGTCATGAACCAGGTGGTCATGAAGGAGATTGGACTCTCCAGCCCGGCGGAATGCCTCGGCTACAGGGTCGTGGTGAAGACAGTAGAAAGGATGGCTGACCACGCGGCCAGGATAGCCAGCACCGTGATTTCGATGGATAGGAAGCTGGATAGCTCGACCCTCGCCGACCTCGCCGAATTCAAGGCGCTGGACGCCCAGGCGCTGGACGCCAGCTTGGCGGCTCTGTTCAAGCGCGACTATTCCATGGCCGAGGGGGTGTTCGCCGTCGTCAGCAGGTGCAGGAAGCTGGATGCCAAGGTCCTGGCCCGCATCTCGGAGAAGAAGAGCGGCGACGAAACGACGTCCAGACTGGTCGCCGAAGACTTGAGGAGATGGGCAGAATATGCCGCCGACATAGCAGAGGTCGTCCTCAACCTTACAGTCACTTCCTCTCCCTAGCCTCTCCTGCCAAGGGTTCGTCGGGCCGAGAGCTAAAGCGGGATGTTGCCGTGGACACCCCGAGGCTTGACGTTCTTTCTACTCTTGTTGGTGGCAAGCCGGCGGAGAGCAGACGCCAGGAGCCCTCTGGTGGCCGCAGGCTCTGTGACGATGTCGACATAGCCCTTGGCTGCCGAGATGTAGGGGTTCATGTACTCGACGCGGTACTCAAGGACCATCTTCCGGAAGGCTTCCTCCTTCTTCTCGGGGGGCATGGCCTCCAGCTCCTTCTTCCTGACGATTTCTATCCCTCCTTCGGGTCCCATCACTGCGATCTCGGCGGTCGGGTACGCCAGCACGAGGT
>JBEKZX010000049.1:0-11473 GCA_049509455.1 Conexivisphaerales archaeon
CCCGATCCTTTCCTTGTCCACTGAGGGGAGCGACTTCAGGTATTCGATTCCCGCCAGGAGGTCCTTCATGAAGACCTCCGTCTGGGCTTGGCCGCCGCCCAAGGTCATTCCGAGGACCTCCCGGTCGATTCCGCTAGAGCCAGCTACAAGCGCCTCGACGGCCTTCGGATCTCGCCTCTTCTCAGGGGGCATCCCCCAGACCAGCGCCATGGCCTTTTCTATGTTCTGTGGTGTGAGGACCTCCTTCTGTCGCGCGCGCGAATAGAGGTGGGGCGCGAGCACGACGTACCCTTCCCTCGCATATCTCCCCGCCACGTCTCTTATGTGAGACTCCAGCCCCCAGATCTCATGGATGAGCAGTACGGCAGGGGATGGGCTCTCGGACGAGGGCTGGGCCAGGCATGCCTCCACGTCGGAGCCGTCGAACGTCATATACTTCACTTCCTGTGCGGAAAAGGGAATCATTACATGCGCGCCGACCCCGCAAGATATTAAACGATAGCCTAAACCGCTCGCCGTCAGGGAGGCCGCAGTTAATGCGACGCCCCAGGCCTGGAGGGGCTCTCCATACTCGTAGTCGTAGCCAGTGACGTGGACCTCCCTGAATTCGAGAGGGCCGTGCTCAAGAGCCGCAACAAGATCAGCCTCCGCCTCGACCCGCGGTTCCCGCCTGTGTTGAGCGTGAAATCCAGGACTTCCCAGTCTTCGGAGCTGTCGCTGACCCTCATGGTCAGGGAGTCCGAGAAGAAGGGGGAGATATCGACGGAGATCAAACAGCGTATATCGACCATACTGGAAACCATCAAGAAGAGTCGCTCCTAATGTCCATGGATCGCCTTCGAAGGGAGTTCACCCTAGATGCCACGACCTGAACGCTGTTTGAGTTCCGCGTGTCGCGAGGTGAGGGAGCCTCCTTCGCATGGAGGTCTCCAGTTCCATCCCCCTCCATCTTATGGTGACCATCCGCTACTGTGCGCGGAAAAGTGTCTCGTTTAGAAAGGTGTCTTTGATGCTATCTTCGCGAACCTATTTCCTCATGGCGCAGAAGAGGGCCTTGCGGTCGCCGCCAGCCGTTTCTCGGAAGAACGTGGCCTTGGTCTCCACTAAAGTGAAAGGCGGAACGAAGATTCCCCGGATCTCCTCGGGGCTGAACCGGTAGGGTCCAGGCATCCTCTCTTCCCCGCTGAAGGTCTTGAGGAGGAGGCTCCCTCCCTGCTCTAGCAGGAGGGAGACATTCTTGACGTAGGCCTCCCTGTCCAAGGGCTCGAGGGTGTGAAAGCATCCCCTGTCGACGACCACGCGGAAGCTGCCAGTGAGCCCGGTGGAGACGACGTTGTCCACGATGAACTTGACGTCAACGCCTTCGCGAGCCGCCCTCGTCCTGGCCTTCCTGACGGCGACCTCTGAGACGTCCGTCGCCGTCACCTTCCATCCCAGCTTTGCCATGAGGATGGCCTGGGTGCCCGGCCCTTCGCCAAGGCTGAGGAGGCTTCCGAAGGGGGGCCCCAGCTTCGATAGGGCCGCGCAGATGTCTTCGTCGAGGCTCGTGGAGAACCAAGGAAGTTCCTCCACCCGTCCGGACCCGTATACTTTGTCCCAGCGGCTGCGGTCGTTCAACTGGTCCCCGGTCCGTCTGGACAATAATAACCCATTCCAAGATTCCGCAGCAGGTCCAACTGGGATTCGCCAGCGATTGGGCCCTCTAGCTACTCCAATCCTGACAGCATTATGGGATCCCAAACCATTATTCGATGATCGAACGTACCTGCCCGGTCGTGGCACGTTGGCAGCTTCCACGGATTCCTGAGCGACCCTCCCTGAGCTGCTCGGCCGCCTCCCCTTTTACCTCAGTCTTCCTCCTTCTGGAGGGAGCTTCGGAGGCCCATTTCACTCGCCCACAGAAAGTCAGATATATCGTCGATGTGAAGGCTATACTATAGGAGCGCGATGGTGATTTGAGCAGGGCCGATGAGATTACGAGCGAAGTCAGGAAGATAGTGCTTACCAACAAGGCGCTGGAGGCACAGCTTCAGCAGTCGATACCCAAGAGGACCCACGAGGAACAGGTGGCCAAGCTGCAGGCCCAGATAGACGACCTGCAAAGCCAGGTCAGCCTTGCCAAGGGCGAGCTGGAGAAGACGGTCTCGGTGGGCGCGAGGTTGGGAGCCGTGGAGTCGAGGATCAGCACCCTCTACGACGCCGCGGCTTCGCAGAACGAGGCCATAAAGGGGCTGTCGGAGAAGCTATCCGAAGGCACCGTCCCGTATTCCCTTCACGTTGAAGACCTTGCGAGGATTCAGCAGCTGGAGGAGCAGGTGTACTCCATGGTCCCAAGAAGCGATCTGGACTCCCTTCGGTCCCAGTTGGCTGATTCCGTCCCCAGGGCAAAGTTCGAAGAGACAGAGCGGGCTTTGACGGAGATGATTCCTAAGGAACGCTTGGACCAGTCGGAAGCCAAGATCGCCGAGCTCGAGAGGGCGTTGGCCGATTCGGTTCCCCGCGCCACGCTGGAGGAACTGCAAGACAAGATCGCTTCCATGATGAAGGATGCCACCGCAGGTGGCGAAGAGCCCGCAGCTAAAGATCAATAGCCTCAGATTGGCGATGCGTGCCAGAGTATTGTAGGATAACGTAGCATCCCTACGATGGCCTTTGTCAGGCCGCCTAAGCCCTAGAGTTCGCCCACGGTGCCGGGCACTCTGGGAAATGGCTGCACCTCGCCTACGTGCTCCGCCCCCACGATCCAGCCCACTAGTCGCTCGACCCCGAACCCTCCGCCAGCGGAGGGAAGGAGCTTCTTCTCCTTCGCGAGCCTCAGCAGCACGCTATAGTTCTCTTCTTTGACGCCGTCTCGTTTCATCTTGGCAAGGAGCTTGGTCAGCTCCCATTCCCTCTTGGCCCCCGAAAGGACCTCCCCTTTGCCGGGGAGAAACAGGTCATAGTTGTCCCATCTCCCCGTCGCCGGGTCTTCGTAGTCATAGAACTCCCGAGGCATGTTGACCACCCACGCCGGCCCCTTGAGCTCGGAGGGGAACGTCTCCTCCCAATTCTTCCCGTGGCTCTCCTCCAGCTCCTCCCTGTCGAAGACCGGGAAGCGGACCTTGGGCAGCATGATGCGGTCCACGCCCCCCAGGCGGGCCAGGACCCCCGACATTTCCTCCCTTAGGGAAGTCGTCAGCGTAATGATGGCACGTTCCGCGAGCCTCCTCACTTCGTCAGAGGAGGCATCTCTGACCTCGAAGTCCAGCTGGTTGAACTCGTAGATATGCCTCCCCGTCGTTGCCCTCTCCCTTTTCTCCACGCGCACGTTGGGCGAAATGACGAAGATCTTCGGGGCCAGCAGCGAGCAGGCCACCATCTTGTGGACGATCATGCTCATGGTGGCCCTTACGGGCTCGTCGTAGATCTCCAGCTCCAATCTCTTCTCAATCGAAGCCCCCGCGTCGGGCCACAGCGGGTCCGTGCACTTCGAAATGATCACGGGCAGCATCCATTCGAATCCCTCGGCCGTAAAGCTCCTGGTCATCGTATAGATGACGTGAGTCATTACCGTCGAAACGTCGGAGCGCCTCTTCAGCTCGTCGGCCGAAAGCATGTCGATGGACCTCACCGCCCCGACGGCGCCGACGGTGAGGTTTGCTGAATCGTTCAAGACCCCTTCGAAGAAAAGGCGGGCTAATAAAAGCATAATGCTTCTGGGTCCGGCAATATGGTGGAATTAAAACCATAAATGCTGGCAAGTGTTGGCATTATGCCAGATTGGACGACAGGGACTGGAAGATACTGGCGATGCTCATGGCCGACGGCAGGAAGTCCGTGGTCGACATGGCGAAGGAGCTGTCGATGCCCCGTGCCACAGTTCAAGAACGGGTGAAAAAGTTGGTGGACGGAGGGGTGATCAGGAGATTCGCCGCCGTGCCCGATTACTCCAAGGTGGGTAAGGAGGTGACTGCTTACGTCCTGGTCTCCTTCACTCGAGAAGGGAACTTCTCGCAGCGGAGGCTGGCCGAGGAGATCGGTCTCATCCCAGAGGTCCACGAGGTCTCGCTCATCTCGGGCGAGTGGGACCTGATCCTGAAGGTGAGGGCGTCGTCGGTCCAGGAGATAGGCTCCCTCGTGGTCGATCGGCTGAGGATGATGAAGGGAATCGAGAAGACGCAAACCTGCCTCTCCTTCCAGGTCATGAAGGAGACCCCCTAGCGGTCAGCCCAGCGGTTCTTCGATCATGGTCAAAGAAGCCACTTTGACTTCTGCCGATGAACACTTTACTCTGGACCGCGGTCGCCCTCCTCCTCGTGGCGGGCTCCGCTCATGAGTACTGAGGCGCGTGCGTGGCCAACACTTTTGGAAGCGTCAACGGCTATTCGTACTCTGCATGATTCTATATCATGTGGGCCATTTACTGCGTCGGGGTGCTGGCCATAGCCGCTTACTTCGCATCTAGGGTCCTCGAGACGCTGTCGGCCCTCAACGCTGCCATACTAATTGGGATTTGCTCCTACAAAGGCTTCTACGATACCATCGGTTACGTGGACAAGGCCATAGAGGTCTGCTGATCATAGTCTTGGTCATGCTGCGACGAGTAAGCCGAATTCCCCGGCCGCGGCCTAAGGGGACGGGCAGGCAGAACGGCAGCCGGCGCTTATGTACCGGCCCGACGTGCCTAGCGTCTATCCTTCTTGAATCCAGAATTGCTTAAGAGCTGGGCGAACGGCATCATGTCGTCTTGACATTCTGTAAGGAATGCGGCAAGGAGCTTCCCAGCAAAGCCCGCTTTTGTCCCGCGTGCGGGTCCCCGGTCGCCGACTTCGCGACGGCGCCCACGCAGAGCCACAGGACATTCACGGTCGCGGCCAAGCCTCGGGTCGTCGTGACGACCCTGGTGCCAGGGATGGTCGAGGTCAAAGTGGGCTCCGCCGGGGCGGTGGACGTCGATTTGGATCTCAGAAGGTCCGAGGACATGGATTGGAACGTTTACCAGCAGGGAGATCTGATAACGGTGTCCTTCCGCACGACTTCCCGGACTTACTGGAGCTGGGCTTCGCACCTCGAAAGCGGCCCAAGGGCGGACATAGTGCTCTCCGTCCCGAAGGAATGCGACCTCGACCTCGAGAACAGGCTGGACAGGGTCTCCATCTTGGGCGTCCAAGGTGTCATCATCGTCAACTCCGTCGTCGCTGGCATCGAAGCCAAAGGATGCGGCGGCAACCTGAAGGTGAGGACCAAGACCGGCTCCATCATGCTTTATGACGTCAACGGCTCCGTGTTCGCCGAGACGGCGACGGGCCAAATCATGTATTCTGGTTGTCTCGCGAAGACCGAGAACTGGTTCCACACGAGCGTGGGCACCATACAACTCTCTCTCAAGGGCGAGCTGGACCTGAGTGTCGAAGCTCATTCCGGACTGGGAGACGTGAGCTGCACCCTTCCCCTAGTTGACGCCCGTAACGAACGTGGAATGGTTCGTGGCCGTCTGGGCGCAGGGTCGGGGCGCCTAAGGGCAGAAACCGGAACGGGCAGCATCCTGATCGGTTCGTGAGGGCAGCGCTGCCTACTACGCTTATATCGGTCTTCGACGACTAATGAAACGATCTAGGTTGAAGACCTGGACCCTGATGTATAGCCTCATCTGGCTCTCCTTCATTCAGATACTCTTCGTCCTCTTCTCTCCCCTAGGGAACGATGTCCTCACGATAGCTGTCCACGCCCCTCTGGGGCTGGTCATCTTCGGCCTCGCCTTCCTTGTGAACCACAAGGTCCAGTCCTCCGGCTGCCCGGACCGCATCAAGAGGATCACGAAGGTGACGCGGAACTTGGCGCTGCTTCAGGGCCTCCTGGGCTTCGTCCTTGCTGCCGGGATTTCCATGGGCTGGGCGGACCTGTACCTCTACATCGTCAGCCTGCTCCACGTCGCCAACGCCCTCGCCATCATCACCCAGGCCTCGTCATCTGCAACGGCCTTTGATATGTGGGAGGAGAAGGAGTATTAAGTAGCGATGGCACCCCAGGCGCCGTCTCCTTGACGTCTATATATCGTCCCTGAATAGCAGGTCGGTGTAGCGGCTTTCAAAGCGCCAGAGCAGGAGGAGGAAGGGCAACCCCACGAGGGAGCTGCCAAAATAGGCCACCAATGCAGGGAATAGCGCTATGAAGAGAGCCAGCGAGCCGAAGGTCCCCACCACAGCGGCTAGCCCTGTCACGACCATATAACGCCTGTACTTCTTCAGTTCCTTCTGCTTGTTCATGGAGACCACTCCGGACTCTAGGGATGGTTCCCTTACTCTTTCGCCGGGGCCAGCCTCTGGACGCTCCGGGCGAAGAATTCGATGGCCCTTGGGTAGTCCGCCTCCATGATGTGCTCGTTGGGGGCGTGGTAGGCCGAGCCCAGGTACGACACGCTGGGCGTCAGCACCGACGGCAGCCGCAGCTCATTGATGAACAGGGAGATGGGGCCCGTGGCTGCCATGCTGGGCCACACGTTGGGAGCCATGCCGTACACCTCCTCCGCCGCCCGGACCAGGGGATCAAGCAGGGGCGTGTTCAGCGGCGTCTTCCCGGGGAGCTCGTCGCTGTAGGACTTCAGCTTCACGTCGGCGCAGCCCAGCTGGTCGAGGTAACTCCTGATGGAACTGAAGATCTTCGCTGGGTCCTGCTTCGGCACGAGCCTGAAGTCCATTTTCACCGTGACGCGGCGAGGGAGCACCGTCTTGGAGCCTGGGCCGCCATATCCGGAGACAAATCCGGCGATGTTGCAGGTGGGCGTGAATACTAGGTCACGGGCAGTACTGGAACCTGAAGACGGCGCGAGGAGCCCATTTGCGCCTAGCATCTTCCCGAAGGCCACAGCGTCCAAGCTGTTGCTGTCCGTCCTCTCCAGCTCCTCCTTCGTGGGTGGCACGATGTCTTCGTAGAAGCCCGGAATCAGGATCCTGCCCTCTTGGTCCTTGAAATGGTTCAGGGCCCAGACCAGCCTCCACGCTGGGTTGGGCACCGCCGCTGCGTACATTGAATGGAGGTCCACCGCCGCCGTCTCGAGGGTCATCTCGATATAGAGGAGGCCCTTGGCGCCTAGGTAGAACTGGGGTCGCCCGTCGCTGGCCGTGTCCGTACCCTCCCATATGCAGACGTCGCCCTTCATCCTGTCCCCAAACTTCTTCACGAACTGGTGGAGGTGGGGGCTTCCGATCTCCTCCTCGCCTTCGATGACGAACCTGACGCTGATGGGGAGGCGCTTCCCTCCTTCCCGCAGGGTCTCCACAGCGTGCATGCGGGCCATCAGGTCGCCCTTGTCGTCGGCGATGCCTCGGCCGAAGATCTTGCCGTCCTTCCGCTCGCCGCCGAAGGGTTTCACCTTCCACTCGTCTAGTGGGTCCACCGGCTGCACGTCGTAGTGGTTGTAGAAGACTAGGGTCCGGTCGCTCTGGCCCAGCAGGTCAGCTATTATGAGAGGCGGGGCGTCGGGCAGCGTAAGCCTCTGAGTCTTGAAGCCTAGGGAGCCCAGCTTCTTCTGCACGAAGTCGGCGGTTTCAGGGATGGCCTTCCCCTCCGCCGAGATGGTGGGGAAGGAGACGAACTCTTGCAGCTCGCCGACATAGCGCTCGAGGGATCGGGAGATGCTTCCTTTCAGGTCGTTCACGCCCTGTCCGTCGTCCGCCCCTTTCCTTAACTCTTTCTCGACGAACGGGTCACCCTCTCGGGCCAAGAACCCTAGGCGCAATTCTTATCCGTCTAGCCGCATGCCAGCCCGAGCATGAAGCCTAAGACGGCCAGCCGCAGCGCAGGCGTGGCCATGGCCGTGCTCGCCAACGTCTTCTGGGGGACCGTCTTTGTCGCCTCCAGCGTCGGTCTGGCCTACGCCAACCCTTACCTTCTCGTTTTTCTGCGTTTCGTGGCTGGCTCCATCGGAGTCCTCGGCGCGGCACTGGCCTTGGGATGGACTCACGACCTGGCCCACGAACTTGGCAAGAAAGTCATCTGGGGCCTAGGCAGCGTCTACGCTCTGGGCTTCCTCATCCAATACGTGGGCCAGAACATGACCAGCGCGGCCGACGCCACGCTGTTATCCAACCTCGCCCCCGCCCTGACGCCCATTGTAGCCTACATCATGATCAGGGAGGAGGTCCCGCGGCTCAATGCCGTAGCGGCCTTCATCGGCTTCCTGGGCCTGGTGCTCATCGGGGCACCCAAGATCCACGGGGGGAGCGTGGTGGGAGACCTCCTCCTCTTCGGGACCTCCCTATCCTATGCCTTCCTGATAGTCGTCCTCAAGAAACTGAAGATTGATTCCGTCGTCAGCTCGTTCGCCATCATAGTCACCATCATGGTGTATCTCCTCCCTACTGCCTTGCTCCCAGGTGGGTTGAGCGTTTCTGCCGTAAGCTTCCCTCCCCTCGCCTGGATCGCGATCTTCTATATGGGGATCCCCTGCGGCATGGTCGCCATCGCCCTGTATTTCAAGGCGATAGGGTCGCTTTCGCCCACCGAGTCGGCGACCCTCCTGCTGGTCCAGCTCCTTGTCGGCCTCTCCCTCGCCTCCGTACTTTTGGGAGAGACGCTCGGCCCGGCTGAGCTGGCCGGCGCCGCCCTCATCCTGGTCGCCGTGGGCATCTCTTCAAGGGGCCACACGGCGACCCGAGCCTCCCCCTGACGCGAAGGGAAAACTCATGCCGTAAGTTATTCGCTCGCCTGGTCGTGCTGCCCGGCTTTTCGAAGAACGTCAAGCTCGTGACGCTCGGCTACTTTGTCACCGCCCTTTCGCATGAGTTCACTTCGCTGCTCGTCAGCATGGTCGTCTGCCCGCCGGCCTTGGGCGTCATCGGCTTCGCCCTCGACCAGCCGGCGGGCAGTCTGGAAGATGCCCAGCCACTCAGGCCAGCGGAGCCTCCCTGTCTGGGTGTTCTGCCTGCTAGGATGGTATGAAGCCACCAGAGTCGGCCCTCCCTGCTTCTGCTTGTACGCGGCGCCGTGCTTGAACGTCATAGGCCTGGGAGCCCCAACGAGCCTTCCGTAGTATTCGAACGCCAGCCTCCCCAGGGTCACCACCACCACTACGTCCTCCAGCAGTCTGAGTTCCTCGGAGAGGAAGCCCAAGCTCTCCAGGATCTCTTCCCTTGTGGGCTTGTTGTCGGGCGGGGCGCAGCGGACCAGGGCGGTGATGAAGGCGCCCTGCAGGCGCAGCCCGTCGTCCCTGCTTATGCTCTTCGGCTGGTTGGCGAAGCCGGTCTCGTAGAGGGCCCTCATCAGCCAGTCACCGGAGGAATCGCCGGTGAACATCCTTCCGGTCCTGTTTCCACCATGGGCCGCGGGAGCGAGGCCTATTATGAGAAGGCGGGCGTAGGGGTCGCCGAACCCAGGCACCGGCTTCCCCCAGTACTCCTGGCCTCTGTATCGCCTGACCTTGACCTTCGAAATTGTCTCGATGTACTCCATAAGGCGCGGACAGTTTCGTGAGGCGACAATCCTCTCTTCCAGCGCCGCTAGCTCCGCTTCTCTGGTCAAACAGGTCCCTCTAATGTAGGGAACGTGATAAGCCTATTCCGCCTTCCGTAGCTCACCGATAGAATCTCCGATGAGGCGAATACGGACCGCCGCCACATGTAGGCAAGCAGCCATGGAGCATCGCAGAGGTCGATGCCCAGACGATGGCTCAGCTGGCTCGGATGTTCGAGGTCCTGGCTGCTACCGTTGCATTGGAATTCTTCGGCGTGCGCGATCGCATTTAGCTCTGCTCCCTGGCGGCTCAGTCCACCAGCCTTCTCGGTTCTATGAGCTTGGCCCAAAGGAGGACGCCGGCAGCGAACGCCACTAGGTAAACGCCGCTCAGCTCGAGGTTGAAGGTCAGGGTGCTGGCGAAGTTGCCGGTCGCCGTGGTCAGTATGATGGCCACTAGGGGGACAAAAAGCACTCCCGCCATCTGCTGCGCCTCCTTGAACCCCTTCGAAAGAGACGATATCCACGAAATCACGGCCACGCTGGCCAGGCTCAGACACGGTACGACAAGAGCCAGGGCCGAGAACCAGGCCGCGTCGGGGAGAAGCTCTACTCCGGCCTCGGATGAGAACGTCGACACCAATGCCCAGTAGATAGTGGCTGAAACCCACGTGGACAGCACGGCCAGGGTGACGGGAGCTAGGGTCTTCCCTATGAATATCGTTCTGAGCGAGACGGGCTCGGATACCAGGCCCTCGGCCGTCTTCCTCTCCTTCTCGCCCGCGAAGCTGTCGGACGCCAACACGATGACGCTGGCCGTGGGCATGAGCATGAAGAGCGGAAGTGTGACCACGGTGAACAGGTACCAATAGAGCCCCGCCTTGGGCCCCAAGGTCTCGACGGCGGCCTTCAGTACGGGAGGGAGGAAGCGCGTGTCCTGCATCGCGACCGAAGCGGGGACGGTCCCCAGGAAGAGGCCGACGAGCGATGGAACGGAGACGGCCATCATCACCGGAAGGACGAAGACGGCCAGCACCAGGGTCTTGCTGGCGAGGTACTCCCTGATGTCTTTCCTAGCGATGGCCAAGGCCTGGTCGAGCATCTACGGGACGTCCCCTTCATAGGTAATTTCTCCGGGCTCGACTGAGATTGGCTGCAGGCCTGCTTCCACCATGGCCTTGATCAAGGCCGGGATGTCGGCCTTGCCGGCAACGCTGACGACGAATTCGCCGACTCTTCCGCCACCTCCCATTTCAAGTCTGAACGAGGAAAGGGCCTTCATTATTGCGGACGGATCGTATGCAGACAGGAGCTTCACCTTCACCTTGCCATAGGGCCTGAGCACGTCGTCGAACGTTCCGGTGGCCACCAGCCTCCCGCCCTTCATGAGCATGACGGAGTCCGAGACCCTCCTAGCAAGGTAGGCGTTGTGGGTCGTCATCAGCACCGCGGCTCCCTGCTTGGCCGCGTCCCGGATCGTCGCTATCACCATTTCAGAGCCGTCAGGGTCCAGGCCCGAAGTCGGCTCGTCGAGGAGGAGCACGGGCGGCCGACCTAAATTCGTCCTAGCCAGGGCTAGCCTCTGCTTCATCCCCTTTGAGAACTTCTGCACTCCCACATTCTCGTAGCCTTCCAAGCCATACTTCCTGAGTAGCGTTCGAGCCTCCTCCTTGTACCCGTCTCCCCGTAGGCCACGGAGACGGGCATGAAACAGGAGGTTGTCCGCCGCCGAAAGGCGTTCGTAGAGACCTGGTTGTTCGCCCAGGTATCCGATCTTGCCCTTGGCCTCGACGCTCCCCACTGGGTGGCCCATTACGTAGGCGTGGCCCAGCCGGGGCCGGATGACTCCAATCAGTGTCCTTAGAAGTGTTGTCTTCCCCGCCCCGTTGGGCCCCAGAATCACCGTTACTGAAGAAGGCGGGAAGACGTGCGAGAGGTCGATCAGGATGCTCCTCCCGCCTAGCGCGACGCTCAGGTCACTAAGCACAACGGCCCCCGAGGAGTCCATTGACATGTGTTCAATTTCCATCTGACCTCTTCCCTC
>JBEKZX010000005.1:0-62018 GCA_049509455.1 Conexivisphaerales archaeon
CAGAGCGTCGGGACAGAAATGAACCTCTCCGAGACGGCCTTCCTCTGCCCGGAGGAGGGCGGTTTCAGGCTGCGATGGTTTACCCCTAAGGTGGAAGTCAGCCTCTGCGGGCATGCCACACTCGCCAGCGCGCACGTGCTTTGGGAGGCGGGCGTGGTTCCGGCGGCGAAGGACATCGTGTTCCATACGAAGAGCGGGAAGCTTACCGCGCGTCGGAAGGGCGGGCTCATCGAGCTCGACTTCCCGGCCAGGAAGGCCGCGCCATCCAAACCACCGAAGGGGCTGCTCGAGGCGCTGGGGGTCAGGGCGAAGTCTTTCGGCCGAAGCCTAGAAGACTACCTCGTCGAGGTCGGTAGTGAGGAGGAGCTCCGCAGGATGGAGCCTGACTTCGGGCTCCTCGCCAAGGTGGACACGAGGGGGACGATGGTGACCTGCCTGTCAAGGTCCAAGGAGTACGACTTCGTCTCGCGGTTCTTCGCTCCGGCCGTGGGGGTCTTCGAAGACCCTGTGACCGGTTCGGCCCACTGCTGCCTGGGCCCCTTCTGGGGGGAACGCCTCGGCAAGACAGAGATGATAGGCTACCAGGCGTCCGCTAGAGGTGGAGTCGTCTGGGTGCGTCTGAATGGAAGGAGGGTCATCCTCGGCGGGAAGGCGGTCACCGTCCTGGCTGGCGAACTGAGTGCCTGACCTTTGGAGAAGACTCCCTTCACAGGCCACTTTTCGCGGTCAAGGTTTATCTAAGCTGCAAGGGTAAGTATCATCCGGATAATGCCCATCCCCTTCTTCGAACGCTCCTCCTCGGAGACTGCCCGGATGATCGAGAGGAAAATCCGATTCATAGAGGACGTTCATAGCGTCCGGCGTGTCCACGTCGACATGACCGGCAAGAAGCCGGTCGTGGTGGTGGTCGTCTGGTTGGACCAGAAGTTCGACCATGAAGAGACTCACAAGGTGGCCTTGAAGATAGAGAACGTAGTGAAGGAAATCCTGCCGAACTCCCGCGTCTCCATCCGGACGGAGCCGGCCGGCACCGACAGCGAGCACATCTGGAGGCTGGTCAAGGAGACAGCGGAGACCGTGCCCGGGTCTCGCGGCGCCCACAACGTCCACATCCGTAAGGTCAATGGGAAGCTGGGCTTGGACTTCCACCTTGAGGTGAGCGCCAACATGACGGTCAAGCAGGCCCACAGGGTCTCCGAGCAGATTGAAAAGAAGTTGAAGGAGGCCGACCCCAGCATCGCCGAGGTCCTCATCCACGAGGAGTCCGTCGAAGACCTCGTCGACAGCGAAAGGTCGGGGGCCGGGACTGAGATAAGATGGTACATCGAGCACTTGAAGAAACGGTTCCCGGAAATCAAGGAGATGAGCAAGCCGGAGATCCGCAGGGCAGGCGATAAACTCTATGTCGTGATGAAGTGCAAGTTCAACCCCGACATCAGTCTGAAAGAGGCCGACGAAGTCATCGGCCGATTCGAGGCCAACGTCAGGGCGGCCCTCCCCGAGGTGGCCATGATAGAGGTCCACAAGGAGCCCCTGTAATCCCACCTTCCGTTCGCTCACCGAAAGGCGTATACCACCCACCGCTTTGGCACTGATAACGGCCTGGCGTTCTGATGAAGTCCACAAAGGAGGTGCTGGTCACCCGCACCGACTACTGGTCTCTCCAGCCGGACGAAGTCTACAAGGCGCTGAACACCAGCAAGGACGGCCTCACCCAAGGGGAAGCGTCCGCGAGGCTTGAGACGGCCGGGTACAACGAGCTTCCCCGTCAAGGCTTCAGTGCCCTTGGAGTTCTTGTAAGGCAGTTCGGCAACCCTCTTTTCATAATTCTCCTAGTCGCGACCATCGTGTCCTTCTTCGTCGGTTCCCCTGATCAAGCGATAACCATCCTGATCATAATCGCCCTTAGCGTCGTGCTGGGATTCTACAACGAATACAAGGCAGGGAAGCTCATCGACGAGTTGCAGAGGAAGGTCTCCATCAAGGCCGTGGTGACGAGGGACGGGAAGGTGAGCGAAATCGAAGCCCGCCTGCTCGTCCCGGGCGACGTCGTTACCGTGTACATAGGTGATATCGTCCCTGCGGACATGCGCATCGTGGAAGTCAAGGATATTGAAGTCGACGAAGCAACACTGACAGGGGAGTCCTTCCCCGTAGTCAAGACGTCTCAAGGTATCACCGTCGACCATCCCACAGCCCACAGCGCGGGCAACTACCTCTTCACGGGCACGGTCATCGTGCACGGGAGCGCCAAAGGCGTCGTCACCAAGACGGGGAAGGAGACCGAATTCGGCTACATTTCGAAGAGCCTCGCCAGGCCCCATCCCCAGACAGAGTTCCAGAGGGGCGTCAAGCAATACGGCAACCTGCTCATCGGCCTGACGATGGCCCTCGCCGTAGCGATCTTCGTCCTCAACGCCGCCCTGAACCATCCTCTGCTTCAGTCTCTCCTCTTCGCGCTCGCCGTCGCCATCGGCCTTGTCCCTGAGCTGATGCCCGTTATCGTCACCATCTGCCTTTCCAACGGGGCCAACAATATGGCCAAGCAGCGTGTCATCGTCAAACGGCTGGTCTCCATGGAGGACTTCGGCAACATGGACGTCCTCTGCACGGACAAGACCGGCACGCTCACCGAAGGGAAGATCATACTCAAGAACTACTTCTCGCTGGACACGGAAAGCGACCCCAGAACCCTCCTCTACGCCCTCCTGAGCAGCCCGGCTCTGCTGGGAGAAAGAATCACGGGGAACCCCATGGACGTGGCCGTCTGGGAGTTCGCGATCGCCAGAGGCATGGGCGACGTTACCAAGCCCTACACGAAGGTGGATGAGATGCCCTTCGACTATCAGCGGCGCATGGTCTCCACCGTGGTGAAGGACGACGGCAACATCACCCTCGTCACGAAGGGCGCCCCCGAGTCCGTCATCGCCCAGTGCGGCTACTACGACTCCAGCGGCACGAGCCTCCCCATCAATGACGATGTAATCGCCGCAGCCAACAAGAGGTTCCAAGAATACTCCGAGTCCGGCTACCGCCTCTTGGCCATCGCCTACCGCAAGATAGAAGCAAAGGAAGCGTATTCCGTCAAGGATGAAGTGGCCCTCACGCTGCTCGGCTTCCTCGTCTTCACCGACCCTCCAAAGCCTGACGCCCAAGCCGCCATCAAGAGACTTGAGGAGCTCGGCGTGCAGACGAAGATCCTCACTGGCGACAACCCCCTGGTGGCACGCAAGATCTGTCAGGACCTGAACCTCCCCGTCAGGAGGGTCTTGGACGGCCCGGAGCTTACCCATATGAGTTGGAGCGACTTCAAGGCCGCCGTCGAAGAGGCCGACATATTTGCGAGGGTCACCCCGGAACAGAAGCTGGAGGTCATCAAGGCCCTCAAGGAGAACCACCACGTGGTGGGCTACATGGGAGACGGCGTCAACGATGCCCCTGCCCTCTACGAAGCCGACGCCAGCATCTCGGTGGACTCGGCCGTTGACGTGTCCAAGGACGCGGCCGACATCGTGCTCCTCGAGAAGGACCTCATGGTCCTAGCCCAGGGGATCGACCAAGGAAGGAAGACCTTCGGTAACACGATAAAGTACGTCCTTATGGGCACGTCCTCGAACTTCGGCAACATGTTCAGCGCCGCTGCCGCCTCCATCTTCCTCCCCTTCCTGCCCATGCTCCCCATGCAGATCCTCTTCATGAACCTCCTCTACGACATCTCCAACCTGACGCTGCCTTCCGACATCGTTGACGACGAAGACACCCGGTGGCCCAGGCACTGGGACATAAGCTTCATCAGGAAGTTCACCCTGTTTTTCGGGCCTTTCAGCTCTCTCTACGACTTTCTGACCTTCGGGATAATGCTCTTCATCTTCAAAGCATCTACCCCCGCACAGGCTTCTCTCTTCCAGAGCGGCTGGTTCGTCGAATCGTTCTGGACGGAGGTCCTCGTAATATTCGTGATTAGGACGAGGCGCATCCCCTTCGTGCGCAGCAAGCCCGGCAAGTGGCTCACCATATTCACCATCTCGGCCGTGGCCTTCGGGACCATCCTTCCCTTCACATTCCTGGGCTCGTTCTTGGGCTTCACGGCTCTGCCTCCAAACTATTGGCTGCTGCTCATTCTGATGGTGGCCACCTACCTGCTGCTCGTCGACGCGGGGAAGGTCTTTTTCTACAAGGTGTGTGGATTTTGATGGAGGGAGATTAGTTGGCTGCTTTGGGCCTCTTCGACTATTACATCATCACCATCAGCTTCAGCATCGCCTTCATCCTAGCGGTAAGCTTGTTCCTGTACAGCAAGAGGAAGGGGCCAGCGGCCGGCGGGCAGGTACGAACCAGCGTCAGGACCACCCTTGCGAACTTCACCTTCATCTGTGTCCTGACGGCCCTTTTGGTCTTCTACATCGTAACTGTCTACATCCGCTCCTACATGCTCTTCGCCATAGGGAACATCGTCGTAGAGCTGTTACTTGTTTATTACGTCATGAAAAACAGGAGCATTCACTGACATCGGATCTTAGCGCAACATCGGACCGGTCAGTCTACAAGGGTTCCCGAGTAGATGATTCCCTGAATCCAGGGCGTCTGCTCAAAGCACTCGTTGAGGATCGTATCCACCTGGGCCGTCATGAACTCCTTCAGGCCGTATGTAAGAGGGAGGTCCTCGCCATCCCAGTTCTGAACGACGATATAGGCGAACTGCACCAAGCCCTCGACGTCACGCTCAGCGTTCCCGTGCACCTCATACCCCACAGGCACTCTACGAGATATCTCCTCCAGCAGGTTCTGCACCCAGAACTCCTCCTCCTCCGCAAACATCAATTCTGCCATTTTTTCTCACTTGGGCGGAAGGAACTGTTAGGCCCCGCCGTCGGAGCCTACGTAGGATTGGACCGCCTATAATGTTTATGTGTGTAATATATTTATCCTAATTAATAGTCATTAATAATACCATGACGTATTTTAGTCCTCTAACGATCATTCGAGGAAACATCGACTCTGCTGTCGGGGAGCGAAGGATCGCTGGACCTTCATAGAAGGTGGACGGGGAACACAATCTGTAGGATGAAGGAAGCCATATAGATCAGGGCGAACTGAAAAGCGATCGCCGCCGTCCTAGGGTCGGCGTTGTCAGGGACCTTGCCCGCGAACATCTTCCAGAGGCCCCAGGCGCCAGGGAGGGTGACGAACGTCGCGATGGAGGAAGGATCCTTGCAAGTATGAAGAGGGGGACGCAGAGGTACGTGATGAGGAGGAGGGCTCCGTAGAGCGTGACGGCCTTCCTCCCCATCTTCACCGCGATGGTCTTAACGCCCATGGAGCCATCATAGTCGGTGTCTCTGATATTGTTGGCGAGCAGGACCAGCGCCACGAGGATCCCTATGGGGATGGCCGCTATCACGGGAGATGAAGAGAATGTGCGCGTCTGCACCAGGTAGGCTCCAAGGGGAACCAGCGGCCCCCACATGAAGAATGCGGTGACCTCGCCCAGGCCCTTTGCTTTCAGGACGACGGGGTCGGCGGTGTATAGTACGCTGCCGATGATGCCGCAGGCCACTAGGACCGCCACCCACGGGCTCGCCTGAATCGAAAGATATCCTGCCGCGGCCAGCGTAAGAAGGTAGAATATGACCGCCCACCTTCTGATGGTATAGGGAGACTCCTGACCAGTGGCCGACGGATGAAGCCGGTACTTGGTCGTGGGGGCGCCTACCTTGTCCACGCCATGTTTCACATCATAGAAGTCGTTGAGGAGGTTGGTGGCCGCATGGAAGGCTATCATCCCGCCCAGCGTCAGGACGTATAGGATGACGTTGAAGCTTCCAGCCAGCGCGGCGATCAGCGTGCCGAGGGTGACCGAAGAGAACGTCATGGTGAACGACCAAGGCCTCGTCGCCAGGAACAAGGTCTTCGCGTTCATTCATCGCCGAATAGATGAAGTGCTCCTATTAAGTATTGATATGCATGAAGAGCTCCTGCTTCGTCTACAACACCTCGACTGCGAAGGATGCCGCGAAGCTGGCCTGAAACCCTCGACTCACTCCGAGGGTCGCTTAGGGCGCCGAGAGGACTGTTCAGTGAATTTGAACGATCGTTCGTTGGGTTAGAGTTATGCCCCCTTAGCCTCTAGCATTGGTTGATGAACGTCAAGATGCAAGTGGACATCAAGTCGAACCGCGCCAAGAAGGCCATCTCGCTGCTGCTCTGCATCTCCATCGTGGGGATGCTCGTCGCGACCATAGGGGGCCTGGCACTGAGCCCTGCCTTCGGCGCGACATCGTATGACAACGTCCAGGTCTTCGTTCAGACCACAAACATGACGGAGGGCATCTTCACGATCGCCGCGTACAACTCTAGCGGCTCTCTGGTTTCTTCAACGCAGACCGTCTACCCCGCCGCCAGCTTCGAGCTGCCCGACGGGAGCTATCTCTTCACCGTCACGGCCATGGACCAGACCAACTACTACTCCTATCCTGTCCCGCTCGTTGGATCCGGGACCGCAGTTTCCGGCGCAGTGAGCGCCACCGACATCGTGCCAGCGACCTATGAGTATCCCAAGGCCGAGTACGGGTACGTCATGGAGCAGATATCAACCTCCAC
The DNA here is from genome assembly GCA_049509455.1 of Conexivisphaerales archaeon. Lineage (GTDB taxonomy): Archaea > Thermoproteota > Nitrososphaeria > Conexivisphaerales > DTJL01 > DATKKG01. The sequence goes on from JBEKZX010000005.1 coordinate 6,601, forward strand.
GACCCTGAACATCAAGACCACGCCCATCGAGAATATCACACTGACAGAGGTCTCGGTGCAGGTGTTGTTCGCGAACGGGACCGTTGCGGCTGACGCCTCTGTCTCCGCCTCTGTCGTGGGGGCCTGGTACTGGTGGTACGGGCCCGCCGTTGACCTCCAGATGTACGCACAGACCGGGGTCGACGGAGTGGCACAACTCACCATCCCGAGCGTCCCCGTCGACGTGACGGCCTGGGACTGGGTTCAGGTGAACCTGCCCAGCAACCAGACTACCGTTCCCTACAACGTCGGAGGAGAGACGGTCAACGTAACGGTCTACTGGGAGCCCACCTACGTAGGACTGGGCGGCTCGGCGCTTATCATACCTCCGCAGAACAGCGCCACCATCACCCTCCACATCCAGCAACCGACCTACTGGTACGCCTCCAACGGCGCGAGCATCGGAGCCACGGCGCCAACGGCGGAAGGGACTACTACGACGGCCACCCCATCTATTGGCACCGAGTCAGACAGCACCTCCGGAGTCCCAGCATTCATCAGTTCCCAGTTCTCCACCGGTTCCTCTAGCAGCTCCAGCACGCCCGCCATCCAGACACAGATACCTTCCCTGTCGACCACCGGGAGCCCCGGCACCGTCACAGCCTCCGGCAGCAGCTACGACCTTCCCCTGACCATCGCCGTAATCGTGGCCTTGTCCATCGCGGTCCTCAGCTTCGCTCTAGTCCTTCTCAGAGACAGGAAGAAGCAGGTCTGAACGACCCGCCTTAGTGATCAGCTTTCTTTCCTTCATCGCGCGCCAGCCCTGGGCTCTCCCAACCGACGCCTTCACGCTTTAATGTTCAGAGGGAAACCATGGATGAAGACGACGGGGATGTCAACGCCATCGAGCGCCAGGTTGAGACCGTCGACAGGCTTTTTGAAGCTCGATCCTCGAGCTGGTCAAGACCAAACCTCTTTTCCGTCTTATCTTGTGCTTTTCAGCCATTGGAGGGAAGCTACCGCTCCCTGGCTTTGGAATGGAAATAGAAAGCGGATGCTGGATGCCACGAGAGGAACGTTACAGAATAGCGAAAACCAATTACTTCTTCTTGGCCTTCTTAGCAGCTTTCTTCTTTGCGGGCACTTTTCCTTCATCAGTAGGGTACGCTATTTGGATATTTAAGTCTGAAGGAATAATGCGGAGAACCCCTTTTCTTGCGAGCAAGTTAAGTGCATCCCGCGGAAGCTAGCTGATTGCATTGGAATCTTCCGGCAGTTCTGGAGATCTTCCATCTGCTAGCGAGGTCGCCACGCTTGGCGGTGGATGTTTCTGGTGCCTCGACGCGATATTCAGCGAACTGAAGGGAGTGGTCAAGGTCGTGTCGGGATATTCGGGCGGCCACGTGGCCGATCCGACGTACGAACTTGTCTGCGGCGACAGGACCGGCCACGCCGAAGTTGTGCAAGTCACGTTCGACCCCAGGATGATATCTTACAGGGAGCTTCTGAAGGTGTTCTTCACACTCCACGACCCGACGACGCCCAACCGCCAGGGGGCGGACGTCGGCACGCAGTACCGATCGATAGTGCTCTACCATGACGAAAGGCAGAGGACCGAGGCAGAGGCCGTCAAGAAGGAGATCGACGAATCAGGGATCTGGGGGAAGGAGGCCGTCACCGAGATCGTACCCCTCCAGATTTTCTATCCGGCCGAGGGCTACCACCAAGCCTACTACAGGAATAACCCAAATCAGCCCTACTGCAGGATGGTCATAGCCCCTAAGGTGGCCAAGCTTAGAAAGAAGTATATGGAAAAACTGAAGGCAGGGAGCTAGAGCCAGGACGTCGTAGGATGGGGAACGTTCCCCTACTGGCCGATCCCTAGGGTGTTCCCTATCCCCGCTAGGAGGACCTTCTCGCCTTCCTTCGTCCTTTGGTCGATGATCTTCGAGATGATGCCCGTGACCTTCGGGATGGCGTCGACTATTTCCTGCTTCATGGTGGTTATCACTTCGAGGTCGCTCTCCTTGACCAGTATGGCGTAGAGAGGTATCTTGTGCTCGGACGCTACCTCCTCGATCTGGAACTTCTCGACGCCGTAGCCTCCTATGGCTGCGCCGACGCCTTCGGCCACCTCGCCCGTCTTCTCACCCTCCAGCTTCAGGGCGGCGTCGACCATAATGATGCCATTGAGCGGCACCCTCATGTCCTCCACCACCTTCCTGATGGCCACCCCGGGCTGACCCACATATCCTGTGGGCCCCTCCGCCTTTACGATGTAGAGGGTCCTGCCTCTGTATTCGACAGTCGACAGCGTAGTATCTCTGGCGATGGACTCCTGCGTGGTCTTGCCGATGAACTTCGAAGCCACAAGAGGCCCTATCCCGTCCCCCACTGGCTGCCCGAGCTTGATCGAGAGGACGGCCTTCTCCATTGTCGACGCCTGTTGGAGCACCATCGGCATCACCATCTGAAGCTGTGACAGGGTGGCGAGCGACTTGGTCTTGACGCCGGTTATGTAGAAGTGCCTCACCACCTTATGCATCATGTTCAGCGCGCTGGACAGCTCGACGAGGTTCTGCGCGATCGAGATCGAGACCGGGTCGGCATCCCTCAGCATCCCGCTCACCTCTTCGCGGAGGCGTTCATCTCCGGTGTTCGCGATGTGCTCAATCTTCGGCACGATCCCCGTGGGATCTAGGTCCACTGGCATGATTGTAACGTAGTCCATGAGCTGGTTCACTCTGCCCGTCACGTCGCCCTGCGCCCTCCCCGTGTCGGTCAGGTAGTCGATGGTCTCCTTCCTTGCCTTGGCGCTCATCACGTCAAGACGATCTATGGAGCGCCTGATGCCGCCTAGGGTCATCCTGTACTGCAGTCTCTGGCCGAACAGGACGAACGCCAGGAAGAGCGCCGTCGTCGTCAGACCCATGATTCCGCCAATGTCCACCACGATTTGCATCCAGCCGATGGCTATTCCAGACAATCTTCAATCCCCCCTACAAGCCCACCAGCGGTCCCGAGGCGGAGTAGCCCATCCCCTCTATCCACTGCACCGCTTGCTGTGTACCCCCTCCGAGCTCCGTCCTGCCATGCATAACGAGGCTGACTCCTACGACCACCCTCAGCAGAAGGGAGGCGTCTCCGGCGTAGGGCAGCGACGACGGGAAGATGGAAGTCAACTCCCTCTACCTCCTCCTCCGGGCCGTCTGCACGGGCGCCTCCACGAGCCTCGCCGAGACTTCATATCTCCTTCCAAAGCGGAGGACGGCAAGCCTAGCGCCCCCTCCTACGCTGGCCTTCGATAGGGCCACTAGGAGATCCTTCATCCTCTTGATCTCCATGTCTCCTGCTTCCACTATCACGTCGCCCCTCCTGAGGCCCGATTCTTCAGCAGGGCTTCCGCGTGAAACCTCCGCTACCAGTACGCCCGACTCCGTCGGCAGGCTATACCTTCTGGCCACGGCGGGGTTGACGTCCAGCCCTGAGACACCCAGCCAAGGTCTCACGACCCTGCCGTTGCGGAGTATCTGATCGACGACCATCTTGACGGTCTGAGCCGGGATTGCGAACCCTAGGCCCTGGGCGAAAGGCATCATAGCCGTGTTGATTCCCATCACTTCGCCGGCGATATTGGCCAGAGGCCCACCACTGTTCCCAGGGTTGATGGCGGCGTCGGTCTGAATGAGACCTTCCAGGACGAAGTCGGTGCCAGGGAGAGGCCTCCCCAACGCGCTGACGACTCCCAGCGACACCGTCGGCGCCCCCGGCAGCCCGAAGGCATTGCCTATGGCCAGGGCGAACTGGCCCACCTTGATTCTTTCCGAGTCGGCCAGCTTGGAGGCGGGGAGATCCTTGGCATCCACCCTGACCAACGCGATGTCAGTGGCGAGGTCCGATCCGACGACTTCACCGACGAAGGTCCTTCCGTCCTCCAGCGTGACCTGGACCCTGTCGGCTTCGTCAACGACGTGATTATTGGTGACTATATATCCGTTGGAGTCAATGATGACGCCCGAGCCCTGCCCCTCCAGCGGGACCGTTCCGAACCTCCAGTCCCTAGCCATGCGCACGCTGTCGATGCTTACGACCGAGCGCTGCAGCTGCGCCACTACCTCTGTTATTTGATCTTCGATTCCTAGCATGTCCAATCTGATCTCCCCCCTAGAGACCCCAGCTCCGTTTGGTGAACGGAACGACCTTTACGTAAGGCCTCCCGTCGGCATATGCCACTTCGGCCATCCCTCGGATCTCCAGGCCCCTGGCGCGCCATGGGCTGACGGATGGGAGGTCGTCGAACACCATGGCGACCCTTCCGTTCTGCCGGATGTTCCTGAACTTGAGGCTCTTCTCCAGGTTCCAGCCGCTGAAGTAGAACGAAGTTCCGTCGAACTCGTAGACCACCGGGACCACGTGAGGTTCCATGTCATCGGAGACGGTCGCCACCCTGGCCAGGCCGTTCTCAGTCAGGAACTCCGTCTCCGCTTCGCTGAAGGAAACACGTCTGATATCTTGAGTTTCCAATTTTGCTCTGCGCCGAGTAGAAGCGGTTATCTTTATATACTTGGTAGTAAATCCATACTTAGTAGGTATAGTAAAGTTGACTATGTCAGCACAGCTTGACCGGGAAGTAGCCGAGAAATGCGAAGCCAACAAGGCCATCCATGCCGCTTGGAACGAGCTCACGAAGGCCTGGAGCCTTCCCGTAATCCATGCGCTAGGGATAAGGGAGCCGGCCAGGTTCAACGAGCTGAAGAGGCGCATCGACGGCATCAGCTCCACCAGCCTGGCGGACCGGCTCACCGAGCTCGAACGTCTCCAGATCATACGGAGGAAGGTCTACCCCGCGGCGCCTCCCAAGGTGGAGTACTCTCTCACTGACAAGGGCAAGGACCTCCTTACGGTGCTCGGACAGTTCGCCGATTGGGTGAACCGGTGGACCGAGGGAGAGAGGCCGACCGTGAAGCTCGAAAAATAGCGGCTCCGCCCGAATGGGAACCGTTATTATTAGTTCAAAACGAACCTAGAACGTGAGCAGCTCTTCAGGCGGCCTCTTGTCCTCTCTTTCGAATGCGACGTTCAACTTCGTCCTGAACCTAATCGATAAGTCCGGCCTGCTGGGCATCTTCGGCCTGATGGTCATGGAGAGCGCGACTCTACCCATCCCCAGCGAAACCGTCCTCCCTCTGGCGGGCTACCTTGTATACCTGGGAAAGGCCGATTTCTGGACCGTCGTAGTCGTCGCCAGCGCCGGCAGCATAGTCGGCACCATGATCGACTACAGCATCGGCTCCTATCTAGGCAGGGCCGCGTTGCTCAGGTATGGCCGGCTCATCAGATTGAACGAAGGACATCTGGAGCTGGCCGAAAGATGGTTCGGTAGGTACGGGAGCTCCGCCGTCCTCGCGGCGAGGTTCGTTCCGGTGGTGAGGACCCTCATCGCCTTCCCTGCGGGCCTCGCGAAGATGAAGCTCGGCAGGTTCCTCGCCTTCTCCGCTGTAGGCGTGTTCGCGTGGGACACCATGTTGGTCTATCTGGGAGTGATGGCTGGGCGGAACGGCGAAGCCATAATCGGCTACCTCCATTCCCTCTTCCTGCCTCTGGGATTGGCGGCGATAGCAACGATAGTGATTTTCGTGTACGTCCGATGGAGAAGACGACTTAAGGCGTCGGCCTCCCCTGACAGTAGAGTCAACCGCTAAGGTGCCATTCAAGTTGCACTGGGCGCTCGTCGGGCTGCCCTATATGTGTGAGATTTCATGAGGAAGGAAGCCTGGCGCCGTCCTGGCTGCCCCCAGGCTTGAGTTCCCACCGCAACCGTGTATGTAGACTGAGCGAAGATATGACGTGGGCCCGCCATCATGCTCGACCAGCATGCTCAAGTGGGCGGGCGGATGCTGCGAAGCGTAGCTGAAGGCAAGGGGGGCCTTGGGCAGAAAGACCTGCAGCATCTGCGCCTGCACGTCGACTAGGTAGATGCTGGCCACTACGCCGCCCACGAGGATGAGCGACGAGACCACTAGGGCGGCGGCGAGCCTGCGCCTGGGCAGGATTCTTCTTGCCCTGAGGTCCAACACGTTCCAAGCCCTCACTTCTATGGTGGGATGGCTGGACAGTGCCTCCGACCTGTGCTCGAAGGAGGAGGCGACGAACGTAGCTACGGCAAGCCTCATAAGGCGGCCGTCAGGCGGGAAGGCTCTCAGTGCGTTTCCCACTTTCACCAGTGCCGACACCAGAGCCTCCGGTCTCCCGATGACGCCCGCTCCGCGTTCATCAGCGAGCATCTCCCTCTCCTTCTGCGCGGCCGAAGCCGACAGATAGGCCAGAGGATTGAAGAATGATATGGCCACCAACGCGCTCGTAAAGGCCTTGAAGGTCAGGTCTCCATCCTTGATGTGAGAAAGCTCATGTGAGATGACCGCCTCCATCTCGTCTCCGTCAAGGACCTTCAGGATACCGAGGGAGAAGACGATGGTCGCATCCCCACCCCTTCCGATGGAGAAAGCGTTGGGCCTCAGGTCCTCGACCAGCCCTACCTTGGGCATCCTGATGCCCAGCTTGGCCGACGTCAGGCGGACCCTCTCCTGCAGCTCCGTATAGTCCTCCCCCTCCATGAGGACGACGCCGAAGATCTTCCTTGCGACCCATCCCCCGAATAGCATCATGGAAAGGAAGACGACAGCTCCACCGGCTAAGGCCGCCAAGCCGATGAGGGCCGTGAACATCAGGGGGCTCATGTCAAGGAACCCCGGCGCTGGCTGCACGTAGGTGAAGTATGCCGCCGGCGTCTGCACAAAGGCATCAGACCGCACGGCCACCTGCGCCGTTGCTAGGTTCTTGACGAAGTCCACGGCATACGATGTCACCACCGCTGCAGCTGGCACGCCCAACGGCACCAGCAGCAGGAAGCTGCGGGCCCTATGGCCTAAGAAACTACCCGACCTGAGGAGCAGCTTGGTGCATAGAAACCAGACGGTCAGCAGCACCGCAGCGTAGTAGAAGTAAGGCTGAAACACTTCTTGGGCAATCGTTGCGAGTATGGAAGTGCTCGTTGAGGATCACTTCTTCTTCTCTGCCGCAACCTTCTCTATCTGCTTCTGGAGCTCCTGAAGGTCCCCCCCGCTCGCAGACACCTCTTCTACGAGGGCGTTTGTGACCGTGCTCCCAAAATTGCGGAGGAGGCTGCTTACGACTGTCCTAACGGCCGACTCCTCGAAGTGCTTCTTCTCGAGCTTCGGCCAGTAGACGAAGAAGACTCCTCCCTTCCCCCTCTCGATCCGCCTGTCCAGGAGCCCCTTGTCGTATAGGCGGTCCATGGTGGACATGACGGTGGTGTACGCGATTCTGGTCTTCTTCCTGAGTTCTTCATAGACCTTGCGCACGGTCATGGGTCCCCCTTCGAAGCTCCATACAGTCTCGAGAATCTCCGCTCCCAGCGGGCCAAGGAAGCCCTCGAACTGGTCTCCTTCAAGGTTATAGCGGGAGACCTTGTATTCTCTCTTGCTGCCCAACGCTATTTACGCTTCCTACTACGGACTGTAGTAGCTATTTAGTCTTTGCGCTGACTTCGACCCCTCCGCCGTTCGGCTGCCATGTTTTGTCATAACATTTAAGAAGGGTATGCTACTATGCGGCATAGTAACATTTGGTGCGAACGAATTGAACAGAATCAAATCTTCAGCTGTCCGTGTCGGCGGCGCCTCGCCTACGGGACGCAGCCCGGTACTGACCGTAGGTTCGACAAGCGGCAGAGCGCTTCCCTTTGGGGCCTCGGCTCTAGGAGGTAAGCTGAAATGACGATGATGGAGCATCCTGCGCCAACGCGCAGGAACTACACGGTCATCATCGTGGCCCTCGTGCTGGCGTTGGGCTTGGTCCTCGGCGGAGGCCTGGGATACGTCTCCTTCTCTGGCCAAGTGAGTCAGCTGCAGCAGAAGGTGAACACGCTGCAGTCTCAGTTCCAGAACGCAGGGAGCTCCACCAGCGGCACGTCGTCTACCAGCACGAGCGTCGTGATCAGCGGCAACGTTTCGGTCTCGGATCTCTACGCGGCGGTCAAGAACTCTGTGGTGGTCATCACGGGGATGGTAAGCGAGTCGTCGTTCTTCGGCACGACTTCGAGCGAAGTGCAGGGCTCCGGGTTCGTCTACAGCGTGGGTAGCAAGGACGTCATGATTACCAATTACCATGTCGTGGACGGCGCCACGGGCATCACGGTGACATTCAGCGACGGTGACTCCTATGCGGCGACCGTTATCGGCACCGACCCGTACTCTGACCTGGCGGTGCTCACCGTCCAGGCGCCATCGTCTGAATTCATCCCCTTGACAATGGTGTCCTCGACCACCCTGAGCGTCGGTGACCCTGTCATGGCCGTGGGCGCTCCCTACGGGTTAACAGGCTCCGTCACCACAGGGGTCGTCAGCGCCCTTGGTCGGACCATCGACGAAAGCACAGTGCCGTATGCCATAGCCAACGCCATTCAGACCAGCGCGCCCATCAATCCAGGCAATTCAGGTGGACCACTACTGAACTTCGCCGACCAGGTCGTCGGGATAACCACGGCGACCGCCACCGACTCGTCGGGTAACGCCGCCGACGCGATAGGCTTCGCCGTGCCCTCTTCCACCATCCTTAGGGAGATCAACTCTTTGGTCACCACCGGGACCTACACGCAGCACTCCTACCTCGGCATCTCTGAGGTCGACATGGACTACGCAACGGCTCAGGCGATGAACATCAACACGACCTACGGCGTCCTCATCGAAAGCGTGGTCAGCGGCGGTCCCGCCGACAATGCGGGTCTGAAGGCAGGCACGCAGCAAGCGACCGTCGAAGGAAACACCATAACGCTGGGTGGAGACGTAATCATCGCGATCAACGGCACTCGCATCTTGGGCGGCGACGGCCTCTCCGCATACCTCGAAGGCAACACTCTCCCCGGGCAAACCTTGAGCCTGACCATAATCCGCAACGGCCAGACGATGAACGTCTCTGTCACCTTGGGCACAAGACCGGCCCCGACGGGATAGAAATCACGGCGTTCTTCTTTTTTTCTCTTCCGGGCCTCCTCAGTTCTGGGGGGGAGGCCTTCCTTTTTCTAAAGTCATGCACAGCCTGAGCTGGCTATCGCCCGCTGCCAGGATGAATCCACTTCCCTATCGGAGGTCCTTCTCGACTTCCTTCGAAGGCTGGATCTCGGCATCGTACCAATACTTCTCGTAATTGAGGGCCCTCTCATGTCCCATGCCTAGGGTGCCGTCGGGATCATCGAAGGCGGTAGTGCAGTCGCTCACCATCACGGGCACGTATCCCCTAAACCACGCGTCGGCGGCCGTATGCTTGTCGCAGCAGTTCGTATGAAGTCCGGTGACGTAGAGCTTGTCACCAGGCTTGAACTTGAGCTTCCTGAGAACGGAATCCATCGCCGTGGGCTTGCCACCATCGTCGGTGAAGCCGCTGTAGGAACCCTTCTCGATTTCGAAGAGGAGCTGCCCCTTCTTGATGCCCTCGACGTCCCTCCCCTTCCAGTCCCTCTCCAGGACATAGATGCCCTTCGTGTCGAGCCCGTCCACGATCTTCGAGCCCTTGGTTCCCTTCATGGAATGCGGCCCCCACTTCCTCAGCTCGAAGTCTGTCTTCAGATGGCGGTCGGTCGTGTAGATGACAGGGTACCCGGCATCAAGGAACGCCTTCTGGAGCTTCCTAATCCTGGGAATCAGCGCCAACCCACTTTGCAGGGCCAAGCCGGGATTGTAGCTCTTGAGCAGGAAGTCGTTCGTCATGTCAACGACCAGCAACGCTCTTCTTGTCACGAGTATCGCTCATTCTCGGGTGCTTAAATCCTATTCCCACAAAAGGTGTCATCGGAGGCGGCGGCCCAACGGGATCCGAGCTCCAAATCTAGTGTTGATATATCCCGTAACGGAAACATTAACAAACGCATTATCAAGAAAACAAGTGATGGACGGCCCAATATCGAGAGGGATAGGAGACTTCCCTTCGATCTGTCAGCCTTAGTTCATCACGGCGACCATGCGCTCTTCTCTTTCCATGGCCTCGACGTATCCAGTTGCATCAGTAAGGGAACCTATCCTGATGGGCTCCGTCGGTGAGTCCGCCCGCAGATCCTCCAACCACACCAAGCCGGACGGATCTTGGAACATACGAAGTCTACAGTATGACAAGGCTTCGAGTCGCCTGTTGAGTTCCTGCAACATGCGACAATGTCTTCTCTTTCAGCGTCCAATAAGCGTCGTCAATATGCCAAAGAGATTTCGACAGATGACGAGCACCAATTCAGTCTGTTGCCAGGAGCATAGGGTGACTATGACTTTACGACGAGGCACCTCAGGAGGTCCCCCAGTTCCCTCTGGTACTCCAATCGTTGGGCTTCGGCCCGCCGCTCGCCATGGCCAGGGGCTTCTACGCGATGGGCATCGCCGCCTACTGCTACTTCTTCAGGAACTCCTCAATGGTCAGCTACGTACATCCGAAGGGAAACCTAGGAGGCACACAGCTTCAGCCAAGCCCGCCCCTACTCAGACTTGCCCGCTAGGAAGGAACAGTAGTTGTAGTTTATCGGACCGGTCTTCGTCAATTCGCAAGGGAAGTAGGCGCATTCAAAGCACAGCCTGACACCTCTGTTGAAGGCGCAGGTAGAGATCTGGCAGAACGGGTTCTGTTTCGGCACGCAGCCTTGCTCGCCGTTGGGGCAGGCGCCTTTGACCATCTTGGGGCACACTTCGCATGCAATGCCACAGACGCCGACCTTCATTGCCATATCGACATCGAAGAACGACTTCGCACTATAATTGGTTTGTGCCTTCGGGTCGGCCGCGGCTCGGCTGGTTTTATCTTCTCGCCTCCGACCTCCCTAATCGAAAGTCCCACCGAAGGACAACACTTTGGCATTGCGGAGCTGGAGATTGGCCATGAAGGCCACGCTATATCCCCCCTGAAGCCTATAGTGAAGAAGCTTGCCGAGGGATGGATCCTAGCTTTGCTGCGTCCCGTCCGCCTGTCTCGGGAGACGACTGGACAGGAATCGTTTTGAGCATGAATCCTCTGGCCTAGGGTATGGAGAGAGCGCCAAGGTGGACGCCGGAGAAAGCCGCGGCCATCATCGATCATACCCTCCTCAAGCCCAACTCCACCGAGGAGGACATCGTTTCGTTGTGTCAAGAGGCCATCCGCTACCGCTTTTGCTCTGTCTGCGTCAATCCTCACCATGTGACCCTCGCCTGGGAGAAGGTCAAGGCCTCTTCCGTGAAGGTCTGTTCGGTGGTCTCCTTCCCATTCGGCCTCTCGAAGACCGAGACAAAGGTAAAGGAAGCCCAAGGCGCCATCAAGGACGGTGCTCAGGAGATCGACATGGTCTTGAACATCAGCGCTGAGAAGTCGCACAATTTCGATTTCGTCTTCGAGGATGCCAAGGCTGTGGTCGACGCCGCAAAGAAGATGGATGCCCTTGTGATCGTCAAGGCGATTATCGAAACCTGCTACCTGACTGACGAGGAGAAGGAGTCCGCATGTCGTGCGTCCGCGAAGGCGGGAGTCGATTTCGTGAAGACCTCCACCGGGTACGGCACGGCGGGCGCGACGATTCACGATGTAGTCCTGATGCGCCGAGTCGTCGGGCCGAGCCTGGGGGTCAAGGCCTCGGGAGGCATCAAAGACGCCCTAACCTTCTCTGACCTGACATGGGCGGGCGCGAACAGGATAGGAACCAGCCACGGCGTGGAAATCATCAAAGAGCTTGCTGCCCTCCGTCCGTAACCATGCCGGCTCCTGTGCTTCACTCCCACAGAACCGGAATCAACTTTCGCGCGGGAACCGTCGCCAGGAGGGCTTGCCGCTACCGAACGTCCTGCGTGTAAATGGACATCGCGTCTCCAACTGCCTGGTCTTTGATTGGGCGATCATCGGCTGTGGGCAATCCTGGGGCACCTAAGGACCGAGCTGCTAATGTGGGGTCAAGTTTCTTAGTAGGGACGGAGCAGCTCATGGAGTAATGGAACGCGTCGTAGGTGACACTGCGATACGGCTCGTCCTTGGGGACATCACTTTCCAGGACTGTGACGCTATCGTAAATGCGGCTAATTCGAGCCTTCTAGGCGGAGGGGGCGTCGACGGGGCTATCCACCGAAATGGCGGTCCCAAGATACTGGAAGAATGCAAGAAGATCAGGGCAACCAAATACCCGGGCGGCCTTCCCACAGGGGAAGCCGTGGTCACCTCAGGCGGAGACCTGAAGGCCCAATTCGTTATCCACACTGTGGGCCCGATCTGGAGCGGTGGCGGCAATGGCGAAGGCGAACTCCTGTCCAAGGCATATCGCAACTCTCTTGATGCAGCGGCTTCCCTCGGCGTACACTCCATCGCCTTCCCTTCTATATCCACGGGCGCCTTTGGTTACCCCGTTGAAAAGGCTAGTCGCATCGCCCTGGACGCCACCGTGGACTTCCTTCTGAAGGGAAAGAGGTCCCTGAGGGAGGTAAGGTTCGTTCTCTTCTCCGAGGATGATCTCCGAACCTACGAGCTAGCCCTGAGTCGGATCGAGATGCCGATCATGTAGGAGCTTGACCAAACATTGCACGGACTTTGTGGGGAGCCCCCGCACCAGCTAGTTGGTTTGACGAAGCCGTGAGGGCGAGATTGGTCGACGGTGGTTTCGTTCCCCTTACTGGCCCCAAGATGGTCTACGGGCCGCGACAGCCTGGGCCCAACAGCTAGGGCGTCCTACCAGAGGACGTCTTCGCTAGAAGCGCTACGTTGAGGTGGGACCACCGTAGTGTACTGCTGCATATAGTAGACCAGAGGCGCCTTGTGGTTCAGCCTCTTGGCCTTGAGCACTTCTCCCAAGAGCAATATGTGGTCGCCGTCGTCATACTCCCTCCACTTCCGGCATTGCAAGAACCCGACCACGCCTTCTATGACAGGGAAGGCGTCTCCGTCGGAGTGGTGGGGCAGGCCTTTGAAGCGGTCCACGAGCGGCGTCCTGCCGGCGAACCGGTCGGAGATAGACTTCTGATTGTCGGCTAGGAAGTTCACCGCAAAACCGGTCGCGGACGCAAACGCGTCCGAGAAGTAGTTGTTCTTCATCAAGGACACCAGAACGATGGGTGGGACTAGCGATACCGTCGTGAATGAGCTTACGGTGATGCCCCAAAGTCTGCCGTTCGCCTTAGTGGTGACTACCGTCACTCCCTGGGGGAAGCCCCTCATCACTTCCTTCAGGGATTCCTGCACGCCCTGGGCACTTCCTTCGGTGGTCAAACCCAATCCCTCCGTCTCTGAACTTGTGCGGTGCAATTGGCTTTTGAACGTTGTTAAGGAGGCAGCGGCCCTTGACTACGAATTACGACACTCTTTCGGGACAGGAGGACGACGCCACAGGGCCGGATGGGCAGCGATGTCCATCAAAGCGGACCTTGGGCAAAAAGGATGCGGTGGGCGAGATTTGGACTCGCGTTACCAGCGTGGCAGGCTGATGTCCTAGACTAGGCTAGACGACCACCGCTCGTTTCTGAAGTTGATTTCTCGTGTGTATTTATTGATTACGGAGCAGGTCAAGGAGGTCATCCCCAGTCGCGATGAATTCATGCACTTTCGCCGCTCAACATTCTGATGGCGCATCGGCAAGCACGTGCACAGAATTCGAGAGTCGCTCCGATTAGGAAAACGACGCTCCAAGTCTTCAATGGTCGTCCGACTTGAAGCCGAACGACAGAGGAAGGCCCCTCCGAGCAAGGCCCTGGAGCGCTTCTCCCGCCCCGAGAACCTCCCCAAGGTTAATCTCGACTTCGTCAAAGGCGTCAGGATCGTCAGGAAGGAGGGTGACATGATAACCTTCGAGCAAGACCCGGCCATAGCCGGCAGGAAGATCCACCCCCTGAATAAGCACTTCATCAGTCGCGCAGGTCGCAGCGTCCGGATAGACAATCTAGAAGGCGACGACAAAGGAAGCGAGATTTCCGTGACATTCGATGAGGCACCTGGTGGGACCACTCTCCACTACCTTGCCGAGACAAGGCTCGGGCCTCTCTTCTTCGTCACCAAGAGCCTGCCTGATTCGCGTTCGAAAAGGCAGCGAACGAAGAGGTCAAGACGCTAGACTCAACGTAGTTCATCGCTAATCGACTGGTCGGCCTATCTCGGGCTCCCGCGACCATTGAGCGCCATCTTGAAAGTTTTAACGCAAGTTCGTTTTGTTTTCATGTCTAGCGGAAGGATACCGATTGGAGTCTCTCCACAGTCTGATTAGGTACGTCCAGCGGCATTCGCATCTCTTAGAACCCAACGCCCTCCTCTTGCTGTGGCTGTCCATATCGGTCGCCTTCTTCGTTTCCTGCGATCTGCTAGTTCTTGGCAATGTGGCAGACAGGAGCTTCGCGCTCTGGCTGACCGTCGCGCTGGACCTGCTTTACACGATCGCCTCCGGCATTTCCGTCCTCCTCCTTGCAAGACGCTACGTGCGCAAGGTCCATGCAGCGGATGACTCCAAGGAGGCGACCAGCCATACGCTTAGGACCTTCCTGGACGCGTCGCCCCTGGCCGTCGCTTCGACCGACCTCTTCGGCCACCTAGAATCCTGGAACCCGCCCGCGGAGCGCATCTTTGGATGGAAGCGGGAGGAGGTGTTGGGAAAGGCAGACCCCACCCTGCCAGCCGAACCGTTGGCTGGTTTGACTTCTGATTTGCTGAAAGCCTTCGTAGGAGAGGGCACTTACAACTCTGAACAGGTGCGGAGGAACAAGGGCGGCACCAACATCGACGTGCTGGTGACCACTCTGCCGGTGCGCGACGGAAGCGGACGCCTATGGGGAGCCATCGAGGTGATGGAGGACATCTCCGAGAGAAAACTCGAGAGGGCGGCGCTCATCGACACGGCGAGGAGCTTCAAGTCCGCCTTCGAAGACGCGGCCGTGGGGATGGCCATGACAGGCTTGGACGGCCGCTGGATGAAGGTCAACAGGGCCCTTTGCGAAACCCTGGGCTATACAGAGGAGGAGCTCCTCTCCAAGACCTTCGAAGAGGTTACATATGCGGAAGACAGGGACGTCAACTCGGACCTCGGCCTGCGGCTGAGGGAAGGGAAGCTCGGCTCCTACCAGATCGAGAAGCGATATGTGAGGAAGGATGGCAAGGTCATCTGGGCGACCCTGAGCGTTTCCGTCGTGCGTGACGCGGGGGGCCAGCCACTCTATTCGATATCGCAGGTGGAGGACGTAACCGCGAGGAAGGAGGCGGAAGACGAGCTCAAGTCTTACAGCGTTGGTCTAGAGAAGAAGGTCAAGGAGCGCACGGAGGAGCTGGAGAAAACCAACCAACTGTTGGTGCAGTCGGAGCGCCTGGCCGCCATCGGAAGTCTGGCCGCCCAAGTGGCCCACGACCTACGTAACCCTCTAACGGCCATCAACACCAATCTCTTCTACATCAAGAACGTGCTCCCTGGCGACTTGGGCGACAAGGTAGGGGATTCAATCGGATCTGTCGAGCGGGCAGTCGAACATTCTAGCAAGATAATAGATGACCTTCTCCAGTACTCGAGGGCGACGGACCTGAACACCGAGAGACTTGACTTCGGGTCTGCGCTAGAGCAGTTCGCCGATGGTCTGGATCTTCCTCGGTCCGTCAAGCTTGTTCGCAACTTAGAAGCCGGCGCATTTATCGATGGTGACCTTGCCAAGTTGAAGCGCGTCTTTCAGAACCTCGTCTCCAACGCCGTGGAGGCCATGCCCTCTGGAGGAACTCTGAGCCTGTCCGTCAGGGCCGATGCAGACAAGGTCGTGGCTGAAGTCGCTGACACGGGCGTCGGAATGGACTCGACGACACTGCGGCAGCTCTTCAACCCCTTCTTCACCACGAAAGCTAAGGGACTAGGGCTGGGCCTGGCAATCTGCCAGCGACTCGTAGAGGCCCATGGAGGGAAGATCAACATCAGCAGCGAAGAAGGTAAGGGGACCTCTGCCGTGATAACGCTGCCCAGGGCCCCGGATGTGGAGAGTTCCAGATAGACGGTCTCTTCAGAAGTCACGCCTAGCGCGACGTGCTAGACCTCAGAGCGACGCAGGGGCCCTACGCTCGCCGAACGGCTTACTTCTTTTGTCCTGGCCTATCTAGTACCGGGATATCAAATTTCATCGAGGCTGTCCAGCACGGCCACTTCGACGGCCTTCTCCATCAACGTGAACGACATGCTCGGCTTCGACATGCCGAAAGCGCCTTCCTTTGAAACCACGTCTGTCGGTAGGTTGGGAACATGAAGGAAACCTCCCAGCTTAGGGATGCCGTGCCTGTGCGCGTAGTGAAGCAGGTGGTAGAGCAGCGCATTACATATGAAAGTCCCCGCCGAGTACGATAGAGTGGCCGGCACCTCATCCCTCCTCATGTCTGCCACGATCCTAGTGTAGGGGAACGTCGAAAAGTATGCCGCGGGGCCTCCCTTGACGACTTTAGAGTCCTTGGGGCTGAAACCGTCGTTGTCGGGGATCCGCGCGTCCATTATGTTGACGGCAACCCTTTCGACGGTCACGTCCGTCCTTCCCCCCCAGAGGCCCGTGGCCACAACCACCTCCGGCTTCTCCTTCTTAAGGATCAGGCGCAGGCTAGTTCCGACTCTACGATAGCTGACCGGCAGAACCCTTCCCGTCACCATCGATTCACCGATGCTCCTTCCTTCGAATGCTCTGGCCAGCCTTTCAGTCGGGTTGCTATTCTCCTTCCGGAAAGGCTCGAAACCGGTGACGAGCACCCTATGCAACACAATTCGCCTGCGGATTCATGCCACTCAATCATGGAATGGAGCAAAGGTGACATAAAGCCTATTCCCTCGAACAAGCGATTCCGATATCACTTCAATCCGAGTCTCTAGTCTATCTCGAGCTTCTTCAGTGTCTGTAGCACAAGCTTCCTGCGCGTGGCTTCGGTCTTTGCGGCGTGAACCGGCGGACGAACTTCTCTGAATCGATACGCCCTAACTGGCTGTCAACCCCGCCTATCAGAAGGACTTCTAGGCTTCTGACCTTGCGATGGGCACGCCATCGCTGTAGGAGCACCTTACGCCATACTTCTGAGCGCAGTCCAGGCAGTAGCTGGGCTCGCAGACCGGAGTTGTCAGGTACCTTTCGAGGCCGTCGGGCGCTATGGACACGATGACTCCATTCTTCATCTCGTTTGCTTCTTTGAGGGCGACATGCAGTATTGCTCCCGAACTCGGCCCCACCAGCAGACCCTCGGTCAGGGCTAGAAGCCTGACAGTCTCTTCTGCGGTCTTCGAGCTGACGTACCGGATTTCGTCCACCAGCTCCTTCTTCCAGATTCCCGGGATATGCTGGATGTTGTAGTTCTTCAGGCCCTGTATGGGTGTCTTTTCGTCAGGCGCGACGCCGATGACTCTGACCTTGGGGTTGAGTTCTTTCAGGCGCTTGGCCACACCCATTGAGGTCCCCGAGGTGCCGAGCCCCGCCACCACCAACGAAACCCTCCCCTTCGTGTCCTTCCAGATTTCCTCGGCTGTGGTTTCATAGTGGGCCCTGACGTTGACTTCGTTTCCGAATTGGTCGGGCATGAAATAGCGGCCAGACATGCGCGTAACGAGAGCCTTGGCGTAGTCCTCCGCGCCATCCATCCCCTTGGACCCGGGTGTCAGGATGATCTTCGCACCGAGCGCGATCATCAGCTGTCGCCTCTCCATCGTCATGGTCTCCGGCATCACAAGGACGCAATCATAGCCCTTGGAGCGACAGACCATGGCCAGGCCGATGCCCGTGTTGCCGCTAGTAGGCTCGATCACCGTTTGGCCAGGGACAAGAAGACCGCGCCGTTCCGCATCTTCGATCATATACTTTGCTATCCTGTCCTTCACGGAGCCGCCCGGATTCATCTTCTCCAGCTTGATGAAAATCTCGACCTCCTTGTTGCTGGTCAGGTTGTTCACCCTGATCATCGGCGTGTGGCCTATAAGGTCCAACACGCTGTTGAATATCATACGAATCGACGAGGGTAATAACGGGCTTATTAACCTAGTCCGTTGTTTCGACGACTCATGATCGGCAGTGAGGATTCGTTGGCAGCGGGGGCGACCATCGACTTCTTCGCCAGGTCACCCTCAAAACGGAGCCACTTTCCTGGCAGGGAGATCTACGTAGTCATTCCGAAGGCAAAAAGAAAACCATAATGAGCCTTTTAGCTGTATCTGATTAGCTCATTCTCACCTTCTATTCCCAAGAGGTTGGCATACAACCATTCGGGGATCATCCCCTTTTTTCTGAGTCCGCTCCTACCAGAGCAACCCTATTCAAAGTTCGAGGATTGTCCTCTATCGTTCTTCCAGGGGGCAAGCTCCTGGTAGGTTACGTTCCTCTTGAGCAACCAATAGGCGTACGCGACCAGCTTCCTGGCCACCGCGACGTACGCCTTCTTCTTCCCCTTCTTGTGCATGATTCTGAGGAAGAACTCCTTAATGTGAGGGTCCTTCCTCACCGACCATCTGGCGCATTCCACAAGGTTCCTCCTCAGCCATTTGTTCCCGAGCCTTGTTATGTGACCAGTGTAAGACACGTCTCCGGATTGATGGAGAGAAGGGACGAGTCCGATATACGCGCACGCTTGCTTCGAGTCTGCGAAGCGGCTCACGTCATCTAACGAGGACGAGAGGAAGAGCGCCGTGTAGGGTCCAAGGCCAGGTATGGTGTCGAGAAGCTTCGCCTTGGCGTCTGTAGATGCCACAGCGCGTATCCTCCCATCAAGCTCATCGACGATCGACTCGACGAGCTCTAGCTCCCTCAGCCTCCGGTCGATCTCTGCGAGGTGAAGGGAACGGAGCTGCTCCCTTCCCTGAATGCTGAGAGGCTTCCTCACCTCTATGCCCCTCCGCTTCAGCATCCACTTTATCGAGTTCTTGAGCTCAGCCTGCTTGGTGCCGTAGGTCACTCTCTCTTTCGTGAGGAGGCGTTTCTCCCTCGTACCCTCGTCTGGCATGTGAGACTTGGGGAAGTAGTTGGTCCTCAGGAGGTCTCCCACAGTCCTAGCATCTACCCGGTCATTCTTTATCTTTGATTTGGCCCTCTCCCTGATCGTGTTCGGATTGCATACGGAGACATCGCAGTCCTGTATGCCACTCAGCTCATCGTAGATGGGATAGATGAAACCCACAGACTCGGCGCCGACGTGCTTTGTGCCTGGAAGAGATGAGATGAATCTGCGCAGCGTCTTCGTAGGTAACCTCTTCTCGAAGAGGAGCGTTCCGTCTTTCTCGAAGACAGCTAGCTGAGACTCCCTCTCATGCAGATCCGCACCGATATACAACTCCCTAGGATTCATGACACCTATTCTTCCATGCTTGCTCATTAAGGCTCATCATAGGACTCAAAGGGAGAGACGCCGGACCGAATTGCTAGCATGATATGAGTTCACAGGCCCTAGAAGGCAAGAAATACATCAGCCTTAAAACATATCGTCGCAATGGAGCACAGGTTCCCACACCCGTCTGGTTCATGCTCCGGGAGAACCGCGTATTCGTCTAGACCATCTCCACCTCAGGAAAGGTGAAACGCATACGAAACAACCCAAACGTGGCAGTCGCCCCCTGCACCATGCGTGGGGAGCCTCAAGGGCCGTACGTCGACGGAGTCGCAACCCTATATGATGACGACTCCTCACAGGAGTTGCGCAAAGCGTTCAGGTCAAAATACGGCCTGTTGCTACTATTGGACAGGGCGACGACGTGGCTGGGGAAGGAAAAGCGAGTCTTCGTCTGTATCACCCTCTCCTGACCATGATGCAGCTGACCAGCAAATCATGAAATACGCTTAATAGATTGACTCAGGCGCGTTTGCGAAGAAATGCCACGAGTCGTGCACTTCGAAATAGCGGCCGAGGACCCCAAGAGGGCTAAGGTCTTTTACGAGAAGGTCTTCGGTTGGAAGATCAAGAAGTGGAAAGGCCCCATGGAATACTGGCTGATCACAACGGGCAATAAGAAGGAAGCTGGTATCGACGGCGCCCTGATGAAGAGAGAGAAGACGGAGAACACGATTAATACCATCGGGGTGCCTTCTCACGACGAGTTTGTCAAGAAGATCAAGGCGGCCGGAGGGAAGCAGGTCACCAAGAAGACGACCATCCCCGGTGTAGGCTTCTTCTCCTACTGTCAGGACCCTGAGGGCAATGTATTCGGAATCATGGAATCGTTCCCGGCCTCGATGTAAGGCCGATTCTTCTAGCTCGCGACCTTTTCTCTTCTCTATGCACTCTAGACATCATCCTCTATCCCGTTCAATCGCGTCCCCGGAACGACGGGAAAGATAATAAAACCTCTCAACCACGTAATCTATGTTGTCATCAAGGATCAAGAGGCTTCAGAAGGCGCTAGCCAGGAAAGGCCTATCCGGAATGGTCGTCTCATCGACCGCCAACATGCTCTACTTCGCCGGGATCCCCATCCAATCCTTCGAACGTTTCGCGGGGCTAATGGTTCCTGCCGCGGGCGACCCTGTCCTAATTCTCCCTGCTTTGGAGGAGGAGAAGGCGAAGGAGCGATCCAGCGTCGAGGACGTCCGCTCCTACACCGACGAGCAGGGCCCGACCAAGCCCTTGAAGTCGACTCTGATGGAGCTCAGCCTGAATCGCGGCTCCGTGGGCGTCGAGAGCTCCCTTCCCTTCGGCTTCCTCTCCCAGATCTCTAGGGCGGTTCCGCAGACGGCTATCGTGGACGCCACGGAAGCGGTCATGGAGCTCCGGCTGACCAAGGACGCAGATGAGCTGGCCGCAATGAAGAAGGCAGGCAGAATCGTCGAAACGGGGATACTGGCCGGCATCGGGGCCATCAAGGTGGGTGCCACCGAGCTGGAGATCGGCTTCGAGATAGAGCGAAGGATACGCGAGCTCGGCGGGGAGAAGGTTCCATTCAACGCAGTCCTTGCGGGCAGGAACGCCGCGCTCCCACATGGCGATTCGTCGGAGACCAGAGTCCAGAGGGGGGACTGTGTGCTGATGGACGTCAGCGCCACCTACAAGGGTTACTATGCCGACCTCACCCGGACCGTCTTTGTTGGAGAGGTTTCCATTGAGCATAGGAAGGTGTATGATACGGTCCTCGAGGCGCAGTCCGCTGCCATATCAGCCGTCAAGCCCGGCCTTGTGGCCGGGGCCCTGGACAAGAAGGCCCGGCGAGTCATTGCGAACGCTGGCTATGGCAAATACTTCATCCACCGCACCGGGCACGGACTAGGCTTGGATGTCCATGAGGAGCCCAGCATCACCAGCTCCTCCTCTTTAGTCCTGAAGCTTGGAATGACCTTTACCGTGGAGCCGGGGATATACCTCGCCGGCAAGCTGGGCGTCAGAATTGAGGACGACTTGGTGGTCACCGAAGACGGAGTCGAGACCATAGGCAAATGTGACAAGGAACTCCTTGTGGTCTGAGCTGTGATGGGCGCTCGCCGGAGAGACGCGGCCCCCAATTCATGGGGGGCTCTTCTCAGTCCCCGCCGATAAGTAAGCACCGAAGCCCGTCCCCCATATCAGGACAGGAAACGCGATTATTCTCTCCATGCCACCGGGGCCCAGCCCTAGGTAGACACCATCAGCATACATGACCAGAGCAATCAGGGTCAGTGACCCCAGCACTAATGCGAAGAATGACAGGGGGGCTCTGATCAACCTGAAGGAGGATACCGCGGTAAGCCCTCCGCCGGCAAAGGCCATCAGTGAGACAATCTCATGCAAGGTTCCCGTCGTTTCAGGGAAGAGACCTACGCCCATGGCGCCCATGCCGGCGATCCCTAGGAAGATTGGAGCGAACAGCGTTCCGGATCCCTTTCGGAAGAAGTAGGAGCTTGCAACCAAGAGGGCCCCCAAAACGAAGACGGAGGAATCGAAAATCGTAGAAGAGGGTTGTACGATCGTACAGGCGGCACGGCACGTAGCTCCGAGATCGCTTATGTAGTTCTGGGAGACGCTATAGCCCGGATAGAGGGATTCGGCCACCAACATCCCGATCAGGAACTGGGCGGAGGCTAAGAAGATGAGCACCCCTGATAGCTTGACCCAAGAAACCAAGACTAGGTCTAGCATCCGTCATGGAACGCCCCATATAAGTCCGGCTTGAAACGACAAGCGAACCGCTCGAAAGTGCGATCCTATTCGGTCTCTCTACTGCTAGATGATGAACCCGAGTCGGTCGTCCGAAGGCCTTCTCCATGAATCGACCTGACGTCATCTCGGATGTTTAATTCGCTAGCAGATTGGCCTGGAGTGCTCTACTGCTTGCCGTTGGTCGGCGTAATGTTTCGCTTCTGCAGCCTGCTGGGCCATCAGAGCGAGTGTTACGACCACTATCCCCATCGCCTCATCATGAGAGACGGCCATTTCGGTCTTGGACCTCAAGGCCTGCCGAACGCCGTTCTTTCCCGCTCCGACACTAGCGACCAATTGCCGGAAGAGGGAACCCACGTCCATCTTCTGTGCCAGGCCGAACTAGCTCCAGCGATTAGGCACATCTTCGAATCGTATAGGCAAAACTGTAATTTTTCCGCATAGTCTCCGAACTCCCGGAACTAGACCGCGATTGCTGCCTGCATTTTCGGATGTCATCCGAGGTCCATCTGACAACGGACATATAGTCCGCCAGATACTGATATCTGCGAACGTGGACCGTATTGGCAATCTTGAAACATGCTGAGTGGCTGGCTGGAGCTTACGAAGTGGACGATGTGGATAAGCTGGTCTTGGCAGGTTACATGAAGGACGCGTCTCTCTCGTATAAGGAACTGGGCGAAGTCACGGGGTTGCCACCATCGACGGTATTCGACCGGGTCAAAAGACTCAGGAAGGAGGGCATCATCGTCAGCGTCGTGCCCATTTTGGACACCCAGAAGCTGGGTTTGAACACCATCGCGTTCCTGCAGATCAAGATGAGCACGGTCGGAGACTGCTGTGAAGTGGCCGACAGGATTGCGGCCCTGCCAGAGGTTCTGGAGGTGCACGAAATCGCCGGGCCCCTTGACATCCTAGCCAAAGTGAAGGTCAGGGACAACCTTGACCTCCACAACGTGGGGAGCGTCATATCCAAGATAACCGGCATCGAAGACGTGAACTCCACCGTGACGGTCAGGACTATAAAGGAGGACATCCCTCCCAAGCTCTAGACCGCAGTCCTTCCTGTTTCGGCTTTAGTGCTGGGTCGAATCCGGCTGTTCGGCTCCTAGACCGTCGCTCGAGCCAAGGAGTTCCATGAGGGCGGGAACAGCATATTCTGGCGTTCCATATGAGATGCTAGCAGCGGCAGGGAGCAGGGGCCTCCTAGGCGGTGCCAGCCTTCACTACTTCGTCCGACGGCAGCGTCAGATGATATCCGGCTGCCACGCTGTCCGCTTGGACGAACTTGAGATACTCCTGCCACCTCCTCTTCGGCTTCACATAAAGAGTCCAATAGTGTAGAGTGCATACTTTCTGGTCGAAGTAGTGATGCACTCCCACGGGGAACTCCATATATTGACATTCAGTGGTGGCACCCACCTTGCCGCATTCAACGCAGTTTTCCACCAATCACGCTCGCTCACCATGCGACGGACGCACGATTACATTAGCGTTGTGCGAATGCTTCAAGGCCTGCGATGATACTCCTCTGCACGTGGCCATCGTCCGACAGGGGGCCACATTATGGAAACCGGCCCGATGGAATCCGCGCGCTACTTGGTCTTGGATGTGGCCATTCTGAACTCGCCTTCAAGGACGCCGAAGGTGAGGCCGTCATGGAACTTCCCGTCGAAGTAGATGGCCTCTCTATCCGTCCCCTCCAGTCGGAAGCCGCAGTTCTTCGCGACCTTTTGTGCCGCCTTGTTGTCGGCCCTGGTCCAGAGTTCGACCTTGTGCATATGAAGCTGGGAAAAGGCCTCGGACGTAAGTAGCCTCGTCGCCTCCGACCCGATTCCCTTTCCCCTCATCCCCTTCTCCGCTATCACTAGCCCTATATCCACGGTGGTGCTGAAGGGCCTCCACCAGCGCATCGAGGCCCATCCTATGGGCCTGTCGGTGCCGGCCTGGGCGAGGATGAAGGTCCGCCGATGTGGGTTCTCCCCCTTCAGGTCGAGCTCGAACTCCTTCTCCACCGATTCCATGGAGGCAATGTTGTCAGGCTGCGACCTCGCCCATTGCATGATTTCGCTGTCATTGAGCCATTTGTGCATGAGCTTGAGGTCGTCACGTTCTAGACCACGAAGATACACTCCCTTCCCCGCTATTACCATTCTCGCTCCTCTGGGGTCTCGTCGCTCGCCCTTTAATCTTGTTCGGACCGAGGCCACAAGACTGAGGCAGTCGCTGGATACGAGATGTCTAAGACATAGGTCCTTCTGTCCTCAAGTAGGCCATGAAATTGGCCTCCATCATTGCATCCATAGGGGAGGTTGCGGCCCAAATTGAATGGGCAACCGCTTCCGCCGGAACGGTCATAGTGAAGTGGGACACCCTCTCCAACTTGGTCCGTTGTCCAAGATGAAGATTACACAGACGACTGGATCGACCCTGACGCCCACCCGAACTCCTCTCATCGCCCAATAGGCGTATCTGTCTCATCTCAATAGGAATAAGCTTCCAAGGGGTCCAGCGCTTCGCCCTCGAGGAACTTCATGAGAGGACCCACCTCCAAATATTCCTTCAGCATCAGCCGGCGATCGGGGACCTCCATGCCTGAAGCACCCTTCTTCCCCGAGTAGAGCGCTACAATGAAGCTGCCGCTAGGCCTGGTGATGAAGATGAAACATGGTTCCCCACCATATCTCCCTTGGACCCTTACCCCGCCGTCGAAGTCCAAGGTGCGGAGCTCTTTAGCCAGCTCGGAGAGCGTGTTGAGCCTCTTTTCGTAGACCAACCGTGACAGCCTAGTAGGAACCTCTCCCTATATCTGTTCGCCCCTTGCCTTTCGGGTCGGATGAGTTCCATCCTCAGGCTCTTCCTTGGACAGCGATAGTCGTTCGGAGAGAAGCGTGAGCCCCTCCGTAAGCCCAGATTGGGGCATGCTTTTAATGCTCATCGACGACCACCCTGACCTGAGGCGTCGTTTCGGCATTGCCTTCCGGGTTGCGCATTTTCGACACGCTCAGAGGCCGAATCGAGCCCTTCGAAAGCTTCACCAAGGGGAGAGTGAAGATGCTCGTCTGCGGCCCCACCGTCCAGAACTACATGCACGTCGGCCACGCTAGGACCGACATCTTCTTCGACACCGTGGCCCGCTATTTGGGCTATCTGGGTTACAAAGTCACCTTCCTCATGAACATAACCGACATCGACGACAGCATCGTGAAGGGCGCCCAGGCGGAGAACATGACACCCGACGCTTACTCCCACAAGTTCGCCAACGCGTTCATCCATGACATAGCCAGGCTAAACGTAACGACCATCACTAAGTATCCCAGGGTATCCGACTACATCCCGAATATGATTAAGGAGGTCGAGGGGCTCATCGCCAAAGGCCACGCCTACGTGGTGGGAGGAGATGTCTACTTGGACACCACCACCGTCCCCGACTTCGGAGGGCTTTCACATCTTTCGGCCGAGGAATTGACGCTTAGGCCGATCGAGATAACCCCCAAGAAGAGGCATCTGACCGATTTCACATTATGGAGGTCCGCTCCTGACGCAATTCAGCGCTGGGAGAGCCCCTGGGGGGTGGGGAAGCCCGGATGGCACATCCAGGACACCGGAGTCTCCCTGACGGAGCTGGGCCCGCAGTACGACATCCATGGCGGCGCCCGGGAGCTGGTGTACCCTCATCACGAATCTCTGATCGCGGAAGCTGAGTCACTCACCGGCGAGAAACCCTACGTAAAGTTCTGGATGCACACCGGCCTGCTGACCCTCGCCGAAAGGAAGATGTCCAAGTCGGAGGGCAACTCGGTCCTGGTCAGGGAGGCCCTGTCGAAGTTCGGCGCCAGCCAGCTTCGGCTTTACTTCCTCCTTTCACATTACAGGGAGGACATGGAGTATGATGAAACGAAGCTCGGACACCTCGACGAAGAGTTCTGGAGGCTGAAGGAGAAGGCGAAGAAAATCAAGGAAGGCTCTTCGGCCTACCCCGTCCTAGATGGCCATAATCTACTGCTGGATCCCTTCACCGAAGCTATGGACGACGATTTCAACACGCCGCAGGCCATAGCGCGACTAATCAGGCTGGTCGAGGAAGGCGCGGCGCAAACGCTCGTCAAGAGGCTGGATGCCTACTGTGACTCCATCAGCAAAGCCAGCGCCATCCTGGGCGTGAGCGTCTTTGACTGACATCAGAATCGAAGAGCAAGAGCTCAACGAGGCCCGCTGGTGGTCGCACTGGGGAGAGTTGAGGTGGCTGGGCAGAGGCGCATACTATATCATGTCGGCGGACTTTCCGGAGCCGCTGTTCAACCATGCCACCGTCTTCGGGGCCGACCTGGACGCCAAAGCAGTGATGAAGTTCGCCCTAGAAGGGTTCCGGAAGGCTAGAGTGCCACCTTCGTTCTTCGTCATAGACGACCCTCACTTCGCAGTCCTACGCTCCAAGCTCGACCGCGCTGGCTTCCTTCCCCTAGACAGGATGGAGGTAATGACGGCGAAGGCCAGAAGGCCAGAGCAAGGATGCTCGGTTGAGGTCTTGCAGGTCGGATCGAACACCCATGAATGGGCCGAGGCATACGTTCGTTCATTCTACGGAGACGGCGGCCCCCTTTCCCAGGTGGAGGCTACAGTGGAGAACGCCATTAAGGACAAAGCGGTCTCCCTGATGTTAGCCAAGCGGAGGGGGAAGGTCGTGGGTGAGATGGCCCTCTGCCGCTCCGGAGAACTCCTGGGTGCATACTGCGTCGGGACCCTCCCCGAGCATCGCAGGTCCGGCGTCGCCAGTGGGATGCTCAACCACGCTCTGCGAACGGCCGAAGAGCAAGGGCTTTCACTCGTCCTACAGACCTTTGCGGCGGACGACCTGGAGGCCTTCTATGTCAGCCGCGGCTTCATAAGGGTCTACGAGAAGTTGGTTCTCTCGAAGACCGGAGGATCACGGTGAGGCTCATGGACTTGAGAGTCGAGATCAACAGGAACTTGGATTTGGGTTCCTACGCCTTCCCCGACGTCTTCTGCGGCTTTGAAGGCGTGGCCGCGGTGAAAGCCATCTTCGGGGGCAAAACGAAGGAGGTCCTTTCCAAGATCAAAGTCATCTTGGTCTCCCGGCGCGGCTACATGCACGTTGACGGAGAGACGGGCGATCTTCACGTCAGCCGGTCCTACTTGGAGACGGCCGACGCGAGGTACCTCTATCTAGACGTCATACACGAGCTGGTCCACATTCGGCAGTTCCACGAAGGCAAGGAGCTCTTTGACGAAAGATACGAGTACGTGGACCGACCCACGGAAATCCAGGCGTACAGGGTTGCCCTGAAGGAAGCGCGGAGGATAGGCTACGCGGGGGACGAACTCATAGAATATCTCAAGGTCGATTGGGTCAGCGAAGAAGACTTCCGGAGGTTCCTCAGGCTTCTGGGCGTCGGGCCCTGAAGTATAGCATTAGGTCTCTCTGGTCCCTGCAGCAACGCCTTCTAGCCAAAAACCTAGGAATTGTCGACCGCTACAGTAATACCTTAACATGGAGACCGGAAACCGAAGGGGAGGCGGAAGCTTGCTCGCTGAGGTCGAAGAACTTGGAGAACTAGAGCTTCAAATCGAGAAACTCCGACGGAAGTACAATCGACCAATTTCGAAGGCTACAACAGACAGGTACGGGAGAAAGGTCCTCGCCTATCCTGCCGCATTGGACAGAGTTGGCATTAGCGCGTATTCCCTGCAGCACGTTCCGGTTAAGTCTGAAGATGACATCAAAATGTGGTCCCTTCTGACCCGAGAAGAGGATCTCCTCAGGAAACACACAAGCTACTTCGAAGAGATCGAGCAACGATAGTCGGCATCATCCGTTTCCCCTTACCGATTTCTTCAGCCAAGCGTCGACGCCCTTCCTCCACGACCGTTCAGAACCCGTTAGCGACCTCTTGTTTATCTGCCGGACCGTCGTAACGACGGCGAGGTTCTTGGCTTCTTGGGGGAACAGCCTGAAGACAACTCTCTGTCCGGAGCGCTCGAGTGGGCACTCGAGCGGATGCGGAAGGCCGGCTACCCCATTAAGTCTAAGGTAACCGTAGAAGTCGATCCCGACCTGAAGATCATGGGCTACGCGAGAAGCGGTAAGGGTTCCCACGACATCATCATAGCCGAATGGGCTCTAGATTCGGAGATGCTCGGAGGGTTGATACTCCACGAGCTCGCTCACATTTATCATACCGAAAGGAGCTCACCTTCCCATGCGTCTGGGGCCGTCGACGACGTCCTCAGGGAAGTCGAGGAGAGGGAAGGGCTCAACGAGAAAGAGTCGACCGCCCTCCTCGACGCCTACAGCCACTTTCAGAACATCATCGTAGACGACCTCGTCTTCGCTTCCTTGTCGGGCCGGGAACTGAGGCAGGCCCAGAAGTTTTTCGCCGAGTGGCTGTCAGGGAAGCCGTCGGGGGACTCAGTCGTCGATGCCGTCATGCTGGTGAGGAACGCCTTCGCTATAGCCTCTCTCAAACGCAGGGGCCTCACCGAGGGGTTGGAGAGCATAGAAGCAGTGAACGCGAAGTTCCTCTCCTTCTACGGAGAGCAGGGACAGGAGCATTTCGACCGTATCGAATCATTCTTGGAGAGCGCCAAGCCCGACTGGAACGAGGTGGAGTTCCGACACGCGCTATCTGCATACGTCGAGATGGTGGTGGGCCTCATGAAGGAGCGGAAGGGCCTCCAAGATCTTCGGTAGCTTCCTGGTTACCCTCAAACACTCTTTAAGCCGGTGACTGTTAAGACGGAGAGCCATGGTTCCAGAACCAAAGGAGAAGAGAAACCGGCTCAACCCTGGAGAGAAGGCCAACCTGTCCTCGCTGGTCGAATACCAACCCGGCTCGGTTGTGAGTCGCACCATCGTCGAGAGCAAGGCAGGGACCGTGACGATCTTCGCATTCGGCGAAGGGGAAGGCCTCAGTGAGCATACCTCCCCTCAGGATGCCCTCGTATTCATCCTGGACGGCGAGGCGGCGGTCACCATCGCCGGGAAAGAGAGCCTCCTCATGCAAAGCGAGGGCATCATCCTGCCTGCCGGCAAGCCGCATTCGCTTTACGCCCCAAAGCGGTTCAAAATGCTTCTCACCATGATTCGTCCGTCATGATTTCCTACCGGACGGCGTAGGTCCATGGCTTCAGCTCGGGATAGCTGGACGTATGGAGTGCCGCAAGGACCGCCCCGAGCAGGACTGCGTCTTCGCCCATCTCGGTGAGCTCAACAGGGGGAACCCGATTCCGGGCGAAGTCGCCCATCATCTCCCTGATTGGTCCCAACACCTCATCCGCATTGAACAGCGCAACGGCCCCGCCTACGACGATGAGCTCCGGGTCGTACACGTCAACTATGTTGGCGAAGCCCATGGCGTTAAGGAGTCCAACTTCGCGGACCACCCTGGCACAAGCCTCGTCGCCTTTCTTGGATAATTTGAAAATCCGCGGTGAATCGAGCATGCCCACCCTGCGCGCATCCGCCGCGTCGTCAAGGACTAGGCCCGCCAGCCGAGGGATGTTCCTGCCTGAGCAATAGGCCTCCCAATGTCCCGCCTTCCCGCAACCGCATACCAGCCTCCGCTCCATGTCAATGACCAAATGCCCGACCTCGTGCGCATTCCCGTCCTTCCCCATCAAGAGATGGCGGTCGACGAACACTCCGGCGCCTATGCCCGTGCTCAAAGTCACATAAGCGAGGTTGTCGAACTCCCTCCTCCTATCTCTTTCGGCGATGACCGCAGCCGTGCAGTCGTTCATTAGAACCAAGGGCCTCCCGAAGGCCTTGAGCAGCGGCTCGGCGAGGGGAACGAACCCAAGCTTCTGGAGGTTAGCTGGGTTCACTATGCCGCCTCTCCTGTCCAGCGGCCCGGTCGTTGCTACGCCGATGCACCTTGGCCGTGCCACTTCATTCTCTTCGAGCAACCGAGAAATACACTTGGTGACTTGGGCTCCCAGCGCGGTTTTCGAAACCCTCTGCGTGATGGATTCCGACTCTCTTGCCACAATCTTCCCACTGTCATCCGCTAGGGCCACCCTCAAACGCGTCGCTCCAATGTCGACCCCTGCTGCGACGTCCATGGACAACTAGGCTCCTCCGTGTCGGCATATCACTGTTGCCATGGAGCTTCATGTCACGACGCCCCAGAGGAAACCGGGCTATCGCAGCGCCCTGCAGCAACCCAGGCTCCTGCGGCGCCTGCCCTATCAATACAAGGAGCGTTCGTTTGTCATTCTTGTAGGGCCTTGAGGGAAAGGGATCTTCTAGGTCACGCCTGCTAGGCCCGGCTCCTTCCGCTGGGCCCCGGCCTTTTCACGCGAATTCTGCCACTCCCTGTCGAGCATCGCGAAGACAAGGGAGTCCCTCCATCTCCCTCTGATCCAAATGTTCTCGCGGAGCTGCCCCTCGTGTCTCATCCCGACCTTTTCCAGAACCTTCACCGACGCCAGGTTCTCGGGGTCGCATGTAGCCCAAATCCTGTGGAACCCCAACTGCTCGAATCCGAACAGCACAAGCGCTTCAGCAGCTTCCGTAGCGAAACCAGCGTGCCAGTAGATGTTGTTGAAGCAATAGCCGAGGACACCTTCGCGATTCTGGGCGCTCGACAGGCCTAGCCCGCACCCTCCGATGAGCGAGTCGTCGGCTCTCAATATCACCGCCAGCTCGAAGTGTTGCCTGGGTTGGTCTTGCTGGTGCTTCATGGCTTGCCTGACGAAACTCTTCGTTTCCTCTTCAGTGTTCGGACCCCAGGGCATGTATTTCACGACCTCGGGGTCTGAGGCATATACGTGAACGGACTCCCAGTCATCTTCTTTGAAATCTCCAAGGAGAAGGCGTTTGGTTCCTAAGGTCAGTCCTGTGTCCAAACGACTCTGAGAACTTCTCGTCTTCTCAAGCTATTAAGGATGTCCGCCGGGGGGTTGGTGAGAAGCCTTCGGTTGAAGACGAACACGTCCCGCGCCCAATTGGCCGCCAACTTCCCGAAACCCGCCGCAATAAAGATTAAAGCGTCGGAGGCGTCGCCATCTTCAGGATGAAAGGGCCAGGAAAGGGAAGTGTGAATTCCTTTGGCCACGTCGTAAGATCGAAGCTGGAGGACAGGGTTTGCGAGGACCTATCCAGGAGGGGAGTGCCACACGACCATGACCTACCTCCCTTGACGGTAACGCTGGATAGTGGAAGGAGGACCTCCTATGTGCCTGACATCATGGTGGCGTATGAGGGGAATACGATTCTTATCAGCTGCATCACCAGCTATCGTCGCGGCGACCCTCGGATTAGGAGGATAAGATGCTTCAGAAGGGACAACAAGAAGCTCTACCATACGATAATCGCCGCTCCTCCTGAAGTGGCCAAGCGACTGCCCGCGGACTCTTGCGATGACCTGTTGACCCTCTGAGCCCTTTTGCCCGCTGGCGAAGTGACCTCGTAGGAAAGGTTCATCTGCCTACCGCCCGGAAAGGTCGCTGGATGAAACCTAGAGTCAGGGTGGCCGTAGGGAGCACTAACAAGGTCAAGTTGGAGGCGGTTAGGCTGGCGCTAGAGCCTTTCTTCGAAGGCGAGGTCGTCGGCGTCAAGGCCGGCTCCGGCGTCAGCGATCAACCGCTAGGGGAGGAGGCCTTCAAGGGGGCCCGGAACAGGGCCCTCAACGCCCTGAAATCGGCCCGCTGCGACCTTTCGGTGGGGATCGAAGGCGGCATCATGGAACTCAATGGTCGCCGATATGCGTTCGCTGCCGTTTCGGTCGCGGACACGAGAGGCCGCGAATCGAGTGCCACCACCGGGCTCTTCCCGCTCCCGCAGGAATCTTTGAGGCTAGTGGATGAGGGCCTGGAACTGGGTGAGGCCATGGATGAGATAACGGGCATCCCCGACGTCAAGCATGGGCCTGGCGCGGTGGGGATTCTAACCAAGGGGGTGATAGATCGGACGACCCTCTACAGTCACGGGGTGACCTTGGCCCTCATACCCTTCCTGAACGACCGGTTCAGCTGGTGATGCCGGTCCGATGGCAACGTCAGGCCCTAGCGAGAGGGCCTTTCTATGAAGCCCAAGGGTAATAAGAAGGAGCGCTACAACGGGAACTGGGTTGCGCAGGCGCTACCTGTCCTATGGTGCCGACTTGGAACTTCTGTTCCGAAAGGTCAGCGCGTTCCTCGTCCTCGGCGGTTTTGAAGTCCATTCCGATCGCGAGCACTTGACGCTAGTAGCCGTCCAGATGAAGGCGCTGACCGTCATCAAGGTGACGCTCGCCCTACGCATCGTCGGCGACCCCGACGACTTCAGCTTGGAGGTCGACAGGAATGTGCCTCAGATGGTCAAGGACACCGCTCCCGCGGGGATGGCGACCTGGGCGCTCGCGCCCTTCACGCTGGGGCTATCTGTGGCCGGGACGGCCGGAGGAGGGGAGGCCTTGTACCTGAAGGCGGAGTCGGACATAGCCGCCTTCGTCGCCGGGGAAATGGAGAAGTTGATGACGTCCCGCGGAGGTCCTCGCTCCGTCAAAGGAGGTCGCGAGGATTGAGACAAGCCCGAGCGGAGCGCTGAGGCGTTGAACGACAACTCTCGTGCAATCCTGGCAGCCATAGGAGCCTCCTTGGTGGTGTTCATAGTCTGTGCCCTTGGGTATGCCATCATAGTGGTCCCGGGGCTCCCGCAGAACTTCGGGGGGTCCGTCCTATACTGGATGGTGGGGGCCTTCCTGATGGCGTTGGGCCTTCTATGGGCCTGCTGGGTCTTCGTCTACCGTAGGCCGAAGGAGTTCTTCGTCTCCACGTTCTACACCTTCAAGAAGGCTCTCACACGCACCAAACCATCTGTTCCGCTGGGACGTTCAGAGCCCTTCATCGTGGACGGGCCATACCTCTACGTCAGGAATCCTACATACTTCGGGGCCTTCGTTGCGCTGGCGGGATTCGCCTTCCTTCTCGGCCGCACCTTCCTATTGGCCGCCGCCCTCGGGCTTCTCATATGGTTCAATCTCGTCGTCATTCCATACGAAGAGAAAGAGATGAAGGCGCTGTTCGGCCAGGACTACATAACGTATACCAGGATGGTCCCCGCCTTCATTCCCTCTGCCAAGGTAGCTCGGAAGAATCCCAAGCCTACGAGGAGCGGCTCGCGCCGATGAGGCTTCTCTTTCAACGATGAGCCCGCTTGCGTCGTCTTGGGCCAGATGGATGGCCGGTGAAGCCTGACATCTCCCTGATTATGAGCTCGGCTGCCGAATCCGGGTCCATTTCCCTCCTAGCCACCTTCTCGAGCAACTCAGTCCAACCTGCCTCGGCGGCGCCCTCCGTGAAGGTCCTGTCGACCATCGAACCCAGGGCCTCTCTTAGGTCGTCAAGGGCGCCATCGCCAGCCCAAGACTTCTTGGCTGCCCTCGCTCCGGCAGCCAGCTTGTCGATGGCGTCGACCAGCTCGGGCACGCCGTCACAGGTTCTGGCTGACGTCTTCAAGACGACGGGTTTTGAGCCGTCCTTCGACCTCGCGAACTGGGCTATCTCCAGGGCGGCCCTATCTGCCCCTTCAAGGTCAGCCTTGTTCACGACGAAGATGTCGCCAATCTCCATCAGCCCCGCCTTCATTGCCTGCACCGAATCGCCCGTTTCCGGCATGACGACGATTAAGGTGACCTGGGCGACCCTAATGATGTCTACCTCGGTCTGGCCTATGCCCACGCTTTCGAGCAGGATTACGTCGAACTTTGCGGCATCGAGGACATCGATCGCCTTCTTTGTGCCGCGGGAGAGGCCGCCCTTGCTGCCCCTCGTTGCCATGCTCCTGATGTATACTCCTTCGTCCAAGCTATGATCCACCATCCTGATTCTGTCTCCTAGCAGCGCTCCGCCCGTGAAGGGGCTGGTGGGGTCGACCGCGACCACGCCCACCTTCCGTCCTCTTGATCTGAACTCTCTGATGAGACAGTTAATCAGCGAGCTTTTGCCGGCGCCCGGAGGCCCCGCGACGCCCAAGACGAAGGCGTTCCCTCCCCTCCTGTATATCTCCGCGTAGAACTGCCGCGAGCCCGGGAGGTCGTCTTCGAGGATGGTAATGGCCCTGGAGATGTCCTTCCTGTTTCCTCTCTGCACTCCGTCGAGCAGCTCGCCTATCTTCAACGTTCGCTTCATTGGCGCCGCGTCCTTATTTCGCTTTTGCCCATTCTTGCCCTGCCCGCCTCAAGCGGCCGTGCATTTGTAACAACCTAGAAATAATCCGCCATGGTGCTTCACACCTGTCCATGTCGAAATCTAATAGCTCCGGTTACTGGCTCTCGAAGGTCCGGGAGCTGCATTCTTCCTCCCGGCCCAGGGCGCAGCATAAGTATGCTGAAGCCATGGACGAATGGGAGGCCAAGACCCTCGGGCCGTGGCTAAAGCACTCTACTGAGCGCAGACGGTCGTTCACCACCTCCTCAAACTTCAAGTTGAAGGCGCTCTACGGCCCTTCGGATGTCGAAGGGATCGACCCCATCAAAGACATCGGGTTCCCCGGTGCCTATCCATTCACGCGGGGCATCTACCCCAGCATGTACCGTGGTCGCCAGTGGACTATGAGGATGTTCTCCGGCTACGGGACCCCCAAGGATACCAACCGCCGCCTGAAGTACCTTCTGTCCAAGGGCGAGACCGGTCTCAGTATCGCCTTCGACATGCCCACCCTTTACGGTTACGACGCCGATGACGTCAGAGCCTTGGGAGAGGTAGGGAGGTGCGGCGTCAACGTCAGCTCCTTAGACGACGTGGAGAGGCTCTTCTCGGGGATACCTCTGGGGAGGGTGAGCACCTCCATGACCATCAACGCCCCGGCAGCTGTATTGATGGCGATGTACCTCGCCACGGCCAAGGAGCAGGAGGTCCCCTTCAAGAGGTTGCGCGGAACGACGCAGACAGACATCCTCAAGGAGTACATCGCGCAGAAGGAGTGGGCCTTCCCTCCCGAGGCACATATGCGCCTGATTAGGGACATGATGGTCTATTGCACCAAGAACGTCCCCCAGTGGAACTACATCAGCGTGAGCGGTTATCATATCAGAGAGGCCGGTGCTAGCGCTCTCCAGGAGCTGGCTTTTACCTTGGCCGACGGGTTCTCCTATGTGGACCTCGGCCTCTCGGCAGGCCTGCCCGTCGACTCGTTCGCCCCAAGGCTCTCCTTCTTCTTCAACTCGACCATGAACTTCTTAGAAGAGGTGGCCAAGTTCAGGGCCGCCCGCCGGATATGGGCTACAGTCCTCAAGGAGAAGTACAGGGCCAAGGATCCTAGGTCCCTCCTTCTCCGGTTCCACACTCAGACGTCGGGGGCCTCCCTTACATGGCAGCAGCCACTGAACAACATAGTTAGAACTGCCATCGAGGCTCTTGCCGCGACCCTCGGAGGGACACAATCTCTTCACACCAACGCCTATGACGAAGCTTGGGCGCTCCCTACGGAGGGGTCGGCGGAAGTGGCTCTCCGCACGCAGCAGATCCTCGCGGAGGAGACAGGCATCGCTGACGTCGTAGATCCAATGGGAGGCTCGTACTACCTCGAATGGCTCACCAGGGAGCTGGAGGAAGGTGCGTACATCTACTTCGACAAGATAGATAAGCTGGGAGGCGTGATCGGGGCTATCAAGACGGGCTATTTGCAAAGGGAGATAGCCGACACGGCTTACGAGACCCAAAAGCGGATAGAGGAGAAGCAGAACGTCATCGTCGGCGTCAATGACTTTAAAGTCGAAGAGACGCAGCCCATCAGTACTCTTAAGATCGACGAGAGGGCGCAGAAGGCCCAGAGGGAAGCGCTGGCCGACCTCCGCAAAACGAGGGATGCCGCCTCCGTCCGGTTCAGCCTGGCGCGGTTCCGCCACTCGCTGCAAGACGAGAAGGATAACTGCATGCCTTCTTTGATACGGGCCGTGATAGCCCGGTCGACCCTCGGGGAGATAATGCAGGTGGGTAGAGAGGTGTATGGGTCGTGGAAGGAGCCTATGGTGATTTGAGGGAGACTCCATCGACTTCGAAACGCAGGATAAAGATAATCGTCGCCAAGCCCGCCCTGGACGGACATGACAGGGGCGCGCTGGTGCTCTGCAGGGCCTTCAGGGACGCGGGCATGGAGGTCATCTACGCGGGGCTCCTTACCACTCCCGAACAGGTAGCCCAGATGGCCATCGACGAAGGCGTCGACGTAGTGGCCCTGAGCCTCCTGAACGGTGCTCACATGACCGTCTTCCCCAAGGTCTTGCGTTTGCTGAAGGAGAAGGGAGGAGAGGACATACTCGTCGTGGGCGGCGGCATCATCCCAGAAGGTGACAAGGCCAAACTGGAGAGGATGGGGATTACGGGAAACTTCGGGCCCGGAACCCCACTGAAGGAAGCGGTGGAACACATCATCAGCCGCGTCAGGAAGGAGAGGTGGGCGACTAGGGAGGCGGCACGAGGTGGACGACCACTATCTTCGACGAAGCCACGCCAGTCTCCCGGACCGTAAATGTAACATAGTAGTCTCCTAGCAGCGGGCTCCCGACGATCGTCACAGTGGCGTTGAAGCTAAAGGCCGACGCATTGGCGTTCAACAGGTAGGTCGGCGAGCTGAAGCTCACCGTGAAGCTCTGGAGAAGGCCGCTGGGCAGCTCCGAATCGGTGGCCTCGAAGCTCAAGCCTCCCGAATACTTGCCGGCCGAGGTAAGGTTGAACATCAGGGCGGAGCTGAAAGAGACGTTCCAGGAGGCGGGGCCAGAGACGGACAGGTCCGGCGTCATGGAGGCGTTGACCACGCCAATCTTGGAGGTCGAAAGCTCGGTGAACCAGAGGTTGCCTCCGGTCCCGAGGGCTATCGTCAACGCGTTGGAGATGTTCCCGTAGGAAGGCACCCTGGATGGGATGTCATACTCGGTGAGCGTCAGCGTGATGGGGTCGAGGTGTGCGATCCTGTTCGCCTCGTGCTCGTTGAACCAGATGTCTCCAGAAGAGTCCTCCACCAGCCAGTAGGGGAGGCTAGTGGAGGCTCCAGCCCTTCTGGAAGTGGCTACTTCGATGAGCTGTCCTGTGGTCGGGTCGTATCTGCCAAGGAGGCTGGGTCCGTGCTCGGCGAACCACACATTCCCCGATCTGTCCACGACGATACCAGTGGGCTGGGCTATCGCGGTGGGCACTTCATAATACCGGAACACGCCGTTGGACGGGTCCAAGGTAGCTAGAGAGTTGGGGACGGACTGGTTGAAGCTGACTAAGGAGATCCACAGCGTGTCGTTGAGACCGAAAGTGATGCCCGACGGCCCGGTGCCATTGCTGGACAAGGGGTATTGTGTGAGAAGACCGTTGTCCGGCTGGATCCTGCCGATCGCATGACCATAGAGCTCAGAGAACCATAAGGCCCCGTCGGGCCCCGTGATAATCTCCAAGGGGAATGAGCCCGAGTTGACGGCGTACTGCGTGAACTTGGACGTTACCGCGTCGAAGCGGATTATCGAGCTGGAGTTGGCGTCGGTCATCCAGATGTCACCGTCCACCGTAGTGGTCATTCCCCATGTAATCGGCTGGGTAACCGGAAGCTGGTACTCAGTGAAGTTCTGAGTGCTCGGGTCAAACATGGCTAGCTTACTGATGTTCTGTTCGACAAACCAGACCCTGCCCTGGGCGTCCACGGTGATTCCATTGGGGGAAGCGCATTTTTCGGGAGTCCGGTACTCGGTGATATAGCCGGCGTAGGTGTCGGTGACTTCCGACGGTCCGCACGAGCTCTGAGCCGGAACCTGCGGCTTGCCGCTGGCCACGCTTAGTATGCCCCACGCGAAGCCGCCGCCGATGAGAACGATGCCCAGAATGGCGAGAAGCAGTTTTGATCTCTTCATGGTCTAAGCCTACGCCTCCAATGCACGAAAGTGCTCTCCGAGAACCCCGCACGGAGGGCTTGGATGAACCTGTCGTCCAGGCCGTCGGAATCCGGCACGAAGGTTAGAGGCGGCAGAGGTGTCAAGACACCAGACGCAGCTGGATTGTAGGTTCTCCGCAAAGCCGCCGCTCCTATCAGTCTCGACCCCAAGCTGGATGGAGGGGGCTCCTTCATTCCTATATGCCTCCGGAGTTGGGGCCATATAAGGACAAGGTGAACCTACCTCTGCCGTCCTCCGGCAAGGTGCGTTACTCCTTCAAGTACATCTTCGAAAGCCTCCTCACTCGACGGCCGAAGTCCTCCCTCGTCTGGGGGCTTTCGGCCCCGATCAAGGCGAACCTCTCCAGGACTTCCTTCTGCTGACTGGCTGAAAGCAGCTTACCATCGACGAGATTGAACCATTCGTCCTCCTTTGCTGTGTGGACCTTCAGGGAATCGGCGTAGGTCAAGATGAAGCGTGCAAGCGGTTCCACGGCAGCCTCCTCTCCCTTCACCCAGAGCGCGTACTCCTGCTCGATCCTATGAGCGGCCCTCCTGCCGAACTCGTGTTCCACCAGGAATCCGTAGATTACCTTCTGTTGCTCCTTGCCCACCCCTTGGACCTTGGGGAAGAGGCTTCTCTCCTCCTTGGCGTGATGATACGAATCGACGAATTCGACCATGAGAGAGATGGCCTCGCCCAGATCCTCGCCGGAAGGCCTCTCTTTCATCATGATCTTGGCCGCCATCACCCTGAGCACAGACTCGAGTTTCCTTGCCACGCGGTGGTCGATTTTGAGATCAGAGCCTGCCTTCACGGGATACCTGTAGGAGGACTCCTCGATTAATGCGTTCCCCCTACTCAGCCGGCTCGCTAAAAAAAGAAACGTTCTATGACAGTCTCGGTCAGCAATATCATGACTCATTTGAAAAGGAGGTTCCAATGACGAACGAGCTTCCCAGGAGCCGAGAGCCCTCAATCGTGTCCTACTGCCATATGAGTGCTTGGAAACCCCAGCGCCGGCTCGGGCGCTTTACACGAGCGAGCTCCCGCGCTTCATTCGTTATCCCTTCGGCCCTGCTTGTGCCATCAACGTTCTACGACATTGCAACTATCTCACCGATGACTTATCCGGCTTCTCGTGACCGAATGAAAAGACCTTCTTCAGCTCCGTCCAGAACGAGGCTCTTATGAGGCTCATCTCGAGCCTAAGGGACCTGATAGGACAGCACCCGATGCGCCGTTAGTTCCTTTCTACGATGACGCTGCCTTGAAGTCATCGTTGGACCGGATACTGGGGGGAACAGACGACGTTCTCCGACGTCAAATCAACCAAGCAGATGTCGGCGGAGCCCGCGCCCCTGCAGTCCATCTTTCCTGTCCGTCATCAGCCTGTTTTGAGCCTCTAACGGGCTCGCCGCAAGCAGATGGCTGGGAAGATCGCTACTATGCCAAAAGAACGTGGAAAACGTTGCAGTACGCTGGAGAACGAGTGGAACTGGGTATGGAACGCCCCCAGAACGTGGACAGAACGTGGGTAGAACACGATGGGAACGTGGAAGAACGCTTGCAGATTCCGGGGTCACCGTGCGAACGCATGCACGGCTATTCGGTCGAGCTATGAATGTGGACGTGAGGCTCTCCATAGAAGTGGGCGATCATTACAGGAGCGCGTCACAGAAGGCCAGGGTCACCACAGAGGCCTGGGTCAAGGACAACTTGTACTCCCTGGGCCGGCGTGGCGAGCTCCCCCTTATGGCTAACACGAAGGTCTATGACTTCCATAGCGGGAAGTGCAGGAGCGAAGTTCCAGTCGAAGGGGTAGAGTGGCAAGTTCGAGCGAAGGCTCGGAAGGGGAGTACAAAGCATACGTGAGGAGGCTTCTGGAGGGGAAGCAGCTCTCCTTCATCCAAGTCAGCTGCAACGAAGGGACGGCAGTGGTCAGGAAGGTGTTCCTAGTCCACAGGTACGCCACCACCCCCGAATGCTCTTTGCCAGGGCATGGGTTGAAAGGGAGGGGGGATCGTACGTATCCATGCCATAAGAGAAAAGGAGATATATTGGCCGAAAACGCTCTTCAAATCTGCGCCGCGGTAGCTCAGCCTGGGAGAGCAATCGGCTGAAGTCCACCGGCATCAGTCACCGATGTGTCGCAGGTTCAAATCCTGCCCGCGGCATCCAGTGTTTAGCCAAGCGAATCGCCTGGCCCGCTCAAAGCCGGAAACGCCCCAGGTGTGTCGCAAAGGGTTATTAGAACGGTCTAATGGCGCCTCACTAAAAAGTGAAGCAGGGACTTGACCGTCACGATTGCCAGCCTACTGGGTTCCGATGCAACTTCCCGGCGCGCGGCCGCTTCAACACTGGGCAGTCCGAGCGAAGAGGAAGGACTCCTCCTTTACTACTGTGCCAACAGCGACAGAGGCTTCGTACTCCTAGACGAGAGCGCTTATCCCGGGAGGATTCAGGATGTCCTGAAGATCGCCTCCATTTCGGACGCCGCTGTCTACGTCCTGCCCAAGGACGGCAAGCTGAGCTGGATTGATGGCGAGCTCGCGCTTATGTTAGAATTCATGGAAGTGACTCGCGGCAAGGTGGTGGCCACGGGGGACATCGACTCCGCTCGTTCCGTAGCCGAGAGAGTCTTCAGGGGTCTCACTCTCTCCTCCTTCCCCGTATG
Organism: Conexivisphaerales archaeon; assembly: GCA_049509455.1. Taxonomy (GTDB): domain Archaea; phylum Thermoproteota; class Nitrososphaeria; order Conexivisphaerales; family DTJL01; genus DATKKG01. The sequence continues at coordinate 47,215 of JBEKZX010000005.1, forward strand.
CTCCTCGGGCGACGCCTCCCTCTTCTCCGATTTGGGCCAAGGTAGGTCCAGGAGCAAGGAAAACGGAGGTTTGACATATGTCTCCGTCGACCGGGCATTCAACGTCAAGGGCGTCGGCCTCATCGTCTTGGGCTTCGTCGTGTCAGACTCAGTGGCAGTCCACGATGTCATGAAGATCCTGCCGCAGGGAAAGGAGGCGGAGGTCCGAAGCATTCAGATTATGGACGTAGATGTCACCTCCGCGTCGGAAGGCTCCAGGGTCGGACTCTGCCTCAAGGGGGCGTCCGTGGAGGACTTCCAGAAGGGCGTCGGCGTGGGTAGCGAAGGCGTAAAGGTCTCCCGTCAGGCGACCGTCCACTTCAGAGCCTCTCCCTACTTCCGCCAGGGCATACACAAGCCCGTCGATCTCCACATTCAGACGATCTCCGGTCTGAACCTCGGCCATGTCTCCCCCCAGCCTGATGGACGCGTCGTGGTCACATACCAGAAGGAGGTGCCTATCTGGGACGGCCAACGCGCTGTATTCGTGGACCTGAACATCAGGCCCGGAGCCTCGAGGGTCATCGGCGGCGGCATCGTCTCCTCCTTCGCATAGACGCTGCACCTGCCCAGGACGCTGCCTTGAGGTGACGCGCCCGTTGTCAAGCTCATGAGGGTGTCGCCCAGGCTAGACGAGCAAGTCACCCGATCTTGGTTTACGCGTTGGCGTGTGCGGGGGTCTGCCCGTCGAATCGGTTATCCGACTGCGCCAGGACGGTCAGCCCGCCCCCTTGGGCCTCGTCAATGCTTGCAGGACAAGGGCGGCCCCTGCCACCAAGAGCTCAAGCCCGAAGGCCTCATCGACGACGTGAACGAGGGCGTACGCCATCCCGGTCATGATAAAAATGCCCCCCGCAACTTCTAGGAGAAGGCTTTAGTGAACTTCACGACTATCCGAGGAGTGACAGGATTTTCCCATGCTTAAGGCAAAGCGGTGGTGCAAGCGCTCCTCCATCGCTAGGGGGCCGTCAACCGTCGTCGGATTCCCAGGATGATGTCCGCGACCTCGTCCAAGTCGTGGGCTATCCGGAAGGGCCCGCCAGATTTCACCTTCTGTTCGGTCCCGTAGCTGCCCTTTTGCACTATCGAGATGACTTGCACCCCCGCGCTCTTCCCGGCCACGATGTCCTCGACCATGTCTCCTGTGAAAACAGCTCCTCCCGCGTCCACTCCCAACCTCTCGAGGGCGGCGAGCACCGGCTTCGGAGAAGGCTTGAGCTCGTCGGCGTCCTCCGCACCCACCGTCGCGTCGATCAGCTTGGCCAGCCCGAACCTCTCTATCTGTTCCAGCAGCGGCCCACGCTTCGTCTGGGTCACTATTCCTGTCTTGATGCCTTTGGACTTCAGTCTGGTCAGCATAGGGACGGTGCCTGGGAAAGGCCTTATCTCCAGGGACAGGGGACCGTAAATCTTCCAGAATCTAGAGTCCACCTCCTTCAGGGCCTCCGCGCTCCTCAGACCATAAAGCCCGTAGAAGGACTGCCACGGAAGTATGAACTTCTCTCTGAAGGTCTCAACGTCCTGGTGGGGAACTCCGAAGGACATGAGAGTCTGGTCGTTGGTCCTCCAGACGGCGTCGAGGTCGTCGACCAATGTTCCGCTCCAGTCAAACAGCGCGGCGTCGACGGCACCAGCCAAATGTACGGCCCCTCCTCGGATATGCACGACGTTCGAGCCGGGCATTCAAAAGCTTTTGGCGACCTGGACATCGCTACGTCCGTTTTCTTGTATTCCAACGCCGTGCAATTTACGGTGGCATGAAAGTGGCCGATCTAGTCAGGGCGGCGGCCGTCACCATTGAACCGGAGGCGAGCATCGAGGACGCGACCAAGCTCATGAGCGCCTACAGGACAGGCCTCCTGGTGGTCTTGGACCCGCTGGACAGGGCCAGGATAGTGGGAGTCCTCTCCGAGCACGACATGGTGACGGCCGTGGCCAAGGGAGAGAACATCTACTCGCCCGTGGCGAACCTCATGACCAGGCAGTGACTTCGATTCCGAAGACCGCCCACCTAGACGAGGCGGCCATGGCCATGTCGAAGTTCAGCATCAGGCATCTCGTTGTCTTGGACGAGTCAGGGGAAGCTCTTCGGCGTCGTATCGATTCGTGACATCATCTCCGAAGAGAAAACCATTAAGACACTCAGCACATCCGTCTTATAATTGACTCCAAGGGACGACGAAGCGGCATATCACCTGATTTTGACCCCTGAGTTTACCGTTACCATTTCTTCAGGCCGACCGTCCCCACCGGCGGCATGGGCGTCCACTGCGTAGGCTGCCTCCGGCCCAACTACCCTGCGATGAAGGGCACCTGAGGGAGATGTTGCAACTTAAATACCGCCCTTCCATTACCCCCGTCTTAGCGCGATGTCCTCCTTCATTCCAAAGAGGGTGTTCTTGACGAACGGCGTCGGCCGCCACAAAGAGAAGCTCAACAGCTTCGAGCTGGCGCTCAGGGACGCTGGCATTGCCCACTGCAATCTTGTGCCAGTCTCCAGCATCTTCCCGCCGCGGGCCCAAGTCATCAGCAAGGGGCAAGGGATGAAGCTTATCAGCCCTGGGCAAGTGGTCTTCGTCGTCTTGTCCAGGAACGAGACCGACGAGCCCAATCGACTCATATCGGCCGCCGTCGGCCTGGCCCTTCCCAGAGACAAGAACATGTACGGCTATCTGTCCGAGGTGCACGCCTTCGGCAAGACCGACTCCAAGACGGCTGACTACTCTGAAGACCTTGCGATCTACATGCTCGCTTCGACCATGGGGCTGCACTTCGACCCGGACAAGAGCTGGGACGAGCTTAAGCAGGAATGGAAGATTTCCGGCAAGATCTACCGGACAACCAGCGTTGTCCAGTCGGCCGAAGGAGACAAGAACGGCCTCTGGACCTCAGTCGTCGCCGCCTGCGTGCTGCTTCCCTAGCTCCTAGGGCTTCCTCGTCTCTGCGACCACGGAGACGGTCATCATTAGCAGTACTCCGGCCAGCATCCCCGCAATCAATTCGCTGGGGCGCACCAGGTAGCCGACCGCCAGGGCCACCGCCATCAATACCCCGATGACTATCGATAGCTCGGGGGCCAGCTTCGGATATATCTCGGGCTTCAGCCGGAAGAGCCTCCTGTTCATGAACCACCTCTCCACCATCATCTCTCTTTCATTGTCTCTAGGTGGTCCTGGACGGTCGCCTTGCTCTCGCCGATGTCGGCCGCCAGCGACGAGATGCTGCTCCAAGTGTTCTGGTTGCGAAGGTAGTGGAGCACAACCTTCCGGCGGATGGGGTTCTTCAGCAGGAGAGCGAACTCTTCGTTCCTTTCCAACCTCTTCAGCGACCAGAAGCTAGTCAGACGGACAGGGAGGACCCTGTTCAGAAACCTCTGGGCCAGCTCCCTGCTTACAGACCTTCCACCCCGACGGACTCCCGCTTATGGTATCTCTACTGCCGCCCTTATTACCAGCGCCGCCACGAAAGTCCAAAAGAGCTCCGCGGACGTCAGCGTCACCACCGCGAGGCCGAATATCACTAGCAGCAGCCAGAAGATGAACGCCAGCTCACCCACCCTTCCGAGTAGCCCCTTGAATATCCTACTCGGGCTCGGCGAACTCCAGCGCGGAGAGGCCATGCTTCCCGTCGGCGCAGCCGTCAAAGCCCTTGGCCAGGTCGTAGCTGTGACGGCCGAAGTCGAAGTCGGCGACGTAGCCGTGCCACTTCTTCCTGATTCGCCCAGACGCATACGAACCCAATGGTATTGTGGAGGCGATCAGGAGCGCTCCCACCCAGAACAGCTGGGTCTTGGTGGAGGAGGAGACCGCGGGGAACCCCAGCAGCGCCACGAGCGCAAGGGCAAAGCCAGAGATGCCCAATATGACTGTAGCCACAAGAGAGATTGGCATGGCGCCGAGAGTCCTGCCATAGTAGACGCCATAGCCAGCTATGGTCAGGACGATCATGCACGCGAAGGTGGCATCGAGGTATACGACCCCAGTAATCCCGACGTTGAAGGCCATCGCAAGGCGCACTAGCACTTCGACAACAAGGAGGGCCAGCGTCGCCTTCGCGATACCGTCTATCACGATTTTCCAGTCCATTTTTCCGCTTCCCGAATGACGCTGCGACTCCCGCGGTATATAATCGGGGATAAACGCAGGCCAGCGAGCGGCGACGTCGGGAATCGTCGGGCGTTCGATATTCCGGTGAGACACCATTATTAACTTGGCTTCACGATAAGCCGTTCCGATGGCCTTGTCTACAGGACCAGGGGCTTTGAGGCTCTTCGGGACGTCCGGCATCAGGGGCTTGATCAATCGGAACCTAACGCCCGACTTCGCGGCCAAGATGGGTCTCTGCTTCGCCCATTTTCTCGGAAGGGAGGGTGAGGTGGCCGTCGGCATGGACGTCCGCCTTCACGCCGGCATCATTCACCGGGCGGTGCTGTCCGGGTTGAACTCAGGGGGGATCGACGCCCGCGACTGCGGAGTCGTCCCCACGCCAGCGGCACTCCATTTTCTCAGGAGAGAGAAGCTAGACGGGGCCGTCCTGGTCACCGGTAGCCATACAATCCCTCCCGTGATCGGCCTTCTCTTCTTCCAGCGAGACGGGGGTGAAATCAGCCTTACACAGGAGAAGAAGCTGGAGTCAATCTACTTCGGGGGGCATGCCCTTCCCAACCCGTGGAACCGGATGGGACGTACGCGCTCCGGCGACGCCCTAAAGGCCTACCGGGAAGCGGTTCTCAGGGAGACCGACGCCGGCCGCACGGGAGGCCGTCGCGTGGTAGTTGATCCAGGCAACGGAGCGGCCTCGGGAGTACTGGGCTCGCTCTTCGAGGAGATGGGCTTCAAGGTAGTGGCTATCAACGACTCGGCCGACGGCACCTTCCCTTCCAGGTCGCCGTATCCCCGGCGAGAGGTAATGAAAGCGCTGAGGCGTGCGGTCGTGGAGACCTCTGCCGACATAGGAGTCGCCACCGACGGCGACGGGGACAGGGCCATGTTCGTCGACGAAAGGGGGGGCGTGGCTTGGGGAGATGTGGCCGGCTCTCTCTTCGCCCTGGACTGCCTCGAGCGGACGCACGGCGGAATCATCGTGGCGCCGGTGAACTCGTCCCAGCTGGTCAGAGACGTCTGCCACGGCCGCGGGAGGCTGGTGACGACCCGCGTCGGGCCGCCCTCCATCATCGACGCTCTCAGGAACCGCGACGGCGCCGTGTTCGGGTTCGAGGAGACGGGGAAGTACATCTGGCCTGAGACGCTCCTCTACAGCGACGCAGCCCTTTCCACTGTAAGGATGATGGAGCTGATGGAACGGCGGGGCAGGAGCTTGAGCGAACTGATGGCGACCCTCCCCAGATACCACATGGTGAAGAGGGCCTTCCGGTGTGCAGAATCAAGCAAGGGGGCCATCCTGGAGGGCGTGTTGAAGATCTCACGGCTAGAGAAAGCCAAGGTGGTCACAATAGACGGCGTTAAGATGGTCTACCCAGACCGTTCCTGGGTGCTCCTTCGCCCCAGCGGGACCGAGCCGTTCTTCCGCTGTTACGCGGAGGCCAAGACCGCCAAGAAGGCGAAGGAGCTCGCCCGAAGAGGCGTTGACATCTTCCGGGAGGCTTCGTCTGCCAGATGAACGACGGCACGTTAAAGAAACTCCCTTCTGCAGACTGAGACGGTAAGCGGGAATTGTCCTCCATGACCTACGACGTCGTCGTGGCTGGCGCCAGCGTAGCAGGGAGCTTGGCAGCCCGGCGGTTGGCCGAGGCTAGACATCGGGTCATCGTCTTCGAAGACGACCTCGAGGTGGGGACTCCTGAGAGGTGCGGCGGTTTAGTCTCTCTGCACAGCCTCCAACAGCTGGGCCTTCCGCCTTCGAACAGGATCATAGCCGACTCAATCCGGTCGGCTGCGTTCAAGTCGCCTGGGGGGGAGGTCCTGGAAGTGGACGCCCGCAAGGCAGGCGTCGTGGTCCTCAGAAGGCGGGAGCTGGACAAGGCGATATTCAAGGAGGCGGCCGCGGCCGGCGCCCGCTTCGAGCTCGGCGACAGGGTCGTAGGATTCGAGGAGAGGAGCGACTCCATAGAGGTTGTGACCGCGTCGGGCAAGTATCTAGCCAAGTATTTCATCGACGCTAGGGGGGTTTCGGTCTACACGGGATTCAATCCAAGGGGCCTTCTGCAGGCGGTGCAATACGAATGTGTCCTCCCCGATGTCCGGAGAGGTGTCGTCGAGGTCCTCTTGGACAAGGCGGTGAGCAGGGAGTACTTCGCTTGGCTCATCCCGCTCGACGAATCCACCGCCAGGGTAGGCGTCGCCGGCCACGGGCCTTCCCTTCAGCCATGGCTGGAAGGCTACATCTCTAAGCGCGGCGGCCAGGCCCTGAAGAAGACCTATGCCTCCATCATAGTGGGGGGACCCCTTCCTAGCTTCGTCTTGGGCAGGAGGATCCTGGCCGGGGACGCAGCCGGACAGACCAAGCCTACCACTGCAGGAGGGATTTTCACGGGAGGCGTGGGGGGGTTGATGGCCGGCGCCGCCGTTGCAAGGGCCCTTTCCGCCGGCGACCCCAGACTGCTGCAAGTCTATGAGCAGGAATGGAGGGGCCAGTTCAAGAGGGACTTCGACATACAGCTTTCCCTCCGCAGGCTGTTCGTGGACCTGAACAACGAGGAGCTCGATGCCCTGTTCAAGATTATGATTCGTAAAGACGTCGCCGAGGCACTGAAGGACGGCAGCTTCGACTACCACGCCTTGGACTTGGCAAGGATGCTAGGCGTGAAGGGGATGATGGATTCTCTCCTGCTGTTGGGCGGAAGCTACAGGCGACTCCGCTCATTGGTCGACCTAGCTCAGAGATAGAAGAAAAAAGGATTAGGACCAAGTCGACTGTCTATTTCTTGCCGAGTATCTTGAACACTTTTGTGCCGCACTTGGTGCAGGTGCCCGATAGAGCCTTCCGTCCGTTCTTCAGCTTGACTTCCTTCGGATTCTTTATTTCACGTTTGGCCCTGCACTTAACGCAGTACGCCGTTTCAGCCAACTTCTCAATTCACCGTTGTGCGTAGTATACGAAACGTGCATATTTAACTGTATGCGTTTCATGTGCCTAAATTGGCCTTTTTAGCCTACCGCAGGAGCCCTTAGACGGTATTCTTGATGGTTTGGGCAGGTCATGCCAACTTCTTCCTGCCTGAACTGGCGCATGGACGGAGGTTCAGTATGGGGAAGCGGCCCTCCTTCGCCTCCGCTTCGCCGAGCAATTGTTATATAGACCACTTCTCAAGGGGGGGTGAGAAAGTTGTCGCCGCTGATCAAGCCCCCGATTTGTTCATCTTGCAACAAGCCCATCGACCCCAGGGAGAAGGCCGTCAAGTTCTACTGCCCCGAGTGCGGCAAGGTGTTGATCAGGCGCTGCGAACGCTGTAGGCTCCTCGCCCGGCCCTACAAGTGCGAGAACTGCGGCTTCGAAGGCCCTTAGAAGGGTGACCCTCCATGGCTGACCTAGTTGCGCGCATCAAGGTCCTTCCGGAGGACATAGAGTCCAAGCCAGAGCAGACCCTTGAGGACATCAAGGCCTCCACGAAGGCCGTTGCTTCGGTCATCAGATACAGGGTGGAGCCCATAGCCTTTGGCCTCAACGCCCTCATCATAGACTTCGGCATTGAAGATAAGGAGGGCGGGACAGATCCGCTGGAGATGGCACTCCTTGCGACCAAGGGCATCAGCCAGGTGGACGTGATGGGTGTCAGCAAGTCGTCTACCCACATGCGTTAGAGAGAGGCGAGCCCTACGATTCCTCATTTAGGCTTATCAGCGTGTGGCATAGCTTAATTCTATCTGCTAGCGAGGGGTTGATGTCGGCATGCCAACAAAGAGAGTACGCCTGAAGGTCCAAGAGGCGCTTCCCAGGGACATCGGGAAGGCCCGGGCCCGGCTCTCCATGGCGGCCATGATGAAGATGGGGGTCAAACCAGGCGACTTCTTGGAGCTGAGGGGCAAGCTGGTCGCTGCCGCCACCGCGTGGCCCAGCGACACCGATGAATCCGAAGTCAATTACGTCCGGATCGACGGCACTATCCGCCGCAACCTCGGCGTGACACTGAACGACTTTGTGGACATAGACAAGGCCAAGGTAAAACCGGCCACCGGCGTGGTCCTAGCCCCCCTGAGCAAGTCGGTTCAGTTGGACGAGGACTTCGAATCCTTCGTCAAGAACAGGATCAGGGGGATGCCACTCGTCGAGGGAAGCTCCCTCTCCATAGTCGTGCTGGGCAACCCTGTTAGCTTCAAGGTCCTCAAGGTCTCCCCAAGAGGCATCGTCGTGGCCGAAGAGACCACCCGCCTCAGGGTGGAGGCCAAACTCACCGAGTCGCTCATGGCCGAGCAGAGGGTGACATACGAAGACATCGGAGGCCTTCGCGAGCAGCTCCGTAGGCTGCGCGAAATCGTGGAGCTTCCTCTGCGGTTTCCCGAGCTCTTCGCTAGGCTCGGCATCGAACCCCCTCGCGGAGTGCTTCTCTACGGTCCACCCGGTTGTGGCAAAACCATGATAGCCAAGGCCCTGGCCAACGAATCCCAGGCCAAGTTCTACACAATCAACGGGCCGGAGATAATGAGCAAATACTATGGCGAGACAGAGGCCAAACTTCGCGAGATTTTCAAGGACGCGAAGGAGAATGCGCCCAGTGTGGTGTTCATCGACGAGATAGACGCCATCGCACCGAAGAGGGAGGACGTCTTCGGGGAGGTGGAGAAGAGAATGGTGGCCCAACTCCTCTCCCTTATGGACGGCCTCAGCGAAAGAGGGAACGTCGTGGTCATCGGGGCCACGAACAGGATCGACGATGTCGACCTTGCCCTCAGGAGGCCTGGCCGTTTCGACAGGGAGGTGGAGATAGGCGTGCCCAACACTGAGGGCAGGTTAGAGGTACTGCAGATTCACACTAGGGGGATGCCCTTGGCAGGGGACGTTGACCTGAACCGGCTCTCCTCCATAACGAACGGCTATACGGGCGCCGACCTCAAAGCCCTCTGCCGCGAAGCTGCCCTAGGGGCCCTGCGCGCCGTGATCCCTCAGTCCGACATCAACGTCCAGACGGTGCCGGCGTCGACGTTGGAGAAGATCGCCGTCGACATGGACGATTTCCTTGCAGCATACAAGGGAATCGTGCCTACAGCCCTGCGGGAGTTCTACGTCGAAGTCCCCCAGACCTACTGGAGCGACGTCGGGGGTCTAGAGAAGATTAAGGAGGCGCTGAGCGAGAACATAATCCAAGCGGTCAAGCATCCGGAGGAGTTCAAGAAGAAGGGAATCGAACCCCCTCGCGGTGTGCTTCTCTACGGTCCGCCCGGCTGCGGCAAGACCCTGCTCGCGAAGGCCCTCGCCGCGGAGTCGCAGACGAACCTCATCGTCATCAGGGGACCAGAAATCCTTAGCAAGTGGCTGGGTGAGTCCGAGAAGGCGATAAGGGACATATTTCGGAAGGCAAGGTCGTCCAGCCCCTGCATCATCCTGTTCGACGAAATCGATTCAGTGGGGAAAGTGCGCTATGCCTCCGACGAAGCATGGAGCGGCGAGACCATCCTCAGCCAGCTCCTTACCCAGATCGACTCCCTCTACTCAGGCGAAGGGGTCTTCATCATAGGCTCCACCAACCGGCCCGACCTGCTGGACCCGTCCCTCCTGCGGCCGGGGAGGCTGGGACTGCTCTTCTACGTGGGCCCTCCCGACGAGGGAGGCCGCTTGTCGATACTCAAGATCTTGGTCTCTAGGATGCCCCTGGCGCCTGACGTCGACCTCGCGTCGGTGTCGAGGTCCGCCGTGAACTTCACCGGCGCCGACCTTGAATCCCTCTGCCGCGAGGCAGGCCTCTCCGCCATCCGCAGGAAGTCGGAGGCGGTATCCCGCGCTGACTTCGCGGAGGGGCTGGAGCATATTAAGCCCGGGTTCAGCAAGGAGATGGAGGACTGGTACGCCGAGCTGGACAAGAAGCTGCGGAGCCAGGTCATCAAGACGCAGAAGCAGAACCAGTACGGATGAAACCCCCCCATACGTTGTAGCCTAACTCCATTGCGGGTAGGGCGTCCGCTGGTTTCCCTTGGTTCTATGACCTTATCGACATGAACCTGTTGTACAGCATGACCTTCAGGGAGGCCTCGACCTTCTGAGAGAGGAACCTCTTCGCTCGGAGCGTCTCCCCCAGGACCCCCTTGAAGGCGGAGAAGACCACCTCCACCATCCACCTCCTGCCGTACCCCTTCAGCTCCTTCCAGCGGTCGTATCCCAGCCTCTGCACCAGGAGGACCTCCTCCTTCCTCAGGGGGGATCCGTGGGGCTTCGCGCTCGAGCTCCTCTTCACCTTGATGGCTGGCTCTATGGAGAGCTCGTCCAGGAGGTTGAAGTTGTATCTCGCGTCGTACGCACCGTCGGCGTACGCCTTCTTGACCCTGGCCTTCTTGGCCACCTCCCTGACCATGGGGGAGAACTTCTTCGAATCGCTCGTCTTCCCGGACGTGACCCTGAACCCCACTATCTTGCCGGTCTTCGGGTCGGCCAAGACGTGCAGCTTGACGAACTTCCTCTTCTCCTTCCTCCACATGGCCTCTATGTACGAGCCCTTCCTCGTGGTGGACAGCCCCGTCGAGTCCGCCACCACCGTGAGGGGCTCCTCTCCATCCTCGACCTTCACCATATCGGCAGGCTTCCTCCTCTTCACCATCCTGATGATCCTCCTCCTGGCGTGGGTGAAGTGCATCTCCTCCAGGGGCTTTATGTGTTCCGAGAGGGCCCTCGTGACACCCTGCACCTCGCGATCGATAGGTCATGTCGAAGCCCACCTTGAGGAAGGCCAGGAAGGAGACGTAGGACTCCGGGAACCTATATGGCCTCCCCTCCTTCCCCTCGTTCATGGAGTCCACTTCTTCGTTCCACGTCGTTATGAAGCCGAAGTCCATCAGGGAGCTCCCCCTCTCTATGAGAGCTTCGTTGTAGTCGTGCCAGTCCATCCCCAGGGGCATAGCGGGAGGCGAAGCCCTCCACCGCCTATCAGGGGGGTTAAACAACTCCCCCTGACACTTTGGCAAAGACGGTTAGGCTACAACGTAACCCCCCCCAGCAACTTTAATAAGCCTGCGCCAGGTGCTCATAAAACGACGTTCTGTAAGGTGTGCTTTCATTATGGTAGATAGCGCCGCAACAGCAATCGATGAGAAGATACGGTCCATGAAGGTGACGACCGACGTGGACCTCCTTAATGAGCTGAGGAAGACGAAGGAAATGGACATGGATGAGCTCAACGACGTGCTACTCAGGTTGGAGATCCGGGGGCTCATCACCGTGAGTTGGATGGACAAGGAAAGGCGCCGGATTGAATACCGCGAGCCGAGGGCGGAGCCTGCTCGTCAGGAAAGCACATAAGAGACTTCCCGGCCTCTCAGATGGGCTGTGGCAGCTTGGGAGTAGACTTGGGTCCCCTCGTCAAGAGCAGATTCCCCATCAAGCTGGAAGACCTCTACCGGCGTGTGGTGGCCATCGACGCCTACAACGCCCTCTACCAGTTCCTAGCAGTGATCAGGGGCGAGACCGGCGACCCCCTGATGGACAGGGAGCAAAGGGTCACTTCTCACCTTAGTGGCCTCTTCTATCGCACCTGCAACCTCCTGGAGAAGGGCGTCCAGCCCCTCTACGTTTTCGACGGCAAGCCTCCACGGCTCAAGCATGAGGAGATCCTCAGAAGGGGGGAGGCGAAGAGGAAGGCCTACGAGCTCTATCAGGAGGCTCAAGTGAGGGGGGACGCCGAGGGGATGCGCAAGTACGGCTCGATGTCGGTCAGGCTCGATGAATCGATGGTCGCCGAATCGAAGGAGCTCCTGAAGCTGATGGGCCTCCCTTTGGTTCAAGCTCCCTCGGAGGGGGAATGTGAGGCTGCCTACCTTGCCGCCACTAGTGTAGCTTGGGCTTCCGTCTCCCAGGACTACGACTCCCTTCTCTTCGGCTCGCCCCACCTCATCCGCAACTTGACCATATCGGGGAGGAGGAAGCTCCCAGGGAAGGACATCTACGTGGAGGTCAACCCGGAGATGGTCAAGTTGGAGGACGTCTTCAGGGAGCTGTCCATTGACCGCGCGCAATTGGTCGACCTCGGCATCATGCTGGGAACTGACTTCAACCCTGACGGGTTCAGGGGGGTCGGCACAGCGACGGCGCTGAAGTACATACATACCTATGGTTCTCTCGACAAGGTAGAACCCCTGAAGGCGGAACTCGCCCAGTCCCAATACCAACAGATCCGCGACATCTTCCTGAAACCGTCGGTGGTGGACGTCCCGGAGCTGAAATGGGGGGTGATAGATTTCGAGGGCGTGAGGTCGATGCTCTGCGACGGGCATGACTTTTCACAGGACAGGGTCAAGGCCGCCGTGCAAAGGGTGAAAGAGAATTCGAAGGGGAAGAGCGAGACCCTGGAAAGGTGGTTCATCTAGCAGTTGAAACTGGGACTGGAGAGGCTGAGGCTAGCCGAAGCCCTTGCTGCCGAGGGCATAATGAAGACAGAAGCAGTGCGGCGGGCCTTTCTGACCGTTGAAAGGGAGGCCTTCGTTTGGCCCGGGTCCGAAGAGGAGGCCTACCTCGACATGCCGCTGGGCTTGGGAGTAACGGGCCAGACTATCTCTGCTCCGCACATGGTGGTCATTATGCTAGAAGCTCTCGACCCTAAGCCCGGCGACGTCATCCTGGAGGTCGGCACCGGGAGCGGGTATAACGCGGCGCTCCTCGCTGAGATGGTGGCGCCTGCGGGTGGTAAGCGAGGCAGGGTCGTTTCGCTGGAGCGGGTCCCCGAGCTCGTTGACTTCGCTCGGAAGAACCTAGCCAGGGCTGGCTATGCCGACAGGGTGGAAGTCCTCCACCATGACGGGACTCTCGGAGACCCTTCGAGACCCCGAGGCTTCTACGACGGCATAACGGTCACAGCGGCGGCCCCCCGCATCCCCGTAGCCCTCAAGGAGCAGCTCAAGGTGGGCGGCGTCCTGCTCATCCCTCTCGGACCCCTAGGATATCAGAATCTAATCAGATTAGTTCGGGTCTCCGCCGACCGCTTTGTGGAAGAGGACCTCGGAGGATGCATCTTCGTGCCGCTAGTTGGAAAGGACAGCTATTGAGGGTGTCTAGGATTGGAACCGATTTTCACAGTGCATTTCAGCGGACACCCCAACATACTGGCCACCAATAGGATGACCCTCGAAGTCACGAAGGAGGACTTCCTCACCTTGAGGGGAGACTGCATCATGGGCATCATGGCCGACGCGTCAAGCGCAGAACTCTCGGGCCAAGCGAAGGCGTTCATCTGCAGGGACGGCTCCAGACTCAGGTTCGATATCAAGGTCGAGCGTGAACGCTTCAGTTTCTTCGCTTCCGGATCCAGGTCGCTGACCCTCACACATCCCATGAGCATGGTCATCAGGCGGAGCACCTACAGCTGCCCACGCACCCTCGCCGTGAAATCGACGGCGGCGGCCTGCGACCTCCCCAGGCCGCTGGTGGCTCGGCTAGCTTCCGGGGCCCAGGGAGAGCTGGCCGCATATGAAGCCTCACCGTGAGTTCTGAAGAGCACGGCCTTCCAGGCCCATGTTAAGGTCTCATAGAGACCTGCGCTCTAGGCGGAAGGAAAGGTTTTAATTCCGCAGTGACCGATTTCATAATGATATTGCATGGACGAAGTGGACAAGAAACTCCTCGAGCTCCTTAAGCACGACGCCCGTCTTTCCTTCGTCGATCTCGGTTCCAACGTTGGCCTCTCCGAAGCGGCGGTCAGAAGGCGTGTAAAAAGGCTCCAGGAGATCAATGTGATCAAGCGCTTCACGATCGATATCGAGGTGGGGCAGGCTGCGAGCGCCCTGACGCTGGTGGCGGTGGCACCCTCCACACCGACGAGCGATGTCTCCGCCAGGATCAAGGCCCTGCCGGCTGTCCAGCGAGTATACGAAATCACCGGCCAGTATGACATTGCCGTCCTAATCACCGGGACCAACATAGCCGAGGTTAACGCGAGCATCGATCAGATTCGCCGCGCCGAAGGAGTGGCCACAACCAACACCATCATCATCCTTCGTGAAATCAGTTAGGCACGGCCATCTTGTGACTAGGCGTATTACCTTGAAATGTAAGATATGTGCTAGCGACGGCCATTGAGGGTGCGAGTCAAGGTCTACGGAATGGTCCAGGGCGTAGGCTTCCGATACTACGTCGCGGAGGTGGCCCGATCTTCTCAGCTGAAAGGTTGGGTCCGCAACTTGGACGACGGCTCCATCGAAATCCTCCTCGACGGCGCTGAGGCGGACGTCAACTACGCCTTTGAAATGTGCAAGAAGGGCCCACCGGCAGCGTCCGTAAGGCGAGTCCAGGTGACGTTGGAGGACGACTCAGTGCCGCTATCTGGGTTCAGGATCGCCTTCTAAATTCAGCGGAAGTCGTCGTGACGTATCCCCATGTGCTAGGGAGCGCCTTCGGAGAGATCTTGGGTCAGTTCGTCGCGAGGTCTTCAAAGCCTTTTGGGCTCAGCCTGGGACGGCGATAACTTCATCCCGATTTTGAGCTGAACAGCCCGTCATCTTTAAGTTTTGTTCTCAGGGCTTTCAGCGTCCCCGAACAATGAAGCGGGCGGAGCCAGCCGCCGCCATTCTTCGTGAAACTCACGGCCACTACCACCTTCTCTGCGGAGCTGCCTTCGCGCATCAGGGCCCGCAGGACGAATCCCCATTCACGGGTCTCCACTACCTTCAGGG
>JBEKZX010000050.1:0-11465 GCA_049509455.1 Conexivisphaerales archaeon
TCAGAGATGTTCGCCGAGTTTGGGCGCATCCAGGAGCAGGCTCACGAGAGGGGCCTGCCGGCCATCGCTTGGGTCTATCCCCGTGGAGCAGCCGTGCAGAACGACACATCGAAGGAGATAGTGGCCTATGCGGCGAGGGCTGCTCTTGAGCTGGGCGCCGACGCCGCGAAGATCAAGTACACCGGTGACAGCCAGAGCTTTTCGTGGGCCGTCAAGTCGGCGGGAAAGATGCCAGTGTTCATGTCAGGCGGGCCGAAGGCGCCCGACGACGCCACCTTCTTGGCGCATGTCGCAGGCGCGATCAAGGCGGGTGCCACCGGGCTCGCCGTCGGACGGAACGTCTGGCAGAACCCTGATCCGTTGGCCATGGCGAAGGCGCTCAGGTCGCTCGTGATTGAAGCGACGCCTCAATAGATCCCATGTCGTCCGCCGCCGCTTACGATGGAATGCAAGGATACGCTGTCCGTTATCAGTTCACCTGAAGCATTAAATAGGAAAAACGTTATCTATATGTCCTACATTCGGGCGCATTATGTCAACACGGACATATAACAGGCTTAACACAAAGGGCATCCTCAACGTGGCGATCGTCGTCTCGGCACTGGTGCTCGCCGCTTCGCTGGTCCTCTTCGTGGGGGCGCCGGCGAGGGCTTCGGAGCTGGTGAACGTCCAAATTTCGGGCATGAATCCAACCCTCTTCACTCCTCAGGGAGTGACCATCAACGTGGGCGACACGGTGGAATGGTCCTGCCTGGACGGCGCGCACACGACCACTTCAAATCCCGGCCAGGCTGAGAGCTGGGACTCGGGTCCCTTGATGGAAATGGAGACATTCAGCTTCACATTTACCCAGTCGGGCAATTTCACATACACCAGCACTGCCTTGGGAGATGCGGGCCAGGTCGGTTGGGTCTTCGTCCAACCGGGAACTTCAGCGCCGGAGTTCCCGGGCTACGTGCTCTACATAACTGTGACCGCCGCAGTCATGCTTGCGCTGCTCGTCCAGAGAAGGCTCAGGGCTTAGGCCTCCAAATCGACACCAGCAGTCCTTCCACACGCGCCGACACTTTTTGTCATGAACGAACTACGACGAAGCAGGAAGAGTTGAGGGCCTCGGGTTTGGAAGGCTGATAGTGCCATGAGGGAGCCGAACGAACGACCTGCCCCTCGCGTCATGATTGGATTCCCAGGGATCGCGATGTAGCCCGAAATTGGTAGCAACTGGGCCCTGAGCCTCCTCTCCACAACGAGGAAGGTGGAGACGGCCATCGATGGGACCAGGGTGATGGCGGCGCCAGGGAACTCCTGGGCCGGCTGCCCCACCGTGACGACTCTCATCGAGTCGATGTCCATAAGGAAAGTACTCGAGGAGGCGTACATGCCGGGCATGGTGAAGGTGAAGGAGTAGGAATCTCCCGGGGTCACCTCGCCCGAATCCCACTACTCCGCCTGCTCCGCGTTCGAGGTATTGCTGCGCAGCCTCGAGACGTCGGTCCAGTTGACTGTGTCTCCGACGCCTATCGTTATGTTCTAATGGAGACGCTGGCAGACTTTACTCATGCCGTAACCGTACATTTCAGCGTTCCGCGTCTTGGAAGCCCTAACGGGGATCAGGCTCTGGCCGAGGTGAACTCTCGTTAAACAATGTGAAGGCTTGGTCGACGGAGGCGCCATCGTGAACTACGGCTCTGACCGCCTTGATCATTCCGACGGGGTTCTTCGACTGGAAGATGTTCCTCCCCATGTCGACGCCCACCGCCCCCTTTGCGATGGCGTTGTGGGCCAGGTCCAGCGCCTCCATCTCTGGGAGCTTCTTCCCTCCCGCGATGACGACAGGAACGGGGCAGGCGTCCACCACCTTCTCGAATTCGTCACAAAAATAGGTCTTGACGACGCTGGCGCCCAGCTCCGCCGCTATCCTGCAGGCGAGGCCCAGGTACCGTGCGTCCCTGTTCATGTCCCGGCCCACCGCCGTGACGGCCAGGACCGGCATCCCAAAGCGCTGCCCTTCGTCCACCAGCCCCGAGAGGTTCATGAGGGACTGCCGTTCGAACTCAGAGCCCACGAAAATCGAGACCGCGACGGCCGAGGCGTTGAGCCTCAGTGCGTCTTCGACCGACGTAGTGACGCCTTCGTTGGAAAGCTCCTTGAGGACGCTCGTCCCACCCGAAACCCTCAGGACGATTGGAACTCTGGCCTGGCTGTCTATCGAAGTCCTCAGGACGCCTCTCGTGAGCATGAGGGAGTCGGCGAAAGGCACAAGAGGCGTGATGGTGCGCTTCGGATTCTCCAGGCCAGCGGTGGGGCCCTGGAAGTAACCGTGATCCACTGCCAGCATCACGGTGTGCCCGCTGCGGGGATCCATTATTCGCGAAAGCCTGTTCTCGATTCCCCAGTCCAACTCAAGTCCTTTTCCTACAGGTCTGGCAGGCGTCCCGTCGGCGTATTAAGGGTAACTGGGTCGAAGCGTTCGAGGAGTCAAGGGGTGATGATGGTCTTCATACCCTTTCCGCCGAGAGCGTTCTGGACGGCCTCGTCAAAGTCGGCCAGGTGGAACCGGTGAGTGATGAGCGGGCCGAAGTCAACGTGACGGCTCGTCATGAGGTCCAGGGCCTTCTTGGTCTCGAAGTCGGTGGCCGCGTAGCTGGATATGAGGGAGACCTCTGCGTTGAAAATGTCGCTGACGTCGTATTCCAGCCTTGAGCCTTTAAGAGGAACGCCGAACAGGCAGACCTTCCCTCCGCGGCGCACGGACCTCAGCGCCTGGACTATGGCCCCCTGGTTGCCCGAGGCGACGATCGCGACGTCGGCGCCCCTGCCGCCGGTCAGTTCCTTGACGGACGTCGGCACGTCCACCTTCGAAGCGTCGAAGGCGGACTGGATGCCCGACCTTCTCGCGAACTCCAGCCTCGAAGCGCTCACGTCGCTCACGAAGACCTTGGCCTTATTCGCGAGCAGTAGCAGGGAATGGGTCATCCCCACAGGACCCGCGCCGACCACGAGGACGGCGTCGTCGGGATTGACGGAACATCGGTCCAGGGCCCGAATGCAACAGGCTGCCGGCTCGATCATGCTAGCCTCTTCGAAACCCATGCTGGCCGGGAGCTTCAGGACCCCTCCCCCCGCGACGTTCCACGCAGGAACCCTGAAGAACTCCGAGAAACCGCCCGGGACGATGTTGCTGGTCCTGTATTCCTTGCACATCGTCGCGCTTCCGTGTAGGCAATAATGACAATGATGACAGGGGACGTGATGATGCGGAAAGACTCTGTCCCCTTCTTTCAGGTCGCCGACGTCGCCCGATGTGGAAGCGACCACACCGGCGGCCTCATGGCCCAGTACAGGCATGGCCGCCGTGTATTCGCCACGAAGCTTCTCCAAGTCAGTCCCGCACAGGCCACAGGCTTTCATCTTAACAAGGACGTCGCCCGCCACCAAGGAAGGTATGGGAACCTCCACAAGGGCCGCAGTGAGGCTGGAGCCACTAGGCTCCTTCGTCAAGAGGATGGACTTCATCGCAGCACACTTCCCTCGGGCAGTGAACAGGTAGGGTGATATAAGCCATATGAGAAGAGACTCCTTCGACAAGGCAACCCATCTTAACCTCATCGCCCATATTAGCTGCCGATGCCCCGCATTTCACATGCGCCAAGACAACGTCCGATCCGTCTACAGGCGCGGCCTTATCGCCTTAGCCCTCGTCGCCAGCGTCCTAGCCGTCGGGACCCTGGGTATCCATCTTTTGGAGGGTTATCCATACGTCGACTCATTCTATTTCATGGCCATGCTGGCCACGGCTCAGGGGCCGGCGGGTACCCCTGCGACGGACGCCGGGAAGCTCTTCGCCTCCCTCATGGCCTTCGTATCCGTGGGGGCAGTCGTGGCTTCTCTGGGTTACCTCTTCGGCCCCTTTTTTGGTGCGGTCTGGAGGGTAGGGGTCCTGAAGGTCGAAGAAGAGGAGGCGAGCGTGAAGAAGGAAGGAGGGAACGCGAAGCCTTAAGGTCCCGATGCTTCCCCTGAGAACTAACTCGCATCGTACATTCCCTCGTTTTGAACGACTCGAGTTTCCAGCGGACGTGAAATCAGTGCCGGGCTCAACCCAGGATGCCCACGGTGGTGATTTCGCCCTTCTTCTCTGCGTTAAGACCCTCTTCGGCCTAGGCTCGCCTTCTGGAACAGCTTGCTGAACTTCCTCGGCTCCCTACTCTTCCAGCTTCCCTTGTTGTAGGCGTACGAAGCCAGAAGGGGGAAGGCGAAGGCGGCCTCCGCGTACACCATCTGCGTATCGCCCTGCTCCACCTTTCCCCAGGAATGCGCCTCCTTGAGAGTCGACCCAGAGAGGCCACCGTCTCGCTCGTCAGCGACCGTGATCTGTATAGCGTACTTATGCATCTTGGTCTTCCCTGTCAGGATGTCCGCTGCCACCACGACGTCCTGGGCGAAGTTCTTGGGAACGCCTCCTCCAATCATAAGCAGCCCCGTCTCCTTTGCGGCCATCTTCACGTTCGTGAGCTCGAGGAAGTCCCTCGCCGAGTCGATGGTGACGTGCTCCTTCCTTCGCAACTGGTGTTCTATGAGCCCGAACCCCGCGCTGCAGTCTGAGAATGCGGGGACGAATATGGGGACCTCCTTCTTGTAAGAAGCCAGGACCACCGACTCCCTGTTCTTGGCGTTCCTATCGAGGTACCTTCCCATCTCCAAGATGAACTCCCTGGAAGAGTACGGCCTCGGGGGAAGCGAGTCGGCAATCTTCCCCACGGTCTCGTCGCAGATCCTGAGGTCGTCCTCGTCGATGTACGTGTCGTAGATTCTATCGATGTGTAGCTTCTGAAGCTCGTCGTCGTCCACCATCGGGGTGCCGAGATAGTGCTTAAAGCCCAAACCTTCGAAGAAGTCCTGGTCGACCATGATCGCGCCCGTGGACACGATGACGTCCACCATGTCGTGCATCACCATGTCGTAGACTACATTCTTTAGCCCGGCGCTGAAGAGCGAGCCGGCGAGGCAGAGGATGACTGAGCAATCTTGGTCGGCTAGCATGGCATCGTAGATCTTGGCGGCGCGGGAAAGCGCGCGCGCCGAAAAGGCCATCTTGGCATAGTCGTCTATAATCGAAGTCACGTCGTGCTTCTTCTTTATGTCGAAGTGCTCAATTGTGGTCCCCAGATGGTCCCTCTTGCTCCTGACAAGGTATCCGGCCCGTCCCTTCACGGTGCTCATGGCTGCACAGCTATTGCCAACTTAATTCTTAACGTTTTCCCCGGCACGCCGTTCCATCGTGTTCTGCCTCATCTGTGGAAGGGAGATGCTAGTGATCCACTCCAAGGAGGTCTGCCCCAACTGCGGCTTTTGTCTGGATTGCTCCGATCTGTGATGTTCAAAAGCTGCTGTGGAGTTTGTCTTATAGTTTTGACGGGTTCGTACATCGACTTTAGTCGTTTTTGATATATGTTTCGGGGGTCTTCTACCTCCCATGGCTATGTCGCTGGAGACTAAGCTCTGCCCAGTTTGTGGGAAGGCGATGCATGAAGTGCGCTGTGAGGATATCTGCCCCAACTGTGGCTTCAAGATAGCCTGCTCCGACTGACGCGAGACAGGTGGGACCGCCGGTCAGCAACTCGGTCACCATGACCCAGGTCCGAGACGCTCCGTTTCATAAGGTCTGGAATGAATCAAATGCTTAATCCGTCGCGAACCGGATTCAATTCTAACCCTTAAATGCCGTCAGCGCCTTCGCAAGGCTGTGAAACGATCCCGCGTCGGTATCACCGGGAGCCCAGCCACGGGGAAGAAGACCGTAGGCAAGGCCCTGGCGGCCCGCCTGGATGTGCCCTTCCTTAGCCTGAACGACGTCGCGCGCCGTGCCGGCTTCGTCGCACGGGCCCGGGCCGGCGAACCGAAGCTCGACACAAGGGGCTTCAGCAGGGTCGCCAACCGATATCTCCCCCAAAGCGGTTTCGTGCTGGCGGGCGTCCTCCTCGCGGAGGCCGTTCCCGCGCGACTCCTCGACTACGTCGTCGTGTTGAGGTGCAGCCCTCTTGTCCTGGCCGAAAGGTATAGGGAGCGTGGATATCCTGAAAGGAAGAGGAAGGAGAACCTCACTGCCGAATTCCTAGACGAATGCTTGGGTGAAGCTTTGATTGCCTACCGCAGGAAGGTGAGGGAAGTGGACACCACCGGCAAGGACCTTCAGGCCGTCGTCGGGGAGGTAGGGGCTACCCTCAAGAAGGGCGACTTCCCTGTCGGCAGGCTGGACTGGCTGAGCCTGGTGAAGGGGCCTGAAGACGTCTTCCGGTTCATGCTGTGATCCGCATGCGTCCTTCGGTCTTCTCGGTCTCGGGCGTTCGACGGCGGCAGGTCGCTGTGCTGAACGGCAGCTACGCTACGAAATCGGGTTCGTTTCCGTCGTGGAGATCCTCTTTGGGTCAGTAGTCGGTCTGGAGCGGCTTTGGCGGGGGGAGGGCGCCCGTGCCGCGCAGCAGCGGCTTGAACTTCGCCGTCTGCTCCCTCACGGTATATTCCGATACGCCTAGGAACTCGGCCACCGTCTTCTGTGTGAAGATCCTCCTCCTCCCTTCCTCAGCCATAAGGGAGTCCTCGGCCATGTACAGAAGCGTAGCCGCGGCGGCCATGGGGTTGTATCCGGAGAAGGAATCGCGCCCCATGGTGGACATCAAGGAGAAGGACCTCTTCAGCAACGCGGCTTCGTACTTGATGGGGTTGAGCCGACACAGCTGTATCCCTTCTTTGACGGGCGGACTCATCATCAGGTTCCTGACAGCGTCCTTCAGATACTCCTCCACCCTGATCTCGCCGCGTTCCAGCGGCGCGGCGGTGGCTATGGAGATGAGTGACGTAAGTTTCACCTTATGTCCCATCAGCGCCAGGTTCTTCGAAACAGCCTTCCAGCTGATGGTGTTACGTCCAACGCTGCGCGCCGCCACTATGACGCAGTAGGCGGCCAGCGTGGGGAGGCTTCCCTTCTTGACGCGGGCCTGTCGCAGCCTGATGGAGGCCATGTGCTGGGCGTCGAGTATCGCCTTCCTGGGCAAGTTGATGGATTCGCCCAGCTTCGCCACGATGTCCAGCACGTAGGTCTGGGTCTTCTGTGCGGGGGTCCTGAGGCCGAAGTCCGACAGGGTCTTCATGTAGGCGGGGGTGGAGAACTCGAAGTCGAGGCCGGAGTAGCCGCTCAGCGAAGAGGAGCAGCTGGAGCCCAGAAAGCTGCCCAGCTCCACTTCCTTCAAGTCGGTCAGGCTGGCCTCCTTGATGTGAAAGGCCGGCTCCCCAATGTCTACATGGGCTGGCACGGCGCCGCAGCTCCTGCAGACCCATTCGCCTTCATACGAAATCATGCCCCCTCCGCAAACGTCGCAGGCGGACACGCCGCTGGTATATGTCATGGTCAATCCTACTTGCAGCGGCGTCCAGGGGTATTGTTCATGATGGGTGGACGGCATGGTCGCAATGGAAGGAACCATGCTGGTGCCGTCTCCGGTCGCACGGTGACTCGGGGTCGCCGTTAGGCACTAAATCGACGAAGCGCCCGTAACACTTTCAAAAGTTTAGGGTGAAACGCGCGACGGCGCCCTGCTTGGTGGCGCTGACCGATTCATTGGAGGCGGTCGCGCAGGGCATCAGGGAGCGTCTCCGAACGCCGGGCTTACAAGCGTTCCAAGGTCGGGACCGCCGATGCGGCACCTGGTGCTACCATCGAAGGGGGGCACGCGGCCGAGAAGATTCAAGCCTGCGGTCGCAGCTCGGAGGGTCAAGTTCATAGGGGCCCTAGTGGATAGTGTGTCCATGCTGACGAGGGGGGACAGCGCGGAGTGGTAAGGGTCGTCCGCCCTCGGGGCCATGGTGCCGCCGCCGTCGAATGGCACGTCTCCATGGTCGCCCTTTTCGCCGCCGTCGGCTCCGCCTGTGTGGCCGCCTACTACTTCTCTCTATCGATCTGCCCGCCCGTCTCGACAACTACCGGGCTGGGCTGCTACTTCCGCGCGGCATCTGCGCTCCCAAGAGGAGAGCTGTGGACCATGCTGGCGGCCATCTTCGCCTTCCTTTCCTCCGTGACCTATCCGATGGCGCGCTTCGGAGGCGCTTCGTTCCTTCGGGGTCGTCTCTTCCAGCCTGGCTCCCTGGAAGGCACAGCGGGGCCTCCCTGGACGTCCAGGCTCTTCCTCGTCGCGCTGATGCTCTCCTACGCGGCTCTGCAGCTCATCGAATTCTTACTAGTTCCCGCTGGGGGCTCTCCATACAGCGACCCCCAGGCTTACTACATACCCGCGGCCCTCGACATCCTAGCGGGGAATCGCTGTACGACGTCGCCTGTGGAATCCACATGCAACTATGAGCATCCTCCCCTCGACAAGCTCTTCCTCGCCCTGTCCATACGGACCTTCGGTAAGAACCTCGTCGGCTACTCCCTGTTCCCGGTGCTGTTCGGAGCGGGTTCGCTGCTTTTGACTTATGGAATCGCGAAGGAGGTAAGCGGCCAGAAAGTGGCCCAGTACGCCGCGTTCTTCCTCCTGATCGACGGGGTCTTCTTGGGGATGAACGAGCAGGCGTGGACGGACACCCCCATGTTCTTCTTCGGGCTTTTTGCTGTCTACGTGTATCTGTCCGCCTTCAGGAGCCGCCCCGCGGTCAAGGCGATGGTCGCTGGCTCCCTCATCGGGCTCTCCATCCTTTCGAAGGAGACGGGCCTGTTGTTCGTCATTGCCATCCTCGCGTACAGCTTCCTCGCACGCCACGACCTCTCCGTAAAGCGTGCCCTCCTCCTGCTTGGGGCCGCCGCCCTGGTGGCCGCCGTGGGCCTCGAACTCTACGATGTCGTCCTCACGCCGTTCCCTTCCTTCATTGCCCACATTCAATACATCCTGGCCTACAACCACGAGATCGGACTCTCCGGGTGGGCTCAGGAGTCGTGGCTACCCTTCCTGGGTGGTACGGTGATTCCCATGGCCTGGTTCTTGTTCTACCCACCCTTCGGCTTCATCTCTACGATGCCCGAAGAATGGCTCTTCCTCGCCTCCGTGGTAGTGGCGGTGTATCTCCTCGCCCGCAAGTGGGAGAGCCTCAGCCCCCCTGAGGGCAACACCATCCTCTTCGTCTTCGTTTGGATGGGGGCGACGTGGGCGCCCTTCGTGTTCGCCCAGCTGTTCAGGTCGACGTATCCCTTCTATATGCTGGGGATGCTTCCTGGGGTTGTCATCGCTGATGGTTGGATAATGACGAAACTCACGAGGCCCATGAAGGTGGTCTTCGTCATAGCTTGCCTCGCTTGGCTGGCGGTCCTCTTCCCCATGACGTCCACGGCGATCCCCCTCCTTCCTTACATCGGGAGATGGCTGCACTGTATCTCAAGCGCTTGTCCTGGTGGCCCCTGATCCCGCACCGGCCATCCTGAGCCGTCCAGTTCGGTGGCATCATCCAGACTTCAGGAAGGGGGCTCCGACCCTTGTCCTCGAGTCGTGGGTGGCGTGGCGCACCCCTAGCGTCTGCAATTACTTATATACGCTGAACCTGAAGCATCTGTAGAATGTCGATAGCACCAGCCCGCAAGTTCCTTGAGGAGTTGGGCACCTTTACCGGTCACAAAGTTCAGGTTGAAACCACCGACGGGAAGAAACATGAGGGGGTCCTCCTGGGCATTTCTGAGGACCTGTCTCTGGTCCTCAGCGGATTCGAAGGTACGACGTATAAGTTGGCTCTCAACGGATCCCAGATCAGGGAGATCAGGCTGGTCGAGAAGCCTTTCGATCTGAAGGCTTTGGCGGACGCCATCAACAAGATGTTCCCTGGACTCGTGAGGCTCCGCGAGGACATAGGTGTGATCATAGTCATGGATAAGATCAAGGTCACCGAGAGTGGTGTCATGGAGGGGACCGGTCCTAGCGCCGACAGGGTCAGACAGGTCTACGACGCATACCTCGGCACGCTGAAGAAGTCAGAGAAGCAGGCCTGACCTGTTGTTTGAGGTTAGGGACACCGACCTCGCCGGCAGGCTGGGAAGGCTCATCCTCGGCGGAAAGTCGATCGAGACACCCGCCTTCCTTCCCGTGGTTCATCCCGTCAGGCAGGAGATCTCATGCTCGAAGCTGAAGGAGATGGGTTTCGAGGCCGTCATCACGAACTCCTACATCACCAAGAAGAGGTACGGCGATTCGGCCGTCGAGAGGGGCATCCATAGGATCATCGGCTACGACGGCGTAGTCATGACGGATTCGGGGGGCTACCAGGCCCTGATCTACGGAGGCGTGGATGTCGACCCGGTGGCCATGGCTGAATACCAGCGCGATATACGCAGTGACATCGCCGTGGTTCTGGACCTCCCCACCGGGTATCCGGCCAGCCGCGAGAGGGCACTCTACACTGTGAGGGAGACCCTCAAGGCCGCCAGGAGGACCCTACCACTTCTCTCCTCGAAGCCCCCTTTATGGGTGGGACCCGTGCAGGGAGGGGCTCACCAGGACATCGCAAAGAGGTGCGCGAAAGCGATGAGCGCAATGCCCTTCGACCTCTTCGCGATAGGCTCTCCTGTCGAGGTGATGAACGGCTACGAATTCGAAGTGCTGGCCTCCATTATCATCGCCGCCAAGGAAACCCTCCCTCCGGAGAAGCCCGTCCATCTCTTCGGGGCCGCCCATCCTCTAACGATCCCACTGGCCATAGCGCTCGGCTGCGACCTCTTCGATTCCGCATCATACATCCTGTTCGCCAAGCAGGATAGGTACATGACCCCCCTCGGCGTGCGCCACCTGGCGGAGCTGAGTTATCTGGCCTGCAACTGTCCGGTCTGTTCGAAGTACACCGTCTCTTCATTCGCCTCACTGCCTAAGGCTGAGAGGATCGGTGCGCTCGGGCTCCACAACCTCTACGTCTTACAATCAGAAGTGGCCTCCTCCAAGCAGGCCATCAAGGAGGGAAGGCTCTGGGAATACGTCTCGATGAAGGCCAGGGGCCACCCCAAACTCTTGGAGGCGATGGCGCGCTTGGGCGAAGGAGGCGGCCTGCTGCTGGAAGGGACGCCAGCGACCAAAGCCAAGGCGCTCATGCTCTTCGACTCCCTCGACTACAGTCGCCCCGAACTCAATAGGTTTCGCGAGAACGTAGCCCGCCGCTGGGCGCCTAAGGAAGGAAGCCTCGTAGTACTATGCATCGCAAAGATGAGCGACCGGTTCTTCATCTCGGTCCCTCGTCTCCTTGACCTGGCTGTGGAGCATGGCTTTTCCGTAGCGGTCTTCAGGCCATTCTTTGGCCTCGTCCCGCTCGAGCTCTACTGCGACTACCCCGCCTCACAGACCGTTATGCCCGCCGTCGTGAGCAAGGAACTCCTCGACCGCTCTCTCGCTGTCGCCGCTAGCTTGGTGCGCAAACCTGGGTTCAGCAAGGTGACCGTCGTCTACGATGTGGACAGCGTGGTCGCGTCAAGGCTTGCGCGGCTCTGTGGGGCCAAGCTGGTG